>CAZFLQ010000014.1:0-9955 GCA_964519935.1 uncultured Puniceicoccaceae bacterium | reverse complement strand
CGAACGCATCCCCAACCTCGTCACCGCCGATTGCAGCCCGCCCTTTCTCGACCCATCCGGCCACGTCCGCCGCGACCGCATGCCCGACTACCTCCACCCCAACGCCCCCGGTTACACGCCTCTCATCGAAACCATCCTCCAGAACCTCCCTTAGACATTCTTTCATTTTGGAGGATGAATGGATCGTTCCCCTCAGGGAATCCGCACCGGCAGACGCAAATTCCGCATCGGCTGGCCCGTCGGCGTCGGCCCAAAGGGTGCCGCTGCGCGGATCGCATTCAGCGCCGACTGATCCAGACTCGCCACGCCCGATGTCTTGAAAACCCGCACTGCTGTCAGCCCGCCATCCCGGCCGAGGTCAAACACCAGCACAACCTCTCTCCCACTCGAAACCCCTGATGGCTGCTCCCACCGCGAAAGGACCCGTCCCCGCACCCGTCCGAGGTAACTCTGGACCGCATTCTGCACCGCCGCCGACATCTGGTTGAACTCCCGCTGTTCCGACGGTGCCATCAGATTGTTCAGGTCATCCAGGAAATCGCGCTCAATCTGCACCTCCACCTGCTGCCGCGGTCGGCTCTGTACTGTCCGCGTCGGCTTTACCGGTCCCTCCTCGCGGATGAAATCCTCGTAGGACATCCTCTGCTGGGGCGGCTCCGGCTTTGGCGGCTCAGGCAACGGTTCCGGTTCGGGCTCCGGCTTCGGCTCAGGCTCCGGTTCCGGCCTTGGTTCCGGCCTCGGCCGCTGCGGCACGATCACCGGAGCCGCCGTCTCCGGCTCGATCCGGGGATCCGGTGCCGGCGGCCCCGGCGGGCTGACCATCTCAAACACAAACGGCTCCGGCTCCCGCTCCGGCAGGATCTTCTCCAGCAACCACCAGCCCAACATCAAGATCAGCACGACCGTGTGCAGCCCGATCGACCAGCGAAAGCTCGCCTTGTATTCCGGTTCCTCAATCACGGCCCAACTGGGTGTCCAGACTGATCGCGTTCAGCCCGTATTTCTTGGCCAGATTCAACACCCGCGTGACCTTCTGGTACGCCGTCAACCCGTCCGCCCGGATGTGCAGAACCGGTTTTTCGGCATCTTGGGACACGCGCTCCATCAGCTCTTCGAGACGCCCTTCGTCCACCTCTTGTTCCCCCCAATACAGCAATCCGTTCCGATCCACCGAGATCCGCTCCGAAGGACGCTCCGATGAGGTGTTTTGCTCCGTCGGCTCTTCCTTCGGCAACTCCAGCGGGATCGTTTGCTCCAGCAACGGAGTCGCGATCATGAAAATGATCAGCAGCGCAAAGGCGAGGTCCAGCAATGGCGTCACGTTAATGTCCGCCATCGATGTCAACGATTCCCGCCGCCGAAAGCGCCCGTCGTTCATCACTGGTTAACCTCCTCCAGTTCAATTCGGTCAGCCACCGTGCTCGCAAAGCTCTCCAGCTCGGTGCTCATCTTCTTGACCCGCACCAACAGGAAATTGTATCCGAATACCGACGGGATCGCCACGATCAAACCGGCCACCGTCGTCAAAAGTGCCCCGCTCACCCCCGGCGCGAGCGTCTGGATCGTCGCATTGCCCTCCAGCGCCACCCCCCCGAACGCGTCCATCACCCCCCAGACCGTCCCCAGCAACCCCAAAAATGGCGCCCCCGTTACGATCGATGCCAGCATGATCATCTTCGACTCCAGCTTTTCAATCGCTACCGCCAGCTCCCGCTGCAGAGCGTGATCGACGTGCCCGAGCTTTGCCTTCCGCGCCACCTCGCCGGTCCCCGTGAAACGATAGTAGGCCTGCAACGCCACCGCCACGAGGTTCGCATAGGCCCCGCGCCCCCCCGCCGGTGCAATAATATCCAGATTCAGCAGGCGCTCAACGTTCGTCAAGCGCTCCTCGTAGGCCAGATTCACCGCCCGCCGTCGGCGCAAATCGAAGGTTTTCCCGATCATCACCGTCCACGCCACCATACTGGCGGCGATCAACAGCAGAATGATGAATTTTCCCGCCAGATTTGACTGACCGAAATAGACCAGCGGTCCCGGCGTCGAGGATTGCGCAAGCACTGAAAATGTATCCGTCCCAAACATGCCTCCGAGAATGCCCCGCCCGATCCGAACCCATCAACACCAAAGCACTCCGGGGTCGATTTTTCGCATTGCCTGCAAACCATCGCCACCTATATCAAGCGAAATGGATTTCGTAAAAGAGGCTCTTGACGCACTCGCCCGAAAGGCTCCCGATGTTTCATCCTGCAAAGCTCTTGTAGGGCTCGACGGATTTGTCGACATCATCGTTCACCCGGTGGACAAGCGTCACGGTAAAGGTGATCGCATCACCCCAATCAAAACGATTTCCGGGTTTGGAAATCGCATCTCCGCCGCCGCCGGAAAAAGCACCAATATCGAGCTGTTCCCCAAATTGACCAAGATCGGCGGAAACGGCCCTATCATGGCCAACGCGATCCTCGCGATGGGTCTCCAGACCCGCTTCATCGGTGCGATCGGAAAACCCGCCATCCATCCAGTCTTTGCCGAGTTTGCCGCCGCAACCGATGCCATCTCCATCGCCAACCCCGGCGTGACCCATGCGGCCGAATTTACCGACGGAAAAATCCTCTTTGGTGAACTCGCCGGGCTTGACGAGATATCCTACCGCGCGACCGTTCAACAGGTTGGCGAAGGTGCCTTTTTTGACCTCATCAACCGCGCCGATCTCATCTCGATGGTCAACTGGACGATGATTCCCGAAATGACCGGCTTCCTCGAGGGCCTCGTCGACAATGTCCTCCCCCATCTCGGTCCCGGCGACCGGCGTCACTTCTTCTTCGATCTCGCTGACCCCGAAAAACGCGGCGACGGCGAAATCCGCAGCGTTCTCAGCACCATCTCAAAATTCCAGAACTACGGCTCCGTTACCCTCGGCCTCAACCTCAAGGAAGCTGAACGCATCGGCGCAATTCTCGGCCACAACGAACCCGCCGACACCTCCAACGGTCTCCGCCGCCTCGCCACCCTCATCCGCTCCGAAATCCAGATCAGTTGCGTCGTGATCCACCCTACCGATTGTGCCGCCTGCGCGACCCGCGACGACTCCTGGTATGTTCAGGGCTACTACACCGACGATCCCCTCATCTCGACCGGGGCCGGCGATCACTTTAACTCCGGCTTTGCCGTCGCCCGGCTTCTCGGAATGGAACCCGGTGTCTGCCTTCGCGTCGCCGCCGCCGTCTCCGGCTTCTATGTCCGCAACGCCGCCAGCCCAAATCTCTCGGAGGTTGCTGAACTGATCCGCAGCGTTAGCCCGACAACCCGAAAAAGATAGCCATCCCCCAAATTCTCCGCCACGGTTTGCGCAGTTATTATGACAGAAACGAATTCTAATCGCGGCGTCTTGATCTCTTTCGAAGGGTCCGAGGGCAGCGGCAAAACCACCCAAATCGCCCGCCTCTCCACCCGCCTCGAGGATGCCGGGCTCGAGGTTGTCGTTACCCGTGAACCGGGCGGCACCGATATTGGCGAGGAAATCCGCAACCTCCTCAAACACGCCAAATGCGGCCAGAGCATGTGTCCGGAGACTGAGCTCCTTCTCTTCGCCGCGAGCCGTGCCCAGCTCGTCCGCGAACTCCTTATCCCTGCCCTCTCCTCCGGTAAAATCGTCATCTGCGACCGCTTTCTGGACTCCACCACCGTCTATCAGGGTGCTGCCCGCCAACTCTCCGACGATCCCGTTCAGAACATCAATACCTTTGCCGTCGGCAACCTCATCCCCGACCTTACAATTGTCCTCGATGTCCCCGCCGAGATCGGGCTCGAACGCATTCGCTCCCGCTCGAGCGGCAACCTTGACCGGATGGAACAGGAAAATATCGAGTTCTACCGCAAGGTTCGCGAGGGCTATCTCCTCCTCGTCAAAAGCCTCCCCGAGCGCTTCAGCGTCTTCGACGGAACCGAGGAACGTACCGTTCTCGAAGAGAAGATCTGGGCCGAAATTTCGGAGCGCTTTTTCGTTGCCGATTGACAGGTCCCCGTTCGTCGACGGAATCTGAGACACTGCGTTCCCCGCCGGAATTCTCATGCCGAACGACGTTGCCCAGCTTCTCCAGTCCGCCCATCAACGGGGACGCCTCTCGCACGCTGTAATCCTTCAGGGCTCCGACCCCGAACGGATCGGGGAGGTCGCCGCCAACCTCACCGGATACCTCCTCGGGGTCTCTCCGACTGCCGACCCTCTCCAACATCCCGACTGTTTCCGCGTCCGCCCCGCTAACAAGATGCGGCAAATCCCGGTTGACGCCGTCCGCCGCCTCATCCGTTCCCTCGCCCACACCTCCTCCGCCGGGGGAACCAAGGTCGCTGTCATCGAGCACGCCGAACGGATGAATGGCGAGGCCGCCAACGCTCTCCTCAAAACCCTTGAAGAGCCCCCCTCCGGCACCTATCTCGTTCTCGGATCCACCCGCCCCCAGGACTTCCTCGATACCATCCGCAGCCGCTGTCTGAACGTGCGGGTCGGGGGGATCGTTGCTCCCTTCGACGACCCCGAATGGCGTCAGTGGTTGCAACGTTTGCACGCCTGGCTGGACGAACTCGAGACCCCCATGAAGTCCCGTCCCGATGTTTCCTCCCGACTCTTCGGGGCCTATGGGCTCATCCGCACCTTTACCGGGATCGAGGGTCGTCTCGCCAACGCCGAATGGGAAACCATCTCGGGCGAACTTGACGGGGAAACACCCGACGACGCTCGCGCCGCGATGGAGGCCGGGGCCTCCCGTGGAGTTCGCCAACGTCTCCTCGGCGAGATTTCCGAGGCTCTCCTCGAACGCTCCCGAACCGATCTCGCCGCCGACCCCGCTAGCGATAACGCCACCGTCGCGACGGCCCGCCTTTCCCGCGCCTGCGCCGCTCTCGAGAATACCTCCCGCCTCCTCCAGCTCAACCTCACCCCCGTCGCCGCCCTCGAAAGCTTTTTCCTCGCCACCCTTCGCATCTGGTCCAGCCGTAAGGATTAATCGCCGCACCTGATGCAATCCCTCCACCTCTTCACTCACGAATTTCACCCCACCCGCGGCGGCGCCGGCGCAGTCGTCGAGAACCTCGCCGCTGCCGCTGCCACCACTTTTCCTGATCTTCCCGTCACCGTCTGGGCGCCCGTTCACCCCGATCTCCCGACCCGCCGCGATGGATACGCCGTAATCCAATTGCCCGTCCGCGGAAAACAGGGCTGGCCCGACCGCCTTCGACATACCGCCGCCGTCCGACCCCGTCTCAGCGAACTCGAATCCGCCTTCGTCCACCTCACCGAACCGGGTGCCGTTCGATCCTGGATGGACCTTGCGAAACACTTCACACCTCGCATCCCCGGGCTCGGGATAACCCTCCATGGCTCCGAGATCCTCAAACTCTCCGCTCCCGCTCCCCGCCGCCAAAAGTTTCTCAGCCTCTGCGAAAAGGCCAAATGGATCCACGTCCTCTCGAACTACTGCGCCAACCTCTTCGAGGATCGGTTTCCCGGATTTTCCGAAAAGATCCTCGTAACCGGCGGGGCCTGCACCATCCCCGACCCCGGCGAAAACGCGGCCCCCAGTCCCCGCCCCGCCTCCGGGGATTTTCGCTGTCTGACCGTCGGTCGACTCCATCCCCGCAAGGGACAACTCGCCCTCATTGAAGCCCTCGGCCGTCTCGACTCCAACATCCGCCAGCGGATCCAACTCCGGATCGTCGGGCCGCGTGTCCGCGGAAAATACGCCCGCGCCGTCCAGACCGCGATCAGCCGCCAGGAGGTTTCCGCTACATTGCTTGGACCGCTCGACAACGAGGCCCTCGTCGCTGAATACCGCCGGGCCGATTGCTTCATTTTTCCCAGCCAACCTTCCCCCAGGAGCATCGAAGGCCTCGGCCTCGCCTGTCTTGACGCATCGCTTTGCGGACTTCCCGTCATCGCTTCCAACATCGGGGGCGTCAGCGAGGCCGTCCTTCACGGTCAAACCGGACTCCTCATCAATCCATCCGACCCGACAGATCTCGGAAACGCCCTCCGCGAACTCCTCGAAAACCCCGCCCGGCGCCAGCAACTGGGCCGCGCCGGCCGACAATTTGCCGCCTCCCTCAGTTGGAACGCCATCGCCCAAACCCTCTACGCCCAACCGGAAAACGGTCCCACTCCCAAAGCATCCTGAGACATTCACGATGCCACGATCCCTCAAACGCACCGGATTTACCCTGATTGAGGTCCTCGCCGCCATCGCCCTCGGAGGGCTGACCCTCGTGACCGCCGTTTCCCTCTTTCTCGCCGTCACCCAAAGTTGGATCATCGCCACCCGCACCGCCAACGAAACCGGCTCCCTCCTGACCGCCCGCTACCTTCTCCAGACCGGTCTCGACCGCAGTGGAGAAATCTTCCCCTCCGAATCCGACTACGGGGTCGCCCCCCCGGGAGGCGACCGCCGCGCCGACAATCAGTTCTTTTTCAATGCCGCCGGATCGATCTTCGGCCTGTCCGAACTCGGCCCATTGCGCGTCTTCCTCAAAATTGAGGACGAAACCCTCGTTGGGATCCTCGAGCCCCTTACCCTCGCCGAGTCCAATGGCGACCCCGCCCTCCTGACCGTTCCCCTCGCCAGCTCCTTTTCCGGAATCCACTATTGGTTCTACAATCCCCGCATCGACCAATGGGAGGACACCGACGACATCGACGACTTTGGCGACGACCTCAACTACCTTGGGGCCGAACTCGCCTTCCTCGAAATCCGCTCCGACACCGGACCATCCCTTTGGCTCCACCTCCCCGCAGTCCAACCCTCAGACGAGAATGACGACCCCGAGCCCCCCGGCTCTGACAATCCCACCGACACCCAGCCGGCCCAGCCTTCCGATCCTCTCCCCATAACCATCGACCTCCCCTCCAGCCAATAGCCCCCATCCTTCAAGAACGTGGATAGACCCGCTTTCCAGACAGGATGCTAGCGCTTCAGCGGCACAAAAAGCGATCGCATGGGAGCTTTTTCTTTTTCCACCGGCTTCGAAACAGGCACAAATACCTCCGTCGGCTCTTCGTTGAATTCCGTTCCCCCGGCAAGTCCTTTCGGACGTTCGAAGGTGATCCCGAGATCATCCAGCAACGCCGGATCCGGTGCCCGGTGCTGAACCCGAATTCCCTCAAACGAATCTGTTTTACCCGCAAAACCCAGATTTGCCGCGACCCGCTTCCCATCGATCCAGAGAGTCCACCGCTGAACTTCATAGTTTAGGGCAAGTGAAATCCGCACCCACTTTCCAGGCTTCAACGAAAGCTTCCCCAAGGGATAAACAGTCCAAACCGAATCATCCCCGTCGTAAACAACGACGTCACCCTTCTCGTTAAAAAAGAAGGACGCCGGGACGGCTCCCACATTTGGCGTTGGCGATCCACTCGGCACCAAAACAGGCCTTGCCTCGAGATCAATCCACAAATCCCGTTGCCCCGGATCGATTTCCTCTGCCCTCATGACCGTTCCAATCGAATCCGAACTGCTCATCGACATCGCCCCATCACCAGGCCGTCCCGATCTTTGCCCAACCGCGACAACCGCACCACCCGATGCGGCCCATTTGCCAGTACCCTCGCTGAAATCATCATGAACGTTGCCCTGCAACCCGGTGCAAACGAACAGGGCCGAAACGATACCAATCGACAGTGAGCCTCTCATCGCACACCCCCCTTCAGATTGGACTTTCCGCTGCGCAAACGCAGAAACGCCCGACCAAACAACAAGGACGCGGCCAGGTAGATACCGACCGATCCGATCTGGAACAGGGTTCCCTCAAAGGTGCCGGCCGGCTCATTGCCAAACGCGGCCGATGGACCAAGGGAACAAACGAATAAAGTTAGACTGATTTTCATGGGGCTAAGGGGTAGAAGCCAGACAAGCTAACCAACACTATTAGCCACTTACGGCCTCGGGTCACGCAAAATGTGGCTTTTTTTTTAATACTTTTACAACCGTCTTCCGGGAATCGTAGCACCTTGAAATTTTCCGCTTGCCCGGTCACCGCATTTTAAGCAGGTTCAGATCCTTGTCTCCATTCGGTTTGGGGACATTCGCCAATCAACAACACATACATCAACGCAAACCTCCAACCCGCCGGCACCCTTTCGTGCCGTCGGCTCTAACCACTAACTATATATGAGTTCCGTAATGGAAGACCTGCTTTCGTCGAGCAACATACAACAGCTCAGCGAAGGCTCCATCATCAAAGCAACCATCATCGAAATCCGCCCGACGGAAGTTATCGTCGACATCGGCGGTAAATCCGAGGCGAGCATCCCCGCAGTTGAATTTCAGGACACCGGGGAATTGGAAATCGGTTCGGAAATCGAGGTTTTCCTCGAAAAACTTGAAGACCGCGATGGCAATCCCATCGTCTCCTTCGACAAGGCCGAGCAAAAGAAGAACTGGGAGAAAATCCTCACCCGCTGTGAAGAGGGTTCCATCGTTGCCGGTCGCGTCAAAGCCAAGGTCAAGGGAGGACTCATTATCAGCATCGGCGTCGATTCGTTCCTCCCCTCCTCTCAGATCGACATCCAACCCCCCAAGAATCTCGACCAGTACGTCGGTCAGACCTACGATTTCAAGGTCATCAAGATCAATCCCGACCGGAAAAATATTGTCGTTTCCCGCCGCGAGTTGATCGAAGAACAGCGGATGGAAAAACGCCGCAAGCTCCTCGAAGAGGTCCAGCCCGGCGATTCCCGGCGCGGTCTCGTCAAGAATATCACCGATTACGGTGCCTTTATTGATCTCGATGGCCTCGACGGCCTCCTCCACATCACGGATATGAGCTGGGGACGGGTCTCTCATCCCAGCGAAATGCTCAAGACGGGTGAGGAAATTGACGTCATGATCCTTGACGTCGATCGCGACCGCGAACGCGTCTCCCTCGGGCTCAAACAGCTCAATTCCAACCCATGGGAAAACATCGAGCGGAAATTCCCGGTCGGTGCGCAGGTTCGCGGCAAAGTTGTCAACCTCGTCAATTATGGTGCCTTCATCGAACTCGAAGAAGGCGTCGAGGGCCTCGTCCACATCACCGAGATCTCCTGGACCAAGCGCATCAACAAGCCTGGTGATGTTCTTCGGGTCGGCGAGGAGGTCGATGCAGTTGTCCTCGGTATTCAAAAAGAGGAACAGAAAATCTCCCTTGGTCTTCGCCAACTCGAAACCAACCCGTGGGAAATGGCCCCCCACAACTACCCAGTGGGTGCCCATGTCCGTGGCAAGGTCCGAAACCTCACCAACTATGGCGCCTTTATTGAGCTCGAGGAAGGGATCGACGGAATGGTTCACGTTTCCGACATGAGCTGGACCAAAAAGATCAATCACCCCTCCGAAGCCGTCAAAAAAGGCGACGAGGTCGACGCGATTGTTCTCGACGTCGATACCCGCAACCAGCGGATCTCCCTCGGCATGAAGCAGCTCGCCGAAGACCCCTGGTCGGTCATCGATCAGCTCTTCAAGATTGGCGATATCGTCGGAGGCAAGGTAGTCAAGGTTGCCGCATTTGGTGCCTTCATTCAGCTCAACCACGATATCGACGGACTCGTTCACATCTCCCAGATCTCCGAAGATCGCGTCGAGAAGGTGAAAGACATCCTCGAAATTGGTCAAGATGTCCAAGCCCGCGTTATCAAGATAGACCGCGACGACCGTCGTGTCGGACTCTCGATCAAGGCCGCTGAATACAGCGAAGAGCAAATTGCCGCCGAGGCCGCCGCCTATGACTCCCTCAAGAGCGACGACGACCTCGCATCCCTCGGCGACCTCCTCGACCAAGCCGGAACCTGAACCACCCCGGCCCGCGCTTTCCCAGAGCCGCCCCCCACCGGGCGGCTCTTTTTTTATCCCTTTTTCAAAAAGCCCACCGAGCCCATTAACCTTCGTGTGCCTGCCCTGCCGCCTCCTGCGAGGCTTCCAGAGCATCGAAG
>CAZFLQ010000013.1:0-31103 GCA_964519935.1 uncultured Puniceicoccaceae bacterium | reverse complement strand
ATGGACCCTTCCGGAAAACGGACTCCCCCTCTTCGCGACCCAGCCCACCACCCCGCAAATCCTCGTCGACGGGATCCCCCTGCGCCGCCTCCGTCTTGCCCACGAGGCCATCGTCAAGGGCGACACGTGCTCGCTCGCGATCGCCCTCGCCTCGATCTGCGCCAAGCACCAGCGCGATGCCCTCATGATCGAACTCGACCAGACCGACCCCCGCTACGGTTACGCCCGCCATAAGGGCTACGGCACCACCGCCCACCGCACAGCTATTCTCCAGCACGGAAAATCCCCCCACCACCGATGGGAATAAATACGCCTGCCTTTCGTCCCAAGATCTGATGACCGTCGACCACCTCCGCTCCATCGTTCACGAATGGTATGATCCTCTCTACCGTTTCGCCTACAGCCTTTGCCGGAGGCACGAAGACGCCCTCGACCTGACCCAGAGTGCCTTTCACAAACTCGCCCGCAAAGGCCATCACCTCCGCGACACCTCAAAGGCAAAATCCTGGCTCTTCAGCACACTCCACCGCGAATTCATCGATCAGTACCGACACAAAACCCGATTCCCCTCCACCCCTCTCGAATCCGTTCCTGAACCCACCTCGACAACAAACACGACCCCCAGCGAAAAAATCGACGCCTCCTCCCTCCTCGACGCCCTCCAAAAGCTCGACGAACCCTACCGCTCGCCCCTCATCCTTTTTTACCTCAAATCGTTCTCCTACGCCGAGATCGCCGAAACCCTCGAGATCCCCATCGGCACCGTCATGTCCCGCCTCCGCCGGGGCAAAGACCGCCTCCGCACCCTCTTTGAATCCGGTGCCCATCTCGCCTGCGACCCAATCCCCTTTCAAACCAGAACCCAGACACATCATGGATAACCTCGAAGCCAGGGAATGGCTTGCCGCCTACCGCCCCGAAGGCCGGGACGCTCTCGACCCGGCCTTTTCACTTGCCCTTGCTCAAGCCGAGAGCGATCCGGACCTAAAAGACTGGTTCGCCGACCAGCGCGCCTTCGACAGCTCCGCCGCCAATGCCCTCGGCAGCCTCCCGGTTCCCACCGAGGGCAAGGAACAACTCCTCGCCGAACTCCAACCCCATCACATCCTCAGCCAAAAGCTCGTCCGCTTCCCTTGGCGCATTGGGGCGATCGCCCTCGCCGCCGCCGCCTGCCTCGCTATCCTCGTCTCGATCCGTAGTCCCCAAACCAATCTGGCAGGCACACCCATCGTTCGACAGGACTCCTTTTCCCTCAGCCAGCTCGCCAACAACATCAACCAGCTCGGTCTCAAATCGAACGATCCTGCCGAAATCCGATCCTGGCTAGCATCCCACGCCGCCCCCCAGCCCTCCGTCCTCGGAGGCAACCTCGCCTCCAGTGGCATGATCGGTTGCAAGGTTTACCAAACCGATAACGGCGGCCACATCAGTCTCATCTGCATCCGCGTCAACGAAGAGCTGGTTCACGTCTTCACCTTCGACCGAAAAAGCCGCTCGCTCCTCGACGTTCCCTCCGGAACCTGGTGGCGCGAAGGCTTCTGGAACATGCGAGCCTTCCCCGGAGAGGATCAACTCGTCGTCCTCGTCACCCAACTCGACCCCGCGTCCCTCGACATATCCTCAAGCACCGGAACGCCCCAAGATCCAAAAATCATCGAAACCCGCTGCCCCCCAAAGGAGACACCCGTTCCACCCGGACCGTTCGCCTGATGCGGCCAGGGGTGGTGGCGAGACCCGGATTCGAACCGGGGACACAAGGATTTTCAGTCCTCCGCTCTACCAACTGAGCTATCTCGCCGTCGCCATTGCGAAACGGAAAAACAATCAGTTTTCCAACCTCCCGGTCAACTCAAAATTTTCCCGAGCCTGACAAAATCACCACCTTGGGCCAAGCCGACATCATTCATCGTTCGGAACCGCCGAAGTCCAGGTGCTCCCGCCAGGTTGTTCCGAACCGAGCCCAGCTCGAAGCGAACCAGCTCCGTGCGCTGGTATCAAACCTGCTCAATAGAGCCTATATGGAGTCGATTTTAGATCTTCCTGAGTTTGAAGGACTCATCGCTTTGGTCAGCACGGATGACAACGGGGAGCTGGTGCACACCGAGGGCGAAGATGCCGAAATCCTCGGCGGGGTCGTTGCCTACCTCGGGGAAATCGCCTCCCTCCTCGGAAACTCCTTTGGGCTTGATGAGATGGAGGAGGCGCAGCTTCTCGGAAAGAACACCAGCGCAGTTTGCGTCAACCGGGGTGATCGATACGTTGGTTTTCTCTTTGAAGGTAAGACAAAGGCCAAGACCATCGTGCCCCTTGTCCTCGAACGACTCGAATCCTGATTTCCTTTCCAATGCAACTGGAACGCTATTACCAAAACGTCCTCGACCTCCCCGCCGTTGACGGTCTCCTCGTTATCCGTCGCAGCGGCGAGGTAGTCTACGACCGGCTGCCCGGCTTCATCCCGCGGGAAACCCTCGACGACATTGTCCGCCGGATTGCCTCGCTCTACGATACCGTCGACGAAAACTTTTTGCCCTGCGATGATTACGTCCTCAAGTACCCGGAAAAATGGCTCGTCTTTCGCCGAAACAAAGACGCCATTCTGATGCTGATGGTCGAACCTGAGATCAACTTCATCTCGCTCAAAATGGTTTGTAACCTCGCCCTCAAGAACACCGATACGGCCGGCTTGAAGTCACTGACCAGGGAATCCGCCGCTTCGGTCCCAACTCCTCCCCCAACCTCCGCGCCCACCCAACCCGCTCCGACCCCGCAACCCGCCGCGCCCGCCGCAGAACCGGCGGCGGCACCTCCGGATGATGTGCCACCGCGCCGCGTTATCGCCAAACGGCCGGTCCGATCCTATCGGGGAACATCCTACTGACCATGCCGGACACTCAGATAGAAGGCTTGATCGGCCTCGCCATAGACGCTTCCCAAATTCGCAGTCGTCTTTCTCTGGGTCTCCGTGAAGCCGGGGAACCCGTCAAATCGTACGATCTTTCCAGCGACCTCGACTCGATCCTCTTCCGCACCAGGCCCTCAACCGTTTTGGTCGGCGGCCACGCTCCCGCCCCCGAATTCATCGACCGCATCGATAAACTCTCCCTTCGCCATCCCCAAGTTACCTTCATTCTCCTGACCGACGAAACGCTCCCCGGCGACGTCGTTGATGTTGCCGACCGCGGTGTTGCTCATATTCTCCCACTCTCAATGTCACCGCGGGACCTCACTGATCTCCTCCCGACCCTCAAGAGGATTCGTCCCCCGCTTCGGAAAGCCCCACCACTAACCCGGACACCACCGCCCTCCCGCTCCCACGGGCAAGCAGCGACCACCTCCTACCCGGAAACAGGTTCCAACTCCTGCCACATCCTCGGATCCAGCCCGATCGCCAAACGCCTCCGGGAACGCGTTCGTGAGGCCGCCGGATTCGCGCGAATTTTGCTCCTTCGGGGTGAAGAAGGGGTCGAGTTCGAGGCCGTTGTCCGGGCATTGCACGAATCATCCACGACCTCCCCTTCTTACCCACTCATCCTTTCCAAGGCCGAAATCTCGACGCCACGCCTTACCGACCTCAACGCCTCCCTCTGTATTCTCGCCGATTGCGAAATCCCAGTCGTTTACCTCGCCGAGATCGAGGAACTCGCCCCGCACGAGCGGGAAGCACTGATCGGGTTTTTCGAGTCCACCTTCAACACCGGAAAGCGCCACCTCCGTATCGTCCTCGGATCCGTTCTCAACTCCTTCCACGCCGATGCGCAGTCCGATACCTTTGTCAGCCAGATCATGCCCTGGGTCGACGAAGAACTCGTCATCCCGCCCCTCCGCGAACGTCGCGATGACATTCCCGAAATTCTACGAGACACCCTCTACAGCCTGACAACCCTCCATTCCATCCTCAATGTCCGCGAAATCGAACCCGAAGCCATCAGCTACCTGTCCAATCTCGAATGGCGCGGAAACACCGAAGAATTGATTTCCCGCCTCCGCTCCGCTGCCGCCAGTTGCGCCTACCGATCCCTGACCCTCAGCCATCTGCGGTCACTTCGTCTCGACGATTCAAACTCCGCCCAAATGCTGGAAACGTCCGCCGACCAGATATTCTTTGAAAACGAGGCCTAAGCTAAGGCTGCTCTCCACCCTCTTCTCCGACCACCCGAAGCGGCACCTCGACCCGGCCGTCCCGAACGATTTCCAGGTATTCAAAAATTCCGGCGGCCAATGCCTTCGCCATCTGCCGCCGGGTCTCGGACTCGGCAATCCGGGCCGCCGTCCCTCGCTCGGATAAGAATCCCAACTCAACGAGAGCCCCCGGACAGTCCAGTCCCTTCAGGACCGCGAACCGCGCCCGCTTTAACCCCCGGTCAACGTCTCCCGTCTCCGTCACCAAGGATCGCTGCAAACGATAGCCGAGGACTGCGTTCGCCGCATCAAAGCGATTGCCCGGCAAAGCCGCTGTCATCCTGACGTCATCTGATTCCGATTCGCGCGCTGCTCCGGTCGAGGCCAGACCTTCCGGGGCCAGAACAAAGACCTCAACCCCCTTCACGGATGAATCTTCAAAAGAATTCCAGTGGACACTCAGGAAAAGATCCGCCCCCGCCGCGTTTGACATCCCGGTCCGCTTCCCCAGTTCAACAAAGCTGTCATCCTCCCGCGTCAGTCCCACCCGCAACCCTGCCTTCGACAGGATGCGTGCCAGCTCCAAAGAGATTTCAAGGGCCAGATCCTTTTCCACCAGTCCCGCATTCCGGTTGACCGCTCCGGGGTCCTTGCCTCCATGCCCGGCATCAATCCAGATCAGATCCGCTTCACCGGCAACCTCCGGCTTCGTCAGAATGGGTTCGAGTGTAGACCTCCAGTCCGCCTCTGCAACGAGGGGACCATCTCCGTCTTCCCGCATCGGCCGATCAAGGTGTATCTTGATTCCATTCACCCGAACCGATTCCGCGCCGACCTCAATGTCGAGTTGCCGCCTCCGGTCAAAAAAACGCCAATGCCCTTCCTCCGGTCGCCACACTTCCATCCCCAGTGAGACCGCCTCAGGCATGACATGTATCCATTTTTTGGATACACTTTGAGCCGCCCAAAGACTTCCCGAAACCGGAAACACGAACATCAATATCCAACAAATCCGCCCCTCCCGGAAAGGCATCCCCAAAAGCATGCATGAAATTCCCCTCATCCGCCCGGGATCAGGAGATCACTCCGCCGTCTCCTTCTCGTCAACCTCGTTATCGACCTCATCCTCGGCATCTTCCTCATCATCGTCGTCCTCTTCATCCTCGCTGTGGATGAAACGCGGTTTGCGCTTTTGCAGAGGCAACGGCGACATCGTGCAGGTAATTTGTCTTCCGCTCAAACGGGGTTCGTTGTCCAGCGTGGCGACCCCAAGAAGCCCGTCGATCGCCCGACGAATGGTATTGAAGCCCAAGTCGGTATGCTCCATCTCCCGACCACGAAACATCAGGGTAATCTTTAATTTAGCCCCCTTCATCAGAAACTTCTCCGCCCGAATCAACTTGGTCTCAAAATCATGCGTGTCGATCGACACCCTGAATTTGACTTCCTTCATCCGCTGGGCACCCGCACTCTGCTTCGTCTCCTTCTGCTTCTTGCTCTGCTCGTACATGTATTTGCCGTAATCGAGAATCCGGCAAACCGGGGGACGCGCATTCGGCGATACTTCCAGCAAATCAAGACCGTAGGTCTGCGCCAACTTGCGCGCATCGAGGGATGACATCACCCCTGCCTGCTTCCCGTCAGGTCCGATCACGCGTACTTCCAGAGCGCGAATGCGCTCGTTCCGACGTGGGCCAAAATCTCTCGGTCGACGTGTGTATCGACCCCTTCCTCCAGATGGTTTCTTAGGCATTCAGTGCAGTTCAGGGATTACCCAGGACTGAGTTGTTCCGTCCTTTCAGGGTAAAGTGCTTTGAGAGCCTCCCATCAAAGGAAACCTTGACCATCGGGTTCATCATGTCTGTTCGGGAATCTCAAGCACGCTCCATTCCTCGAACAAACCCGCCGCCTTTTCAACCCCTAAAAGTTATCGGCGACCAATCAGCCCAGGGCTTGGAGGAAAATAAGTGTGTCAAGAGGACGCCCTAATTTTGGTCGCTGGCAAGGCGCGACGATGGAGCATAGAGCAATCTGTGACGGGGGGAGCAACGCCGCCAGCGGGCTGTGAGGACAAGTCGGATTGTTCCAGTTATTTTTTGACAGGCCCTTACCCTATCCTCGTGCGACCGATCCGCGGCTTCTGTCCCCGCATTGCCGATCTCCGGAAAATCGACGGCTCGAAATGGTGGGCGATCTTCCAGTCCGAGAGGGGTCCGGTCTCCGGAGCTATTCTTAAGGTCTGGAGCGCGATGTCCGCGATCAACTCCAGCGATGCTATATTTTCAGCCGCATTTAAACAGTCTGATCCAAACGCAAAAGGACCGTGCTGCGCAACCAGAACTGCCGGAACCTTGTGGTGGTTGACCCCGGCTTTCCCGTAGGCCTCGTGGATCTCGAGGGCAATCGATTCACGGTAGTCCGCCGCCGATTCCGCATCCGGAATCAGCTCGGTTACCGGGATCGGTCCTGAAAAACGATTCGCGTGTGCTACCCCCAGACAGGGAATCGGCTGCCGTGCCTGCGCCCATACCGTTGCAAATCGAAGGTAGCCACTCGCGATCGACGACACCGTTTCCAGCTTCTCATAAACCGCAATATGGGTCCGCACGACATCATTGGCGTGGCCCCGCCCCTCCACCACGACGCCGTTTTTTACCGAAACAACCAGATAGTCCTCCGGCCGCAGCGAACCCAATCGCTCCCCCGCCGGACGACAGACCAGCAATCCGCGCCCACGGTCCAAAGCCGTGATCTCGGTATGTTCATATTCGGACAGCCCCCGACCCGCTAGGTGGCGGTATGCGCTGTGGACATCTTCTCGTTGCTCATCCAGCATATTCGGCTCCCACTCATCCTTTTTTTCCTCCGATCAGTCAAGTGAGCAGATTCTCTCCCGCCGATCCATCCGTCCGCGTGATCGATGCCCATACCCACTGCTATGCGGGGTGGATCGCCGATCCGGAAAAATTCGCCGTTCAACAAGATGAACCACACTGGGGCAGCCTCCACACCGGTCCCCGATGCCTTCAATCCTGGCCCGGCAGCAACGAATGGTCCCAAAAACTGATCGATACGGATCTATCCGCCGCCGTTGTTCTGGGCTGGTATTGGGAACAGCCCCAAACCTGCGTCGAGGCCAATCGCGCCCTGATTGCCTTTCGCGAATATTCCCCTTTCCCCATTTACCCTTTCGCCTCGATTCATCCCGGACTCGGGACAATGCAGCTCAAAGACGAACTCCACGTCTGCTCCTCATTCGGCTTCTCTGGAATTGGCGAAATTCACCCCGCAATCCAGGGTTTCTCCCTTGATGCCCCCGAGTGGGCACCTGTCTTTGCCTTTGCCGATGACCACGGATGGCCGATCACGATTCATGTTTCCGAACCCCTCGGCCGTCCCCATCGAGGTGCCGTCCCGACCCCGCTTCAGCCCATTCTCCACCTAGCCGAACGCCATCCGAATCTCAAGATCATCCTCGCCCACTGGGGCGGACTCGCCTGTTTTCACGAGTTGAATCCCTACGTCCGTCAACGCTTTGGCAATGTCCACTACGACACCGCCGCCACCACCCTGCTCTATGACGAACCAGTTTGGAATGCTGTCCTCAATGTCATCCCGCCCGAAAAAATTATCTTCGGCAGTGACTATCCCCTCCGCCCCGCCCGCGACAGCCAGCAAACCGCCCCTGCCACAATTCTCGCCCAGGCCCGCACCCAGCTTCCCCCCGGAATCCTCCCGAAAATCTTTCACGACAACATCCTCCGCCTGATGCCAAACCCCGACCCACTTCGTTGACATCCCTTCTCCCGGGACGAAAGTATCCTCAATCTTTCCCGTTCCCAACCCGGCCTCCATGAAAATCGGTATTGCCCAGATCAACACCACCGTCGGCGCCCTCCCCGCCAACCGCGACCGCATCCTTGATGCCTACCGCAAACTCACCGCCGACGGTGCCGAAATCGTCGTCTTCCCGGAACTTGCCATCTGCGGCTATCCACCAAGGGATCTTCTCCTCCGCCAGCGCTTTCTCGACGCCTCCCGCGAGGCAGTCGAAACCATCGCCCGCGAGACCAGCGAGACCCCCGCGCTGATCGGATTTCCCGAATCCACCGATGACGGCACTGTCTACAATTCCGTCGCCGTCTGCCGCAATCAGCGCATGGATGCGGTCGGGCGCAAATGTCTCCTCCCGACCTATGATGTCTTTGACGAGGACCGCTACTTTACCCCAGCCCGCGAAAGTCTCGTCTTTCAACTCAACGGAAAACTCGTTGCGGTCACCATCTGCGAGGATCTCTGGTTCCGCGAGGGCGGCACCCTGCGTCACTCCGGACAAACCGACCCTATCGATGCCCTCGCCGACGCCGGAGTCGACTTGCTCATCAATTGCTCCGCCAGCCCCTGGCACCGTGGGAAAACCGGTCTCCGCGATGAACTCGTCGCCGAGGCTGCCCACCGCTCCGGTGCTCCCACCGTATATGTCAACGCCGTCGGCGGAAATGACGAACTCATCTTCGACGGCCACAGCCTTCTCGCCTCCCCCTCGTCCGGAATCGTCGAGCGGCTCTCCGGCTTTGCAGAATGTATCCAAATTATGGATACAGAAAAACCCGAATCCAGGTCTGGCGGCACCGCCAACCCCGACTCCCTCGCCGACACCGCCTCCGCCCTCACCCTTGGCTTGCGTGACTATGTCCTCAAGAGCGGGTTTCGATCCGCCGTCATCGGACTCAGTGGCGGGATCGACAGTGCCGTCACCGCCGCCCTCGCGGTCGATGCCCTCGGCGCCGATCAGGTCCTTGGGGTCAGTCTCCCCTCCGCCATCTCCTCTCAACATAGTCGCGATGATGCCGCCTCCCTCGCCCGCAATCTCGGAATACGCTACGAGGTTCTTCCGATCGAATCTCTCGTCACCGCAGCCACCGCCGCGCTCTCCCCGATCTTCGAGGATCGCCCGCCCGACGTCACCGAGGAAAACATTCAGGCCCGCAGCCGCGGCCTCCTTTTAATGGCCCTTTCAAACAAGCTCGGGCATCTCCTCCTCACCACCGGGAACAAGAGCGAGGTTGCCGTCGGCTACTGCACCCTCTACGGCGACATGGCCGGAGGCCTCGCTGTCATCTCCGATGTGCCCAAGACCCTCGTCTTCGATCTCGCCCGCTACCTCAACTGCAATTCCGAACGCATCCCCGCCAACACCATTCTCAAGCCACCCTCGGCCGAACTCCGTCCCGGTCAAAAGGACGAGGACTCCCTTCCGCCCTATCCAGTTCTGGACGAAATCCTCCGCCTCTACGTCGAGGAAAATCAATCCCGCGCCGAAATCATCAGTCAGGGATTCCACTCCGAAACCGTTCTCGATGTCTGTCGTAAGGTCGACCGCAACGAATACAAG
The DNA here is from genome assembly GCA_964519935.1 of uncultured Puniceicoccaceae bacterium. Lineage (GTDB taxonomy): Bacteria > Verrucomicrobiota > Verrucomicrobiia > Opitutales > Puniceicoccaceae > DAISIK01. The sequence continues at coordinate 21,589 of CAZFLQ010000013.1, read as the reverse complement.
CGCAAACAGGCCGCCCCCGGCCTAAAAATCACCCCCCTCGCCTTCGGCATCGGCCGCCGCATCCCGATCGTCCAGCACTTTACCGAATAGCCCCGCGCACCACACCCAATCCCCGTTGGTCCTAATCGTTATCGACGTTTACAAAACCCATGGCGGGTCGAGGGCCATCCCGGAACAGCATTTCCCATCACATCAACCCAAACGCCCGGACCGCCTCAACCACCCGGATAAAACCCGCAATATTCGCCCCCGCTGCGAGGTCATCTCCCTTTCCATACTGCTCCGAGAATCGGCGGCAGCGCTCGTAAATCGATTTCATGATCTGCTGCAATCGGCCATCCACATCGCCAAAGCCCCAGCTCTCCCGTCCCGCGTTTTGTTGCATCTCAAGGGCCGATACCGCAACGCCTCCCGCATTTGCCGCCTTCGCTGGACCGTAGAGCAACTTCGCCCGCCGGAAAACTGCCACCGCCTCCGGCGTGCAGGGCATGTTTGCCCCCTCGCAAATCAAGCCACACCCGTTCGACACCAATAATTCAGCCGCATCACCGTCGATCTCGTTCTGGGTTGCACTCGGAAACGCGCAATCACACGGAATATCCCAGACCTTCTGCCCCTCCCGATAGGTCGAACTGACCCGTCGTTCAGCATACTCCGAAATCCGACCGCGATTCCCTTCCTTGATCATCTTGACGGTTGCAAGGTCTATTCCCTCCGGATCAAAGACACTCCCGCCCGAATCCGAACAAGCCACCACCTTCGCCCCCAATTGCTTCAACTTTTCAATCGTGTAAATCGCAACATTCCCGCTCCCCGAAACCACACAGGTCTTCCCCGCCAGAACTTCCGAGCGGCCTTTCAACATCTCCCGCGCAAAGTAAACACTCCCGTAGCCAGTCGCCTCCTTCCGCACCAGCGACCCGCCCCAGGATGCATCCTTTCCCGTAATCACCCCCAGCTCATATCGGTTCGTCAATCGCTTGTATTGACCAAAAAGAAACCCAATCTCGCGCCCACCAACCCCGATATCCCCCGCTGGAACATCCGTCTGCTGGCCAATGTGCCGGTGCAGCTCCGTCATAAACGCCTGACAGAACCGCATCACCTCCGCCTCCGAACGCCCGTGCGGGTCAAAATCACTCCCTCCCTTTCCTGCCCCGAGTTGTAAACCTGTCAGGCTGTTTTTGAAGACCTGCTCAAAAGCAAGAAACTTGATCACCCCGAGATTGACGGTCGGATGAAAGCGCAGCCCGCCCTTGTATGGACCGAGGGCCGAACTGAATCCGACCCGGAAACCCCGGTTGACCCGCGGATTCCCAGCGTCATCCTGCCAGGCAACCCGGAAAATAAACTGACGCTCGGGCTCGCAGATCCTTTCGAGCAGATTCTTCTCCGCGATCTCGGGATGCTGATCGACAACGGGCTCAAGACTCTCAAGCACTTCCGTCACCGCCTGCAGAAAAATCGGTTCACTGTGATTCCGTTTCCGGACGACTTCGAGAACTTCGTCAATATGGCTCATTCGGAATAAGGGTTGGGGGTTCTTTTCAAGATTACTGATTACGTATCCACTCGGTCAATACACCGATCACTGTTTCCTGCTCTTCCCCCCTCAACTCCGGAAAAATCGGCAGGCTGACCACCTCGTCCGCCAACCGGTCCGCCATCGGGCAGGAATCAGGCGAAAAATTCCCGAAGCACTCCTGACGGTGCAGCGGGACCGGATAGTAGATTTCACATCCAACTCCCGCCTCCCGCAAACCCGCGACCAACGCATCCCGCCGACCGCCCGGAACCCGGACCGTGAATTGATTCCAGGTATGCCGGTTGTGGGGATACCCAACCGGCAGGATCAGCTTTGTCCCATCATCCCGCAAAACCGCCCCACTCCCCCGCAAACACGCACAATCATCCGCATCCGCCCGCACCACCCCATCTTCACTTCCCAAAGCCTCCAAATACCGCCCCGCATTCGCCGCCCGCGCCTCCAGCCACCGGTCCAGTCTCCCCAGCTTCGCCCCCAACAACGCCGCCTGCAGCGGATCTCCCCGGAAATTTCCCCCGATCTCCCGATGGTGATACTTCGGATTCATTCCGTGTTGCCGCAACCGCCGCACCCGCCCCAGGAGAGCCCCATCCGTCCCCATTACCATACCCGAATCCCCAAACCCTCCGAGGTTTTTCGTCGGGAAAAAACTGAAGGCCGAGAGGTCCCCGATCGCCCCAACCGCCGACCCCCGATGCTCGGCCCCATAGCTCTGCGCACAATCCTCCAATACCTTCAGACCGTGCTCCCGCGCCACTTCCATGATCGGGCCCATCTCCGCACTCTGCCCGAACAAATGCACCGGGATGATCGCCCGCGTCCGATCCGTAACCCGTTCCGCCAACGAATCCGCATCCAGGTTGAAACAGACCGGACAGACATCCGCAAAGACCGGCCGTGCCCCCAACCGCGCCACCGCCCCCGCTGTCGCGAAAAACGTGAACGCCGGCAAAACCACCTCGTCCCCCGGTCCGATTCCCATCGCCATCAACCCGACCAGAAGCGCATCGCTCCCCGAAGATACGAACACTCCCGGTTCCAGCCCCAGCCTCTTCGCTGCCGCCTCCTCAAACGCCTCCACCTCCGGACCGAGAATGTAGCGACCCGACCGCACCACCGCCGCCGCCCGCCCAAGGAGTTCGTCCTCAATCTCCGCGTGCTGACGGGTAATGTCGAAAAGAGGTACTTTCATTCATCCCGACTCAACGGATCGTGTCCGTTCCTGACAATTGTGAATTTTTTTCCACAGCCACAACCCTTGCCGCCGCACCCCTTCCGGCGCCCCGCCGCGATCGTATCCTCGACAAACCAGACCACCCACCCACAAGCCGCCAGCAACGCCAGTCCGACCAACAAACTATCGAGTACCGCGATCATAGGAGACTGCCCAATTGATACACCGCGACCGCCGCCACCCACGCGATCAGACTCATCCCGAAAAAGGACAAGGCCGCCCAACGCCAGCCGATCTCCTTCACGATCGCCGCGACCGATGCCCCGCACTGGTGGCAAAGGGCAAAAAAGACGATAATCGCCAGCACGGTCGGCAGGGTATAGATCGGCATCCCCGCACGCTCTCCGGACTGCCAGACCTCCCCGGCCAAACGCTCCCGCAGGCCAGCCGACTCCTCGTCCTCATCCGGGCCCAGATTGTAGATGATTCCAAGGGTCGCGATGATCACCTCCCGCGCCGGAAAGCTTGAGATCACCCCTGCCGTGATTTTCCAGTCGAAACCCGCCGGGGCGAATATCGGTTGCACCGCATGCCCCATCCGCCCGAGGTAACTCTGCTCCATCTGCGCCCCCGCAAGAACCGCCTCGAGACTGCCCGCCAGCTCCGGATTCTCCGCAATTCGCGCTTCTGCGGCTGTCTCTGAGATCCCTTCCGCCATCGCCATTTCCGCGACAAACGCCTGTTCGGCCGCTGCCATCGCCTCTTCACCCCGCGGGAAATAGAGCAATCCCCAGATGATCACCGAAAATGCCAGGATCACCGTCCCCGCCCGGATCAGAAACTCCCGCCCACTCGTCCACATCCTCAGAAAAATATTGCGGCTGTTCGGCACCCGATAGGCCGGCATCTCGAGAATGAAGGGAATCGGCTCCTGCTTCGTAAAGACCCGGTTCGCCAGCCAGGCAATCACCACCGCCACCGCCATCCCGATAAAGTGTGCCAGAAACAAGGCCCACCCCGCCACGACCGCCCCATAGACCGGTTCAATAAAGGCCCCGATCAACAAAACATAGACCGGCAACCGCGCCGAACAGCTCATGAACGGTGCCATCATAATCGTCGAGATCCGCGCCCGCGGCTCCTCAAGAGTCCGCGCCGACATGATTCCCGGAATCGCGCAGGCATAGCTCGACAGCAGCGGGACAAAACTCTTCCCGTTCAAACCACACCAACCCATCGTCCGGTCCATGATAAAGGCCGCCCGCGCCATGTATCCACTTTCCTCCAACAAACCAACAAACAGGAAAAGGATGAAGATCTGTGGCAGAAAAACCACTACCCCTCCAACCCCGCCGAGGATCCCGTCAACCATCAGGCTTTGGAACATCGGCATTCCCGCCAAAAACGGTGCAACCCATGCCTGCGCCGCCCCTGTCATCCATTCAATTCCGTCCATCACCGGACCGGCCCAACTGTAAACCGATTGAAACAGGACATACATCACCCCGATGAAAACCGTCATCCCCCAGAACGGATGCATTAAAACCCGGTCAATCGACTCACCCGGGCGCTGGGCGATCTCGTCCCGGTCGGCCAGAACCCCTGCGAGGTGCTCCCGGATCGTCTCATGCCGGATTACCGCCTCGGCCGGACCCGGATTGTAGCCCGCCGTCCGTAACATCTCGCGTGCCTCGCAACGGGCTTTTCCCAAACCCGGATAGCGGGCCTCCACCTTCGCCAGAACCGCACTCCGGCAATCAAAGAAAATCCGCAACAAACGCCCCCGGTCCAGATCAGGCGCCATCTTTGCCAAATGCGTCAGGCCCTCTTCCACCACCGGCGGCCACTCCATCGGAGGTACCTTTGCCGGATGATCCATCGCCCCCGCAATTGCCTCCTTCAGTTCCGAAATCCCCCGACCCGTCACCGCCGATACCGGTATCACGGGGACACCCAGCCGCCTCGACAACCCACCGCAATCAATCAGGACCCCTTCCCGCTCAGCCACATCCCACTGATTCAGAACAATCACCTGCGGAACTTCAAAATCCGCCACTTGCATCGGCAAAAAGAGCCCTTGCGACAGGCGCGTCGCGTCGAGCACACACACCACGAGGTCAGGCACTGACTCGGGGTCATCCCCGCAGAGCGCGTCCACCGTCACCCGCTCATCCGGTGACGACGCCGAAAGGCTGTAGGCTCCCGGAAAATCAATCACCTCGTAACGATCATCCCGGATCTCCATCGGACCGACCTTCTTTTCAACCGTGATCCCCGGATAATTCGCCGTCCGCTGCCGCAACCCCGTCAAACGATTGAAAATCGATGACTTTCCCGTGTTCGGTGCCCCCAGCAACCCGATCCGGAATACCCGCCTCAAATCCTCGACCCCACCGGTTTTCGCCTCCGCCGCATTCATGATGCCACCCCCATGTCCTCGTCATCGCTTAGCCAAACACAGGCTGCCTCCGCCCGGCGCAGACTTACCAACCGCCCCCCAACCTCATACATCGCCGGATCGCCCAAGGGTGCCGCCCGCAAGAGCCGCACCTCCCGTCCCGGCAAAAATCCGAGCACCGCCAACCGCTCCGAGGCGAGGGCCTCCTCATCCAATCGGCAAATCACTCCCCCGCTACCCCGCATCAACTCCGTCATCCCTTTCATTTGTTTCTCCTCTCAGATTTTGATCACTCTAGTTCACCGCTTCGGAAAGTATTGCTTATGCCATACCGAAACGCTCAACAGATTTCCTTATCAAAACCCGGCTGTCAAATAAAAACGAGACGCATTCTCAAACAAAAATCCGCAGCCCCTCCTGCCCCGCTCAAAATCGACATCAGGACAAAGCGCTCAAAGACCACCCGGAACGAAAGACCTATCGGCTATCGGGGGTCATCCGCCCTGCCGATGGTTCCTCGACTTCATCGCTGAAGAGGTCGATGCAGAGAGGGGTGAAGTCGATCGAATAAGTTGCCCGGTCGTGTAGAAAAGCGGCACAGGGTGCCAATTGCCTTTCGAGAGTTTAATAAAGGTAAACGAGAATTCCTGCGTGCGGTCGCGTTCGACTGAAAGAGCAGCGAGTCCTACAAAATTGCCATCCCACTCCTCATCTGAGGTAACGGCTCCAAGCCATTGACCCGTCTGGCCAGGTATCCTTCGCGTCTCCGCGCCTCCGCGTGAGTCCCCACTCACACCTTCCCCTCCTTCAGGATGACGCCAAGAAGATCCGGGCTGGCTTCGGGGATGCGTTGGAGGCGTTCGGGGATTTGGGCTGCGGTGAGACGCTCGTGGACGGTATCGATGAAGCGGAGCTGTTCGGCTTCGGGGGCGGCGGGATGGTAGCCGGTGAGGGCTTGGACGACGTCGTCTTGAAAGAGGAGCCCGCGCTCGACCATGTGGTCGCGGAAGTAGCACTCCATGACTCCGATATCTGCACTAACCATCTTCATTTAATTCGGGCATATTAACGAGAGGCTCTTCTTCGTGGAATCGCTGCCGGAACCAATGGCTGATATGCCTTCAATCCTTGATCGCCTGTTAGGATTTCAACATGGGTTGTTCCGGTTTGTGCATAATACTCGGCAACATCTTTTATGGTAGCATCGCCAAGTGAAAGCTTTTGGTCGGCAAGAGTCGGCCAGCTATCGGCAAGGCCTTTTAACTTTTCCGTGGTCCAAAGTATACTTTGATCCGAAAAAGCAGCCCAGGGAGTTTCTTCATCGGCACTTTTCCGCATGAGATCAGCAAGTGCTACTGCTCGCTCTCTGCGGTGTGTAGCGCTTTGCGAAATATGGTTCCCCGTTTCGATAATAGAGGCGAGAGGTAAGACAAAAGTCGTTCCAGCTTTCATTTCCTCTTTAATTTTTTCATCGACTCTAGCTTTGTCCCACCGGTCATTATCCGAGCCACATGAAGTCTTGCCTGTAACCTCTAGCCACACACACAGGACACTTGTATCAATAACCAATACCTTTTTCATCGGCTTACCTCCTCCTTGCCTAGCGCGGATTCGATGCGCCCTTCGGTCGATAGCCTACCTAAGCTGCCTCCTGCCATCAGCTTGGGGAGTTCATTGATCTCTTCGAGCTGGGTCATGCGGCTGAGACCCGTTTTAGGGTCTCGATGCGCCACAACGATGAAGGGGATCATTGCCGCCCCGGCGGCATCGAGCATGGCAGGGTTGTGTGTGGTCACAATAATATCAATATTGCGCTCTTTACCCAGATCTTGGAGCATGCGTATGAGTATGTTTGCCCGAGAGGGATGTAGCCCGTTGTCGACTTCTTCAATAACGAGCAAGCTGCCCTCGTCACGTGTCAACATGGCAGTTACTATCGAAAGGTAGCGCAGAGTTCCGTCAGACATGCCTCGCGCATCGACTTCGTGTGACTTGTTTTCGCCCCACTCTTCCTCACAGTAGAGCATGGCATCGGTCTGAAATTTGCCAACAGGCTCCGACCAAATTCGCCGTATGTCTTTCTCCGGTAGTTCCTTCAGATATTTAGCCAGAATGGCTTCAACCTCGATTTTGCGCTGGGGATCCAAACCGGCGAGGACTCCGGCAATGTTGGCGCCATCACTTTGCAATTTCTCCGATAGCGGCGTGAAATCCCGCATGTGGCTCGGAATAGGGTCAAAAACAAAAATCAACTGTAGCTGTTTTAGAAGAATGCGACCAGCCTCCAAGACTTCCTTGCGAATGCTGAGCGTTTCGATCTGTGCGAGAATCGAGATACTACGGTTTAGGTCCAAACGTTTGCCGCGCCCTTGAGTGCCCGTGGAAAAGTAAGTAGGAATACCCGGCGTGTTTGCTTCCTCTTGTTTGGTGTAGAACAAATCTTTTTCAATGGGTTGTTCTGCCCTTGGCCGATGATTAATCAGAGTCAGGCTTTCTTTGAAAACTTCAGCTTTCGTTCCATTTACTTGAACGGTTAGTTCATAGCGCAAATCCTGACGCTCATTTGGACCACTCACGACCACGACCAGCTGAAATCGCTTCTCAGGCTTTCGACAAATCCACTCAATGCCACCTCGAAGTGCAGGTAGATTTGCATCGCCATTGATGGCTTGAAAAATACCGATGCCCAGGCTCGTCCGGTTCAACAGTAACAAGGCATCCAAGGTATTCGATTTTCCGCTGGCATTGCTTCCAATGAGAATTGTAAGTGGGTCGATGTATAGCGTTGCGGACTCAAAGCTCTTCCAGTTTTTCAATTTTAATTCTTTAATCATGAGATCTCCTTTCGAGTAAAATACTAGCGAGTGGGTATAGGACTTTTAAACAGTGAGTTAAGTGTCTGAATGATGCGATACAACTTTACGTGTTCGCAAGCCATCATACCTTCCCCTCCTTGAGGATAACACCGAGCAGGTCCGGACTGGCTTCGGGGATGCGTTGGAGGCGTTCGGGGATTTTGGCTGCGGTGAGGCGCTGGTGGAGGGTCTCGATGAAGCGGAGCTGTTCGGCTTCGGGGGCGTCGGGAGTGTAGCCGGTGAGGGCTTGGGCGACGCTGTCCTGAAAGAGGAGGTCGCGCTCGGCCATGTGGTCGCGGAAGTAGCACTCCATGACGCAGGCGTCGATGAGGGATTCGAGGAAGCTGGATTCTGTGTTGAGTTTTGCTTTCTTGGCGGACTGCACCAGCGGGACGAGTTGTTCGAAGAGCGCGGCTTCGGGTGGGGTGGGCTTTTTGACGGGGAGAATGTCGATGAAGATTTTACTGAGTTCGTAGGTGTTGCCGAGCAACTCGGGAAAGTTATCACGGAAGCAGTATTTAAATAGAGCAGAGTTCAAGAATGCGGTAAGATAACCAATTGCTGTTCCAGAACTGGTAACGATGAAGCATTTTTGATTTCCGAAAAAGCCATCATCCCTGTCGTAGTAAAACGGCAGGAATTTGGTCATGTTCGGATAGATAATCTTCGGCTTCTTGAACTCCTCAACGTAGGCGCAGTTCCGGAGATTCGACCAATGGTCCCCTTTGTCCTGCCGCTTAGCCAGTTGGGGTTCATATTGCTTGAGATGTTTCCATAGAAGCGGGCACTCCTTCTTTAAATCAACGGGTGGTATGCCTTTGGATTTTACGCCGTTGTGGGAGTTGATCATCCACGTGCCATCCCAATCGGTTTTGTAACGGCTGACGTAGCGGCCGCGCAGGAGGGGGACGAGGTAGTCGGCGCATTTCGGATCCTGGGCGACGAAGGCGTCGCGTTGTTCCTGGCTGAGGTAGAAGGCGTCGTTGTAGCCGGTTTTGATGCCATAGTTGATTTCGATGTCCCATTCAGCCAGGGGAATACCCTGGGCCTCGACCTGTTGCTTGATCGCGTGGCGTTCGGGAGTGAGGATGACCCAGGGCAGCGCGGAGAGATCGCTTTGCTGCACGGCATTAGCCTCGAAATAGGTACCGGGGTCGCGCATGGCGGCGCGGTCGTCGCTGGCGTAGCAGGTGCGCAGCTGCTGACGGGGCGCGTCCTTGGCAAATTGGGTGATGCAGGTGTAAGTGGTGGCGGCACCGAAGTTTTGCGCCATGCCGAAATCGAGCACGGTATGGGTATCGACTTTGTCGGCGAGGTAGCCACGCAGCTTTTCACCGTAGCCGGCCCGCATCCACTTGTTGGAGGTGATGTAGGCGAGCTGGCCGGCGGCGTTGAGGAGGTCCGCGCCGCGCTCGTAGAAGAGGCAATAGATGTCGGCGGTGGCGGCGTAGGTCGCATAGTTTTGCGCGGCCCACCTGTCCTTCTGTGCTTTGGGGAACTTTTGGATCTGGATATACGGCGGATTCCCGATCACCACATCGAAGCCCTTGAGTCCGAACATCCATTCCGGGTCGAAGAAGTCGGCAGAGTCGTTCTGCTTGTAGGGGTTCCATTTCGCCAGCCGGTCGGCGGTGTCGTCCGGCCACCCGTTGTCCTTGAGGGCTGTGGCAATTTGCTTTCGCTTGGCTTCGTCGTTGGTCTTATAGCGCTGTTTCGAGGCCGTGGTTTTAACTGAAAAGATTTTATGGCGGATGTCTTGTAGCTCTTCCTGCAGTTTTTTGATCTCAGTCAATTCGGTGAGTTCCGCTTGGGCACTTGGTTTCTCGATCCCGATGAGTGTATCGGCAGCGACAAACTTGGTCTCCAGATTTGGCAGCGGCCGCACGCCAAAGTTGCCATCGGGGTGGTCGCGGTCGATATTTTGGTCAACTACGAGTGAGATGAAAAAGCGGAGCTTACTGACCTGGGTGGCGATGCTCTGGATATCGACCCCGTAAAGGCAGTTTTCGATGAGGTAGAGTTTACGGCCATAGTCGTCGTCGTTGTCCTCGAAGTCCTGCATGATCTCCCGGATACGTTCGCGGCGCTCCTGCTTATCCTCGATCTGTTGCGCTTCGTCGATCTGCCGCTGCTCCCATTTTTCGTTGTCCGGGTCGAGTTTACCCAGAACGAAGACCAATTTTTGGAGGATGCCCATGGGGAAGGCTCCAGAACCACAGGCCGGGTCGAGAATCTTGCACTGGTCGATGGCACGGATGAGAATATCGACCTGGTCGGACTCAAATACAGTATCCATTTGCTTCTCCTCGTAGCTGAAGAGCAGATCGAGACCGGCCTTGGCATCGCCTTCCGTCATGCCCGCCTCTTCGGTGAGCGGCTTGAGCAGGTAGGCTTTGAGGGACTCGTCCACCATGTAGTCCACAATGGAGCGCGGGGTATAGAAGGATCCGGTTTGCTTACGGGCGGTGGTCTGGGTCTCGGGGTTGTAAGAGGCCAGCAGATTCTCGAAGACTTTGCCCAATAGTTCCGGATCGAGGGCGACTTCCTGCTCGATCGGTGAATTCTCGACGATCGTGAAGTTGTAGCGATTCAGGATGTGGATAAGGCCCTGGACGGGTTCATTGCTTTTGGAAGGGATGCCCCATGTATCTCTGAGATCGACCTTATGTTCAGGGGCAAAGAAAAGGAAATCGGCCACAACAAGCGTATTGTCCGTGCGATCAGAGAAGCCGTCTTCGTAGATTTTCTTACTAACCAGCTTGTCGCCTTTCGGCACTTTGATCACGAAGTCCAGGCACTCAAAGAGCCCGCCATTCAGAAATGGGGTTGTCGCTTTAAGAAGAGCGAGAAATTTACCAGGGTCTTTAAAGGCATCTTTGTAGCGTATGACCGTGGTATTATCCATATAGTCAGCCCCACCTTTGGTGAATTGCCGCTTATCGCGCTCCTGATTGAGGGCCGCAAAGAAGAGGTTTTGCAGAATGGCTTTATAGTATCGGCTCTCGCTATGCTGTGAGCCAAAGCCGTCCAAATACTCAGTGCTGAAGCCTTCGAGGAAGTCCCGATCAATTGCTTTGGGATCGAATAACTCATGGGGCACAAGACCCCGCTGCTTGATGAACCAAACGAAGAGCATTCGGGTGAGCAAACGTATGAGGTTCTTCGCGTCGTGCTCGCGGACCTTTTGTTTGTCCGAGAGCAGATCCTTCTTATCCAGCCCGATATCATCCGTCGGGAAGTGGACATGCTTCATGGCCCAGAAATACCAGTTGGACAGTTCGCGGTAGAAATCCTTGTTGATCGCCTCGACAGAGAAGGCCTCCTGAATCGCCTCCAGCGAATCAAAACCGCAGCCGCCGACCTGGCGGATGAAGGTGCCGTTGCCATCGGTGTTGGGATCGACGAAGTAGGTGTAGCGGCGGAAGTGGGAGAACTCGGCCTTGCTGCCTTTGTAGATCTTACTGATCAGGCTGAGGCGGAAGGCTCCGCTCTCGCCCCGGAAGATAAAGATCCCCGCATCGGCGGCGGGCTGATGCTTTAGAATAGCCCGGGCCGCATCGAACTGGTCCTTGCGTGCGCTCCGCTCGGTCAGGGCATCCGCAACCTCGGTGTAGGCGAAAAGAACAGAGCGGCTGTCGAACTTGAGCTCGCCGAATTGGCGGATCGCACCGAAGCGTTCGGGGTTGGCGTTTTCGAGTGGCGCGTCGGTGCGCTCAAAGCACCCTGGGCAGAGACGGCGAAAGCAGGTCTGGGCGGCCTCGAAAGAGCAGCTCTCGATCAGGGCTTGGAGTTTTTCGTCGAATGCGATGGGCATTTTTTAAGGATGAAGGTTGAAGGATGAGGGATGAGGGATGAGTTATGAAGGATTGGATTTGGCCTTTTTGGAGATTGTCGTGAAGATGGCGAGGAGTTGATTGCATTCGTCTTGGAGGTCAGTAAGCTAACAACCTGGAACGATTTCGGCATCGACCAATAATTCCATCCAATAGGAGGATTCCTCAAGCTCTTGTAGGCAGATGCCGATTTTTGCGATAAATTCCTGCGTTGAGCGGGATCTGTATGCTTCACGGTAGTTAGCGCCAACGGATGTTCCTGAACGCAAAACCTGCTTCCCCAACACTTGCGCCTCCGTGGTCTTTGGTAATGCGGAATACATCTTCACAACCCGGAGGGCAAATGCCTTCGTCCGCCCCCGTAGATCACGTCCTTGCTCCTCGACCGTCCACGCCTCCGACTCTGCCATTTCATAATTCATCCTTCATCCTTTAAATTCACTTCCCAGTGGCCTCCTTTTTTTGGGCCTACACGGCGGAGTTTGCCTTCGTGAGTTAATTTGGCTGCTGCCATTTCGATCGCCCTGACCGAGCGTCCAATTTTAGCAGCGACTTGAGAAAGGGTCATCTCAGGGTTCGCCATTAATAGATTCAGGATTTCTACCGAAGTTTCTACCGAAGTTTCTACCGAAGTTTCTACCGAAGTTTCTATCGAAGTTTTCCCCTTACGCTCTGTTGGCACGGGCTCGGCACTGGGAAAGCTCATGCGGATGAAATTGTCGGTGAATCGGAAAGACTCCTTGGGGTAGGCTTTGAGGATACGCGGAATACCGGAGCCGAGATACTCGACCATATCGAGGTCACGAAAAATGCGCATGAGCTCTTTGTTACGGGGAATGGAGTAGCCTTCGAAGAACTCATCCTGGGTCAGCCCCTGGGGGATGCTGCCGGTGGAGGTGATCTCGATGCGATCTGCAAAGATCTCAAACTTCGGCACGCCGTCGTAGCTGAAATCGTTGTGCACGATGGCGTTGATCACGGCTTCGCGGAGCGCAACCGGGTCGTAGAGGCGGCGCTCCTCGCGCTGCTTGGAGGTGATGCGGGTGAGGGTGCGGTTCTCAACTTCGAGGCGGTCGAGCACTTGATTCGTGGCTTTAATCAGGCAGCAGTTGCCGTATTCTTCATTTTCGACGAGGTCGACACGGTCAATGCCGACATATTTGGCGACTTTGATCGAAGTGCTGTTTTGATCGGCCAGCAGGTAGGCGGCGTAGTTGTAAGCGCCGTCCTCGGTTACCAGTTCCAGATTAGTGGAAAACTTGGGGCCCAGCGGACGGCCGAGCCCCTCGTAGTAGATCTTGAGTTGGGCGAAGTTGAGATCCTGCCGTGGGGCTTTGATCCGGCCGATGGAGTTGCGGGTGCGGGTGGCGAAGAGCTGCTCGATCTGACGCTCGGCCATGGGCTCGGCGGTGCTGCCGATGCGGATGAAGCAGCCCCGGGGGCTCATGCCTTGCTTGCGGAGGTAATAAGGTTTCTCTGGGCCGCTGGCCACGATGAGCTTGATCCAGCTTTGGCCGGAGGATTGCTCCAGAAGCACATCGAAGAGTCCCAGACAGGAGGGTTGAATGTTGTTGCGAAGGCGGTCCTTGATCTTGAGTTGAACCCCGTCGGGGTCGTTCAGACCGACCAGGTTGCCGGAATCTTCGATACCGATATGAATCTGTCCGCCGTCACGATGATTGAGAAAGGCGACCACCTCCTTCTCCAGGGTGTCGTTCAACTCCCGCTTATATTCCAGATGTTGGTCTTCAGGCATTCGTTTCCGAAAGGTTCTGGTTTTCAACGGCGATGATGACCTCCTCCTCCAGTGCGCCGATACGGGTCTTTAGTTGCTTGAGGTATTCGGGGCCAAGCTCAGCCTGCAAGGTGGCGAATGTCTTTTTAGCCTTCTCAAGCTTCCCACCGATGTCGGCGATGCGGCGCAGGGTGTTTGTCGGCAGGGTCCGGTAGTCGCACATATCTTCACGCAGGATCTTGAGGAAGGTGTGCTGCTCGCTGAGCTGAGGATTGGCGAGGAGGGCATTGACGACATTGAGGGCCTTGGCCTCGACGCTGTTTTGCTTGGGATTGGCGGCATGCTTCTGGCGGAAGTCACGGACCTTGGAGTAGTCCTGCCAGAAGGACTCGGAAAAGGGAATCCGAGGGGTGTCGAAATCACAGCGGATGAGATCAAGGGCCTGCTCGATGGGGATTTCCTCGGCCTCCGCTCCCGGCGTCGGTCGTGCCTGGGCAAACAGGTCTCTCCCCTTGAGGGTGAAGACTGTCAACCAGTCATCTGCCGCCGATTTGGCCGTTTTGACACGCGGGGAGAACTTGCTTACTTTTTCAAGCACTTCCGGGTGCTCGGCCTCGATCTCGGCCAGCAAGCGGCGGATCTCGGTAAAGCTGCTCTCGGTCCCATCTTCTTCCGGCTTGGCCGTTACTTTGCTGTAGAGCGAGGATGCGGTGGGCGTCTCATCGGCTGAGAAGATCTGGGCGTCCTCACCAAGGGTATTATGAATCATGAACATCTTGTCCGCCGCGATCTGACGGCTCTTGACGATGTCGGAGCCTTTTTCGGTGGGGAAGAAGTTCTGAATCTTCAGCTCGCTGAATACTTTTTTACCAATCCGGTTGATCCGCCCCACACGCTGGATCACCCGGGTCGGGTTCCAGGGGATGTCGTAGTTCACGATAAGCCCTGCGCGGTTGAGATTGAAGCCTTCGGAGATTTTGTCGGAGCCCAGCAGGATGTCATAGTCGTCCGCTTGTTTGTTCTCGGCAATCGACGCATCAAAATTGACCAACATTTCACTTTCCTTCCGGATACCGAAATCACCTGCTACGGTAAAGACCCGACCGTCAAAAGCGTCTTCCAGAATCGGCTCCAAATAGCGCACGGTATCGACGTATTCGGAAAAGATAATGACCTTTCGTTTCGGCTCTCCAGACTTCCCCTTCCTGTTCAATGTCTGCCGGAGGGCATGGACGAGGCAGTCGGCTTTCGGGTCGGGCTGCAGCAGGTCGAGCTTCTTGATGCGCTGGGCGATTTCCCGGAAGAGTTTAATGTCGGAACGAATATCAGCGATGAACTGATCACGCATGACAAAGTCCTTGAGACGATACACCTGATCCTTACGCGAGCGCTCGGCACCTTCTTCCTCCATACGCGCTTCAAATAGATCCAACTCTTTCTGAATATCGTCTTCGTCGAGTTCAAACAGTTCATCAAGCAACTTGCGATGCAAAAGGTAGCAGTCCGTTCGTTCAATGAATGCAAGGGCTTTTTCCGTGATGCGGATAAAGCTTCTCAGGCTCGACTCAAAGGCAAAGAACGAACTCTCAAAGCGCTTCACTAGCAAGCGGCGCATGAAGTCATACAAGTTACGCTGAGACTGAAATTCGAAATTACGCTCGGCATCCAGTTGAATGCCTGCTTCTGCCCCTGCCTCGTAGAGGTAGGGCTGGTAGATCGCACCCGTGAAACGCCCTTCTTCACCAAAGTAATCGTCAATCACAGCATCGTAGAACTCCGACTGTTCCGGAGAGAGCTCGTAGAAGAGTTCCTCCGGTTCGCCAATCTCGGATAAGGCGGCTATCTCATCCTTGTAGTGCGGGTCCTGGCGTAGGTCGAGACGGTTCCGACGAATTGTGACGGGTTCAATCACGGCACGAATCTCCTGAGAGAGACGTTGTGCCCGTCGGTTGACTCGGGCGATGTCGATAGGGAGTGAATCAAAAAGTGCTGTGTAGTAAGCCTCCGCCCGAGCACGCTTCTTTGGATCTGGAGAATTATGGTTTTTGCGGATAAAGCTCAGCCGTCTGAAAATACCTCGATACACGGCAAAACGCAGATCCAGGTCATCCGTCAAAGTCAGGGTTGATTTCCCCGGGATGGTAAAGAGTTTCAGCAGAGAGAAGATATCGCCGGGGGAATTGTTGAATGGGGTGGCCGTCAGCAAGATAACTTTCCGATTCCGACAAATTTGACTTAGCACCTCATAATGCCTCGAATCCTGATTGCGGAAGCGATGGGCTTCGTCGATCACCACGGTTTCAATATCCCGACCCTGTTCAGAAACGAACTCTGCAATCGACTCAAGATCCCCGCAGGAGAGAACTTCCCAGCGTTCCAGCTTGAAGTCATTAACATATCTACGCCATCCGGAGGACATCTTCTTGTCCCCAATCAATCCCGGTGGACAGATGACCAGTCCCCGTTGGCCGAGACTCTTACCAAGGAGTGAGGCGATGATCGACTTTCCCAAGCCGACCACATCGGCAACGATGACGCCATTATGGGTCTCCAGAATGGAAAGCCCCTGACGGACCGCATCCAATTGGTAACGAAACGGCGTGTAGCCGGCTTTTTCGAGAACATCGAGGGCGGATTCGGGCACTTCCTTCTCCTCTTGAAGCTGGGCATACGTTTTAATCACCAACGCATAGGCTTCGTAGGGCGTCACCTCCGCAACAAGTGTTTCATCGGAGAAAATTTGTAGAAGTCGGATCTTCAGATCCTCGACTTCGGTGATCGCGATCGCATCTGCCCAAAGGTCGTCGAAAAATTTTTCAGCCGCTTCGGTGCCATAGTCACAGATCTCGACATTGAATTCCCTTTGATTGATCAGACCCGCTTTTGTCAAATTACTGCTGCCAGTGATAAAAATCCGCTCCTTCAAAAGCTTGTGCTCTTCCTTGAGGTTAAAGATGTAAAGCTTGGCGTGATTTGGCTCCAGGGTCTTACGGATTTGTAAGCGCTCTTCCCGAATCATTTGCAGAAAATAACCGACCTCTTCGGCAAACGACTCGTTGTCAAACTCGGCACCGCGCAATGCCTCACGAAGGGAATCAAAAAAAAGTTCTGCCCCTTCGTTGTCCGACTTCGGGGTATCGCGCCCGTGTTCGACCAGGAGCCCAAGGCTTCGATCTGCCTGTAAGCCGACAAGGACTTTTATGACCAATTCATCGGATTTGCGGATCGATTCGAAAAGCTCACGGATACCGGAAAAATAGAAGAATCCGACCAGGAATTTCACTTCCTGACTGTAACCGATGATCTCCCCAATACGCTTGTTCAGGGTGTGACTGGTCTCGTTACTGATGAAATTCTTCATGGGCAGGGTAGTAGGCTATCCCATCGGGGCAACGACTCTGTTCAAACCTCTGAACAAAGTTATCAAACCTCGTGATCTGATACATTTCGCCACAATCGCAAGCTGATCATGGCGGAAGGGGTGGGATTCGAACCCACGGAACCTTGCGGCTCAACGGTTTTCAAGACCGCCGCATTCGACCACTCTGCCACCCTTCCGAAAACGCTGAGTACATAACGACCACCCACCCCCTGTCGACTCAAAATCACCTCCCAGCGACCGTTGAAAACTCCGATGCGCCGAAACCACCCGCACCACGGGCACTATCCCACCTTCAACCCTCCCACCGGCAAATCCGCTCGACAAGACCGTAACGAGGCCCCGGTAGCCGTCACCGAACAACACCCGCACGGCGATAGTTCTGTAGGGGCGTCGCTCGCGACGACCGCAACCGGCAGATTGGCAAAGAGATCGGGTTTCTCGGTAGGCGCAGAGATCACAAACTCGGTGTCTCCGGAGGCAGGCCCCAATCAGGCGTCGAGTTCGTCCATCAAGTCCGTCGCCACCTGGTGCGTTTCCGTGATCCTCGAGGTCAGGCGGTTGCGCATGTAGAAATAACCGATCATCGCCGGAATACCGATCACCAACCCCGTCGCAGTCGTGATCAAGGCCTCCCCAATATCCGCTGCCAGGAGCTCGGTCCCCTCCACCGATCTCCCGCCCCATTCGCGCCCAATCACCCGAAGGCCGAAGCGCAATCCATTCCAGGATCAAAAACGCCACCTCCCCGCTTCCACCCCAAGTCACCACCTCGGGAACACTCAAACCATCCGGTGCCGCTCCCCGCAAAGCCTCCAGTCCGACCCTCTCTCCCTCCAGCAACTCTCCCGCTCCCCCTGCCCCGTATTTCGCAAACCAGGACCTTCCTGCCGCCTCAATCCGCACCGCCGAATGGATACACCCACCGCCTACCGGCGTCGTCCGCACCGCATCCGGGCTCAGCCCAAGGCAATCCGATATCTCTCGAAGGGGAAAACAGCCATTACCAGGTCTTATCCGATTCCCTTCACGTTCGGTTTGCCAACAAAAACTCCGCCTTCTAGTATTCTCCTCCCTGATCACCCTCTCCCGCCATGAACACCCTCCTCCGTTCCCTGATTTTTTTGATTGCACCCACGAGCGCTTCTATTGCCTCAACCGTCGAATCAGCACCCCCTCCGGTTTCGGTAGACATCGAGAATGCCCAACCCAATTCACCAATCCAGGCTCTCTCGCCGTCCACCGAGACCTCATCAACCGAATCACGAGCCTTTTGGAATTTCACCGCGGTCTCTGGGGACGAAGTCATTTCACAACTCCTCGTAGACGCCGAAAACGGCACCGTAAACGTTACCCTTTCCGACCCTACCAGCACCGCCACATTGATCCAAAGCACTGTCGTCTTCGAGGGAGACCACACCTTCCATCTGACCAATCCATCCTTCAACGACACATCCGTCACGCTCACTCCCGGGATTCAGGTCGGGCCTGACACCCGGCTCGTTTTTGCCACAAAATTCGAAACCTTGACTACCGATCAGGTCGCCAAGGTTCAGGTTTCCAGCGACGGTGGCAGCAGCTACCCCGCCACCATCTGGAGCCGCCCCGGAACCGGCAGTCCCAGCGGTGGCTTCGAATTGATCGAGATCGATCTCAGCACCTACGCCGGACAGACGATTCACCTGCGCTTCATTCTCGATTTTTCCGGCGGCTCCGCCTTCACCCAAACCACAACCTCCGTCGGCTGGTTCTTCGACTACATCTCGATCGGGACTCCTGCCGCCCGACCCGCCTACAGCATCGGCGATCCGACCGCCCTTGAACAGTATAACCTCGAACTCATCAACCGCAGCCGCGCCGATGCCCTCGCCGAGGCAGACCGCCTGATCGCCCTCGCCTCACCCGGCGGAGACCCCGACATCATCAGCGCGGTGACCTTCTTTAAAATCAAACCGCCCGATATCCGCACCCAATACGAATGGGCGATCAACAACGGGTATATTGCCGCCTCCGCCCAGCCCCTCGCCTTCAACGCGAAACTGATCGAAGCCGCCCGCCTCCATACCGCCGATATGCTCCTCAACAATTTTCAGGGCCACACCACCTCCGCCAATCCACCCCCGGAGGCGACATATCCCGCCGGCGCAACGCTCGGAACCCGCGTCACCGCCAGCGGATACGGTTGGAGTTCTCTCGGCGAAAGCGTCTTCGCCTACGCCGACAGCGTTCTCCATGCCCACGCCGGATTTCTGATCGACTGGGGAAACCTGAACAATCCGGCCCAAACCGGATACAACCCCGCCTTCATCGATCAGGGAATGCAAAACCCTCCCGGTCATCGCTTTTCAAACCACAATCCGAATCACAAAGAGATCGGAATCGGCTTTATCGAGGGATCCAACACCGACGTTGGGCCTTTCCTCGTTACCCAGGATTTCGCCAAACCCGCCACTGGTGACCAGTTCATCACCGGGGTAGTCATCGCCGACATGGACAATGATGACTTTTACGATGTCGGCGAGGGTCTCGGCGGTATCGTCATCACCGCCGAGTCTGCCGACGGATCAACCCCCCGCCCGGCCTACCGCGCCATCACTGCCAACAGTGGCGGCTATGCCCTCCCCGTCCCCGCTGACGGCACCTACACCGTCACCTTCTCGCACCCTACCTACGGAACCGTCTCCACCGACACCACCCTCACCGGCGGCGAAAACCTGAAGGTCGACTGGATTCCTGCCATCCTCCACACCTCCCGTTTCGGATTCAAATCCGACCAGCCCTCCAAAATGGAACTCACCTTCCTTCACGCCGGAATCGACGGCACCCCCCGCCTCCAGACCACTACAAACCTGGCCCTCGATTTCAGTACCGACCAAACCGCCGACCTCTCCCCCCGCGATGAAACCGGCCATCGCACCTTCACCTACGACAACCCCGGCACCCCCACCCACTTCGCACGCGTCATTGTCGATTAAAGCTCGTGTCGGTTCGATCAAACGCCAGATCCAGAGAAAAACTAACACGTTTCACATCAGGATGTGACACGTCCAAGCCTGGTTCTCGCCCCGGCCGCCGACAAGCGATCCCGCGTGAGTCTGCCTCCACTTGCCTTAGCTGGTGACGGTCGTGCGGACGTCGAAACGAAAGCAGCCCATGGTCACCGCAACAACCGCACGGCGATAGGTCTGTAGGGGCGTCGCTCGCGACGACCGCAACCGGCGGGTTGGCAAAGAGATCAGGTTTCTCGATAGACGCAGAGATCAAAACCTCGGCGTCTCCGGATGCGGGCCCCGATCAGGCGTCGAGTTCGTCCAGCAAGTCCGTCGCCACTTGGTGCGTTTCCGTGACCCGCGAGGTCAGGCGGTTGCGCATGTAGAAATAACCGATCATCGCCGGAATACCGATCACCAACCCCGTCGCAGTCGTGATCAAGGCCTCCCCAATGTCGGCTGCCAGGAGCTCGGGCTTCCCCATCCCACCCTGTCCGATGGTCTGGAAAGCCGAAATCATCCCGCTGACCGTTCCGAGCAATCCGATCATCGGGGCAATCCCTGCGACAACATTCAGGTAATTGATCCACTGGCCCGAATTGCTTTCCTCAGCATCAAGCTTTTCGACAAGGGTCTCCTCTGCCTTCGCCAGGTTCAAGTTTTCGCGGTCCTCCCGCAATCGCGAGAGAGCCGGAACGAATACCCGCGATAGCACCGAGTCAACCCCGGCGAGCAGACTACTGGCCGCCGCCACATCCCGTGCCTTCATATACTCGCTCACCTGGGTGTGAACCGCTGGCGGCACAAATCGACTCCGGCGGGTCTCGCGATAACAGAAGAAGAGGAGGTAAAACATCACGATCGAGCAAAGCCCGAGCGGTATCATCGCCCAACCACCCTGCAGGATCAGGTCGAAGAGATTCGCATTTGTCGGAGCCGGGACATCGGCCTCCTGGCCGTATGCACAGACCGTAGTCCAGAGAAAGAAGAGGGAGATGAATCCCGCAGTCTTGTGATGATTCTTCATGGGTTCGATGGGTTGGCGTTATTGAAAAATTGAAAAACTAGCGAATTGGCAAACGGGGCTTCGGCATCCATTCGCCGGGCATCACAGGCTCACCGGCAATCCCCGAGCCACCCGAAGCATTCTCTTTCTTCATCGCGTCAAGCTTGGCGATCTCCGCTGCCGGATCAAGGAGCGGTTCCAACGGATCAATCTCCGGCTCCGCAACTGATCCCGTCGCTGGACGAGGCACCTCCGCCATATCAAAAGGTGCTGCCTTAAAAATCCGCAGATCCAACCAGCTCAAGCCCCTACTCTCCATCTCCGCGAGCAGGATGTCCCGCTGCCCCGGATCCTCCAGCCCATGGGCACTCGCAACTGCAATCGAATAGCAACCGTTCAAATACGTCATGCTCGCCCCGGAGGAATAAACACAGGGAATGAGGGAAATCCAGAGAGCCTTTTCGTAATCTCCCCTCAGAAATTCCACCCCGGCAAGCACCATGTATCCGAGGGCCGAGGACGAGTAAGCTTCCTCGTTGTCCACCCACTCCTGAGCCATCGGCGCGGCCTCGCTGAGAATCTGTAGTTGGTAAATCGCCAACAATTCACAATCGCGCAATGTCGCAATCGCATCCGGATTACTCAGATATTGGCGTAGCTCACGCGAAAACGC
>CAZFLQ010000012.1:16516-32600 GCA_964519935.1 uncultured Puniceicoccaceae bacterium | reverse complement strand
CCGCAACCGATAACCGGCCATGATTCAGACAGGACCTACCGTTGATTGAAATAACCGAGTACCTCCTCCGGGCGCAGCAATTCCGGCAACAGGATCGGATCCTCATTTCCCGGCAAATAGATCAAATTCATCGGGACAGCACCCCTCCCGAAACTCTCGATCACACGCGATGCAACCGGATTGTCGCTCGTCAGGTCAGCCTTTAGCGTCGCCACATTCGCGTCCCGAAAGGTCTCGATAACTTCCCCCGAACCGAAAACACGCGCCTTGTTCAGCTTACAAGTCAGACACCACCTCGCTGTAAAATCGACATAGATCGGACGCCCCTCAGCCCGCAGCGCCTCGACCCTCTCGGGGCTCCACTCCTCCCAGACAATTGATGTTTCGTCCTTCTCCGGCCAACCCAGAAAGATCGACCCAAACAGAGTCATCGCCGCGACTACGTAGGCCCGTTTCCGCCCTCCTGCCGACCGCATCGGTGATCCGAAACGTCCATAGATCCAGGCCGCCATCGCCACCCCGATCATCGACAACCCCGATGCCAGCATCAGCCCCTCATCCACCTGACCTGCCAGACTCCACAGCAACCACACCGCCGTTCCATACAAAGGAAAAGCCAATAACTGCTTGAACGTCTCCATCCATGGCCCCGGTCGGGGCAAGCACTTCCTCAGGGGAGGGAACACCGACAGCAAAACAAAAGGCGTTGCCAAACCCAGTCCCATCATTGTCAGAAGTATCCAGACCGCCATACCAGGGAGGACCATGACCGCCGACAATGCCGTCCCCAGAATAGGCGCCGAACAGGGTGTTGATACCGTCGTCGCCAACACGCCCGAAAGGAAGCTCCCACCAAGGCCTTCCTTCCCCGCCTGCTTCTGACCCACTCCCACCAGTGATCCGCCGATTTCAAAAACGCCGCTCAGGTTTAGTGCGAAGAGCAAGAGCAGGACTGCCAGCACAAACAGGAAGACGGGCTCCTGAAGCTGAAAACCCCAGGTCAAATCCATTCGACTCCGCAGCAGCAGAACTGACACCGCGAGAACCCAGAACGAAACCAGAATCCCCAAAGTGTAGGCACCGCCGTGGCGGAGGATTTCTTTCCGGTCATTTCCGGCTTGGTTCGAGATGTGCAGTACCTTCAGCCCGAGAACCGGAAACACGCAGGGCATCACATTTAGAATGATCCCCCCCAAAAAAGCCGCCCCCACAATCAGCCAAGACAGGGCCGCTCGATCCTCCCCGTCCCCAACCTGCGGTGACGACCCGGCCACCAGTGGCACCGTCGCCCGAAACTGATGGGGCACCCCCGCAGGGTCGTCCCCGATTGCCACGATCACCAGCTCAATTGAATCCCTCTCTCCGGTCGCGTATGGATAAAAACTCCCCCTGAAATCCTTGCTCCGACCCTTCACCTGATCGACCCGAAATTCACCGAGCGGAAAAACGGTCACTTCCACCCCCTCGCCCAGACCCATCGCCCCCGCTCCCAATACTGAAAAGTCAAAGCTATCCCCATCAACCCGCGTCACCGAGACCTTCATTCCCTCCGGAAGCGAACGGGGCAAGGTCTCCGCCACGGCATCAAAGCGCACCGTCATCCCCGGATCCGCCCGAATCGATTCCTCCACCGGTAAACGCAGACTCAGCTCCGCCCGGCCCGGAATGCAGGGCACCCTGCACATCAACCAATCCGCAATAACCCGCAGCTCAAGAGAATCCCCGACCACCAATGTCTCCGGCAATTGAATCTCCTGAATTAGCAATACCCTGTCGTGGTGAACAAAGGTCACCATTCCGCCCGCTTCATACCGCTCCGGCGGGGGAAAACGGATATCGCCAACCACACTTCCATCCGGCAACTTCCAATCGTGGATTGGGGGCAGGCCCGACTCGCCCGGATTCGTCCAATAAATGTGCCACTCCGGATCCATTCGATACTCCACGCCGACCCGAAACACCCCCCCTGGTGCCACCGCCTCCACCTCCGACAATAATCGGACCTCTACGTGCTGATCCCGCACCGGGATACCCTCGGCGGCATTAACGACACCCGAAACAATCCAAAACAGTCCAGCCAGTACCGCAATTACTGGCACTCGGAAAAATTTCCAGCCTGACATCCGTTCTATCCTCAGGGGACGATGATCAGCAAATCTGAACTCGGGCTATTCAAAATTTCAAATGAGCTTGAAGTCGACAGACCGGAGTCCGAATTCAGACCTGTCAATTGAAAACGATCCACCAACCCTGCATCAGCGTCCCGAACCGAAAACGAGCGCACGGACGAATCAATCCTCCCCAATTGCAGTTCGCTCGCATCCATCGAAGCCAGAAACGCTTCAATTTCCTCGACCGATGATTCCTCCGCCAACTCGGAATTTTTGATCGCTCGTTCGCTCGCTGCTTCCCGCGCCTGCACCTTCGCCATTTCGCTTAACGAGTTCAGGCTGTCAGAAATTGAATTCCGCTCAATCGCCCGTTTCTGGATATCCATGCCGATCACGGTGACCGTAATCGCAATCGATGCCGCTACTGCCATCGCCATCAAACGAATAAGCCATTTCCCCGCTGCCTCGTCGACCTCGCCGGAATCCGCAAAGACCACTTTTTCAGCATTGAATCTTCGGCGCTCCGAAGAATCCAGCTCTTCGACGTGAGCATCCCGCCCCATCACCATCAACGAGGCACGATGCAAACGCGAAAGTTCTTCGAATTCACGGTGCCGCTCAACATCCTCCCGCAGGCTCTTCTGCAAAACGTGGCGTTCCTGCAGATCAAGCTCCCCGTCAAGGTATGCACTCACCAGTTCTCTGAATTCACTGTCTTTCATGGAATTCATCTCCCATTCGTTCCCAGAGCCGCTCACGCGCTCGCGCTATCCGGCTCTTTACCGTTCCGATACTCAAGTCCAACCGCTGGGCAATCTCTTCGTAAGAAAGACCGTCACGGTTCCGCAGTTCAAGGATCTCGCGATGGGCCGGGCTCAAGTTGCGCAGTTCATCCGCAACCCGGTCCACAAACTCCTGGGCGAGGGCAGCCTCTGACGGCGCAATCCCTCCGTCAGGGAGAATATCCTGCAGGTTCGCATTTCCATCATCGGATAAAGGTTCGTCGAGAGACATCGATTGATCACGCTTGCGCCGGAACCAGTACCAGTACCGGTTTCGCGCCAGGTTCGTAGCTATTTGGTAGATCCAAGTGGAGAATGAGGCATCGCCCCGAAAGTTGTCGAGCCCGCGATGCGCCCGCATGAAAGTATCTTGCGTCACCTCCTCGGCATCCTGGCGGTTGCGAAGCAGCCCGTAAACACGATTGTAAATGAGGTCCCAGTAACGCCGAATGATTTCATCGAAAGCTGATCCATCACCCGCCCGAAACCGATCAATCAAGTCGTTATCAACCAATGTTCTTTCTTTCGATGCTGACATTGCCATCATGTTAGATCATTCCCGTTTCGGTAATCAATTGTAAAGTCATCGTCTTCGAACCTGTCATTCGTCTTTGACGATGCGGAGATCAACTTGTTCCCGGCGGTCCGACAATTTTCTCCACAAAACGTTCCAGGAGCTCCTCTTCCCCGAAACGCTCGGCCAGAACTGCCCTTGCAACCTCTCCCTTCATCCGCAAAAGCTCTGGCCCTCCGTCCAGTATCTCCTCATACACCCGCACCATCCCCTCGACATCCCCGTGCTCAACCTGCCAGCCAATGTCAGCCTCCCGTAAAACATCGCCGACGTGACTTTCCAGCGGTCCCAGGAGGATAATGGGCCTACCAAGCGCCAACGCCGAATAAAATTTGCAGGGATGGACACATCCGACCATGTCCTCGCCCATCGAGACGAGATGCACATCCCCTGCCGAAAGCGAAAACCGCAAAGCCTCGAGGGGCTGATAGGGCAACGACCGCAGGGTCGCGGTCTGTGTCTCCGCCGCCATCCGGTCAACCTCCCCCTTTCGCTTGCCCCCTCCGACAAACAGAAACCTTAGTCGGTCATCATCCCCGATCCGTGCCGCCGCCAGCAAAAAGGTCTCGATCGGATGAGCAATCGAATGGTTTCCACTGTACATCAGGGCGATCCGCCCCTCCCCAACCTGCTCGCGGTGAAAAGGGTTCTCCTCCGCTGCCACCGGGGTCAGCAAATCCTCCATCGGCCAGGGTGGAATCACCGCGATCCGCGCCATCGCCTCCGCCTCCCCCGGATGCCCCTCAAGGCACCCTTCCCAACCATCTCGAACCGTATTGATTCCCAGCATCTTCGCCGCCAACCGACGCTGCATGAAGCGATCAAGCGCCACGATTGTCGAGGAACGTTTCAGTATTTGCAGTAAGAAAAAGTCAAATACACGGACCAAGGGGTGACCCGCCCCAAAGGCACCCAACCGCACCGCTTGATCCGGGTTCATATCCATAACCCAAAAATGAATCGGTACCCGCCGGAAAAGCGTTATCGCCCAAGCCACCACCCCTCCCATCGGCGGTGAGGTCGTTACCAGAATGGCATCGAGACGCCGCGAGAAGATTCCCCGCAGAAAGGTCTGCATCACGAAAGACAGTTGCCCCACCAGACGAAGTGCGATGCTGCGCTTTCCAAAAGACGACCAGGGCAGGCGACGGATGTGCATTCCCCGGTGGTGCTCGTATCGCGGATACACTTGGCGCGGGTCGTCATACCCACGATTCGCCGCGTAAACTTTGACATACCAATCGCGCCCATCCACGGCTTCTGCCACCTGCGCCATATACTGTCCAACCGCCGCCGGATCGGGAACGAAAACCTGCGATATCAACAGGAGGGTCGGCTTACGCTTTTCAGGCTTCACAAAAGCAACGGATCACACACTCCAGAACGACATCAAACAACCACCCCGACACTCGGAGCCCCACCTTCGCGCAATACCCTCGTGACAAGATCGAGACCGACGTCATCCGAGATCACCGCCCCACCAATCCCGTCAAGAACGACAAAGCGGGAGGTAAATCCTTTCCACTTCTTATCCCGCATCATTGCCGCCAATAGCTCTTCGACCGTGTATTTCGAGGGGATCACGGTCGGTAGATCGTGCGCCCGAACAACCGACTCGATCCTTTCGACAAGTTCATTTCCGATTCGTCCCATCTCGCGCGACAACCGCGCCGCCAAAACCAGGCCGATTCCCACCGCCTCCCCATGCAACAATGCCCCGTAGCCTGCGACCGCCTCGATCGCGTGCCCAAAGGTGTGCCCGAGATTCAACAGCATGCGCCCCCCGCTCGCCGCCGTCTCCCGTTCGTCCGCCTCCACAATCGAGGCCTTGATCCGACAACAACGTAGAATCAACGACTCCAACCGCCGATCCTCCGGCCCATGCATCGGTTTTTCGCCGAGATCATCGAACAGATCAGCATCGCAAATCAGCCCGTATTTCAAGACCTCGGCCATCCCCGCCGCAAACTGCCTCCGTGGCAGCGTTCGCAACCAACCCGGATCCGCGAAGACCCCCACCGGCTGATGAAAGGCCCCCACAAGGTTCTTGCCCGCCTTGATATTAATTCCGGTCTTTCCCCCGACACTGCTGTCAACCATCGCCAAAAGCGTCGTCGGCACCTGAACGTAATCGATCCCCCGCATGAAGGCCGCCGCCGCATATCCCGCGAGATCTCCAATCACTCCACCGCCGAGGGCGACCACCAACCCACCCCGGTCCACCCCCGACTCCGCTAGAAAATCGAAGATCTGGCTGAGGTGAACCCATGATTTCGTAGTCTCCCCTGGCGGCAGAATCATCAAGACACTCCCATCCGGAAAAACCGCATCACGATGCAGCTTGAGTGCTTCCCAAACCGTCGAATCGGTCAGGATCGCAACGCGGCCGCCCGCCTGCAAACGGGTTTGCAACAAATCACGCAAAGCGCCTGGCCCGTCTCCGCCAAAAATAATCGGGTAGGAGCGGCGTCCCAAATTGATCGTCAGGTGTCCCATAAAAATACTTAGTCCGAATCCGAACCGAACAGCGATTCGATGTAAGCCGACGCGTCAAAGATTTGCAAGTCCTCCGGCTGCTCCCCCAGACCGACAAAGCGGATCGGAATCCCAAGTTCGCGATAAATCCCGACAATCGCACCCCCACGACTGGTGCCGTCCAGCTTCGTCACCACCAATCCGGTCAAGCCAATCTCGCGGTGGAATACCCGTGCCTGTTCAATCGAATTTGTCCCCAGGCTGCCATCCACCACCAACCACTTTTCGTGCGGTGCCCCCGCGTCCTGCTTTTGCAGGACCCGCTGGATCTTCTCCAACTCCGCCATCAGGTTGCTCTTGTTGTGCAGACGCCCCGCCGTGTCACAAATCAACAGATCCCGGCCCCGATGAATCGCCGCCGCGTGCGCATCGTAGGCCACTGCCGCCGCATCTGCCCCGTGCTGGCTCGAAACCAATTCCAGATCGAGGCGCTCCGCCCAACTCCCGATCTGTTCGTTCGCCGCCGCCCGAAATGTATCACAGGCCGCCAAAAGCACGCCCTGCCCCTTTTCCCGAAAATGATAACCCAGTTTCGCTGCCGTCGTCGTCTTACCCGCCCCGTTTACCCCGAGGAGGAGGATCACCCTCGGCTTGCCCTCGACAGCCCCGCTCCAATCCAGATCGCCGTCACTCCCCTCCAGGACCGTCCCCAAAACCCGTTTTCCGATCGCCGCCGCCTCCAGGCCCCGCAGCTCACGGTTCGCCTTGTAGGCCGACTCAATCTCCCCGAGGATTTCATCCGTCGTCTCCACCCCGAAATCAGCCCCATACAGTGCCTCCTCAATCTGCCCAATCGCCTCCGCATCCAGCCGGCGGTTGCCAAACAGCCCCCCCAGCGACTTCCGAATCGCCTCCGTCGTCTTCGCAAAGCCGCGTTTGAATCTCTTGAAAATGCCTATCATGCGATCCTCCAACAAGCCACTCCGACCGATTCCTGACAATCCCGGAATCATCCCACATCACCCACCTCGTCGCCCCACAGGATTGACCTTCCACCCCAAAGGCGATTGGTTTGGGTTTTGCATTCCCATTTCCTATGGCTGAAACATCAGAATACGACCTCATCGTCATCGGCGGCGGCCCTGCAGGCTACGCCGGTGCCATCAAAGCCGGACAACTCGGCAAAAAAGTCGCCTGCGTCGAAATGGAACGCGCCGGAGGCACCTGTCTCAATTGGGGCTGCATTCCATCAAAAGCCCTTTTGAAGAGTGCCGAACTCTACCAATCCATGCTTCATGCCGAGGATATGGGCTTGACCGTCGGCGAGATCAGCTTCGATTTTCAGAAAATCATCCGGCGCTCCCGCGATGTCTCCGACCGGATGGCCGGTGGGATCGAATTTCTCTTCCGCAAGAACAAGGTCGATTACATCATCGGCAAAGGCCGCGTCGATGCCCCCGGGGTTGTCACCCTGACCTCCGGTGACCGCGAGGGCGAGCAACTCCACGCCAAAAACATCCTCCTCGCCACTGGCTGCAAGGCCCGTACCCTGCCCGATCTCAAAATCGACGGCACCCGCGTGATGACCTCCCGCGAGGCCCTCGTCCTCGAAAAACAGCCCGAATCCGTCGTCATCATGGGGGCCGGTGCGATTGGGGCGGAATTCGCCTATTTTCTGAATGCCCTCGGCTCCAAGGTAACCCTCGTTGAAATGCTTCCCCGGATTCTCCCCGTCGAGGACGATGAATCTGGCAAGGCTGTCGAACGCGCTTTCAAAAAACAAGGCATCTCCTGCCACACCGACACCAAGGTCGAGAACATCAAGGTCCTCGATAACGGCGTCCGCATGGACCTCGTTCGGAACGGTAAATCCGAATCCGTCGAAGCCCAGGCTCTCCTGCTCGCGATCGGCGTCGTTGCGAACATCGACGGTGCCTTTTCCGAAGATCTTAAACCCGAACTCGACCGAAACTATCTCGTCGTCGACGAAAACTACGAGACCACCGTCAAGGGGGTCTTCGCCGCCGGTGACATCATTGGACCCCCCTGGCTCGCCCACGTTGCCACCTACGAGGCCGTTCAGGCTGTCAAGGGAATCTTCGGCGAAGGAAAACCGGAAAAGGTCCACCTCTTTCCCGGATGCACCTACTGCCAACCGCAGGTCGCCAGCATTGGCAAAACCGAGCGCGCCCTCAAGGAAGACGGCGTTCCCTACAAGGTCGGCAAATTCCCCTTTACCGCCTCCGGCAAGGCCGTCGCCTCCAACCACAGCGAGGGATTTGTCAAAATTCTCGTCTCCGAAGAATACGGTGAAATCCTCGGTGCCCACATCGTCGGCGCAGATGCTACCGAACTGATTGCCGAATACGCCCTCGGAATGGAACTTGAGGCCACTGCCGAAACCATTCACAACACCATCCACGCCCATCCCACCCTCTCCGAGGCCCTCATGGAGGCCGCCGCATCCGTTTACGGCGAGGCCATTCACATCTGATTTCCTGTAAACCACCGGTCCTCCCGACCCCGGCCAATCCATCATGCCTGTCGCGACTCAGCCGACCTTCGATCCCTTCGTCCTTCGCCCCGGCGACCGCACCGCCGCCGATCCCGACCTGATCGAGGAGATCCTTGCACTCAAGCGCGAGCGCAATGCCGTCATCCTCGCCCATAACTACCAGATCGAACCGATCCAACGCCTTGCCGATTACGTCGGCGATTCCCTCGGCCTCGCTTACAAAGCCGCCGAGGCCGATGCCGAGCGAATCGTCTTCTGCGGCGTCCACTTCATGGCCGAGACCGCCAAAATCGTCAACCCGACCCGCAAAGTCCTCCTCCCCGACGAAAAAGCGGGCTGCTCGCTCTCCGACAGTTGCCCTCCTGAAAGACTCAAAGCCTGGCGGGACGAAAACCCTGACGCATACGTTGTCGCCTACATCAACTGCTCCGCCGGGGTCAAAGCCCTCTCCGACGTCATCTGCACGAGCGGAAATGCCCCCCGGATCGTTCAACGCATTCCCGAGGATCGTGAAATTCTCTTCGTTCCCGACCAGAACCTCGGACGCTGGGTCACCCAAAAGACCGGTCGCCAAATGCGTTACTGGCCGGGCAGTTGCTACGTCCACGTCCTCTTCACCGAACAGTCCGTCAACCGCGTTCGCGAACAGTTTCCCGGTGCCCCCGTTGTCGCCCACCCCGAGTGCACCGAGGTCATCCGCAACCTTGCCGACCACGTTTGCAGTACCGAGGGCATGATCGGCTTCGCCCGCGAACACCCCGGTAACGAAATCATTGTCGCGACCGAGACCAGCATGCTCCACCGCCTCCAGCGCGAGGTTCCTGAAAAAACCTTCATCGCCGCCCCCGCCGAACAAGTCGCCTGCCGTGACTACCGCACCGGCACGACCGACCGTGGCGCCTGCAATTACTGCCGCTACATGAAGATGAATACCCTTGAAAAACTCCGCGATTGCCTCCGCCACGACACCCCCGAGGTCCTCATCCCCGAACCCATCCGCGAAAAAGCCTACCTCCCCCTCAAACGGATGCTTGATTGGAGCCGGTAGGAGCTTTTTAAGATTGAAGAATCCTCCTAAATCTTCACGGTTATTGATTCGTCGCCGGAATAGCTCAGTTGGTAGAGCAACGCATTCGTAATGCGTAGGTCGTCGGTTCGAATCCGATTTCCGGCTCCATCCATGCAAGGGTGGTACCAATCGCGCCGATCTCAAGGGGACGGTTTTTTCGCGCCGAGACAGTGCTGGATGCCATCAAAACTCCCATTCGTGAAAAAAACGGTTAAAATTGGGGACTCCAGGGTCGCCACCCCAATTTTCTCCTGAATGAGCTGACCCAACTCCCGATTTGTGTCACCGGTTTCCGCCGGAACTCCCTTCGCTCTGATCATTTCACAGACCGCTTCCGGTTCAAAACGCTCGTCCGCCCCCAACTGCCCCGCCCGATGGACCGGCCCGATCCAGACCGCATCCGCGCCCGCGAGAGCACTCGCAAAGGCCTCCTCGAAAATCTTTCGCCGTGCCGTGTTACTCCGGGGCTCGAACGCCGCCCAAATCCGGTATCGCGGATAGGTTTTCCGAATTGCCGCGATCGTCACCCGGATGGCCGTCGGATGATGCCCGAAATCCTCCATCACGAGAACGGAACCGTGGTCACCGAGAACTTCCATCCGCCGCTTCACCCCCCCGAAACCCCTCAGGTCGAAAGCCTCGCCACCGCCGATGCCTTTCAACTCCCCCGCCACCAAAGCCGCCATCGCTGCGTTGCGGATCCAGTGCTCGCCACGGGTCTCGGTCCGAACCCGCAACTTTGCACCATCCCGACCCTCCAAACAAACCTCATCTCCCGTATCCCGGATCACCCAGTCCGCACGTTCGCCGAATCCCACCCCAACCGACCGACACCAATCAATCGGAAATAATCCAACCAGTTCAGGGTCATCCGCATTGTAGAAAACCACCCCGCCGGGCCGAACCGTCGCCAGAAGATGGCGAAAGGTCCGACGAACGTCCTCAATGTCACGAAAGATATCCGCGTGGTCGAACTCGAGATTGTTCAGAATCAGCGTTGTCGGCCGATAATGGACAAATTTGCTTCGCTTGTCGAAAAACGCGCTATCGTATTCGTCTCCCTCCAGCACCACCGGGCTACCCTCTCCAATCGCGCCGAGTCCGGCACCTCCCCCGAGGTCGGGCACGACGCCTCCAATCAAATACCCGGGGTTAAGTCCCTCCTCCCGCAGCAACCAGGCGGTTATCGACGCCGTTGTCGTTTTCCCGTGAGTTCCCGCCACAACCACCCGTTGCCGCCCCGGAAAAACCAGACGGTCGATCGCTTCCGGCAAGGACAGGACCGTCCACTGCTGATCGCCCCAGGCCCGCTCGACCTGCGGATTGCCCCGCGAGGTAGCATTTCCGACTACCACCACGGTCGGCCCAAACCGCTCCATCGCCCCGACCGGGAACCCCTCGTCCACCTGAATACCGGAACGGGCGAGAAGATCGGAGATCGGCGGATAGGCTGACCTGTCCGCCCCGCCGACGGAATACCCCATCTGCTTCAACAGACAGGCCACATTCCCCATCAGCGATCCGGCGATCCCGATAAAATAGATCCGCTCCATCGATGCACCCTGCGACTTGACCCAACGCCGGGCAAACTGTTTTGTTTTGAAATGGAAAAACCGAGAAACCTTGTGATCGTCGTTTGCACCGCAAACGTCTGTCGCAGCCCAATGGGCGAGGCCCTCTTACGCCACGCCATCAACGGGGCAGGCGAACCCCTTGCCGGGCTCGAGGTGATTTCCGCTGGTGTCGCCGCTTATCCCGGCGATGCCGTCACCGAAAATTCGGTCGCCGCCCTCCGTAAGGTCGGGATCGACATTTCCGACCATCGCTCCAGTCCCCTGAATCCTGAATTCGCCGCCCGTGCCCTCGCGGTCTACGCGATGACCGATGCCCACCTTGCGATTCTTCTCGACCGGTTTCCCGAACTGGAAGGACGGGCATTTCTTTTCCGCGAATTTACCGAAAGTGCCGACGATCCTGTCGACAGGATCATTCCTGACCCTTTTGGAATGGACTTCGCGGCCTACGAAATGACCCGCGACGCAATGGTCGAGGCGATCCCTTCCCTCAAAACCCACCTCCTGAAACTTCTTTCCGAAAAACCGGAATCCTGATTTTCCAAACCCATGACTACAGCAACCGCGATTGAACCCAACCAAGCCCTCAATGCCGATCCCGTCGCCGTCTGCGACCCCGAGATCGCCGCCATCGTGCGCGAGGAACTCACCCGGCAACAAAGCCACCTCGAGCTGATTGCCTCCGAAAATTTCACCTACCCCTCCGTGATGGAGGTTACTGGATCGGTCCTCACGAACAAATATGCCGAAGGCTATCCCGCCAAAAGGTATTATGGAGGCTGTGACGCCGTCGACAAGGCCGAGGTGCTCGCCATCGAACGGGCAAAGGAACTCTTCGGGGCCGACCATGCCAATGTTCAACCCCATTCCGGCAGTCAGGCCAATGCTGCTGTCTACCTCGCAACCCTCGAGCCAGGCGACAGGATTCTCACCATGAATCTCTCCGACGGGGGTCACCTCACCCACGGTCACCCGATGAATTTCAGCGGAAAACTGTATCAGGTTGTCAATTACGGCGTCGATCCCGAATCGGGTCGGATCGACTACGACAAGGTTGCCGCCACCGCCGTCGCTGAAAAACCGAAAATGATCACCGTTGGTGCCTCCGCCTACCCCCGTACAATCGACTTTGCCCGCATGGGTGAGATTGCCCGCTCCGTCGGTGCTCTCCTCCTCGCCGACATTGCCCACATCGCCGGACTTGTCGCCGCCGGGGTTCACCCCTCGCCCGTCCCCCATGCCGACTTCGTCACCACGACCACCCACAAGACCCTCCGTGGCCCCCGTGGCGGACTGATTCTCTGTAAGTCCGAGCACGCCAAAAAGATTGACTCGGCCGTATTTCCCGGAACCCAGGGCGGCCCTCTCATGCATGTCATCGCCGCCAAAGCCGTCTGCTTTCGCGAAGCTCTCAAACCCGAATTCCGAACCTACCAGGAACAAATTGTTCGCAACTCTGCCGCCCTCGCCGATGCCCTCCTCGCGAGGGGACACCGTCTTGTCAGCGGCGGAACCGATAACCATCTCGTCCTGATTGACTTGCGCGGTACCGATCCTGATTTGACCGGGAAAATCGCCCAGCACGCCCTCGACGCCGCCCACATCACGACCAACAAAAACACCATCCCCGGCGAAACCCGCAGTCCCTTTCAAACCAGCGGCATCCGGCTTGGTACACCCGCCGTTACATCGCGGGGAATGCGGGAGCCCGAAATGGTCCAGATTGCCGATGCCATCGATCAGGTTCTCCGTGCCCCCTCCGATCCCACCGCGCAGGAACACGCGACCGCGATTGCGATCCAACTTTGTAACACGTTCCCCCTTCCCTACGCTTGACACTCCGACCCAAAATCAACAACTTATTTATATATGATCAAACCCCGTAAATTCACCAAGGGCTTTACTCTGATTGAGCTGCTCACCGTCATCGCGATCATCGGCATTCTTGCCGGTCTGATCTTTCCCGCCGTCGGTGGGGCCCTCGGACGCGCCGCCGAAACCCGTGCGAAGAATAACCTCCGCCAAATAGCGACCGCCTACCAAACCTATTCGATCGTCGGCACCCAGATCCGCAACATCCAGGAAACGTCCATGGATGATTGGGCCGGACGCCTTGCAACTGGCGCTGGCCTCTGGGAGGCAAAAGTCTATTACATAGATTCCGACCCGACCACGCCGTCAAGCCTCCCATCGACCGTTGGTTCAGGCGAGGATGGAAAATTTCTTACTTTTACGGCAAACGGTGATTTTACAAAACAAAGCATCGAAGCCGCCGCCGGCCTCTCCAAAAAGGCAGGAGGTTCCTTCCCTATCGTTTGGTCGCGTGGCCTTCAGTCAAGCGGCCTCTGGGATCCCACCGACTCCGCGTTTGAGTCCGAGGGCGGAGTAGTCGCCTTCACGGATGGATCTGTCCAGTTCTATGAGATCGGTCTGGTTGACGAGGATGGCAATGGAGTTTTACGCAGTGCCGCCGACAACTCCCCCACCGCCGACATCACCGAGGCGATCGGATCGTCCGCGACAGTAGTCGAACCACTCTGACCACCCGATCCCTTCCCCGTGTTTCGTAGCGGAAGGCCTTTCACGGCCTTCCGCTTTTTTTGGCTCGCACCCCTTTTCCCTCGACCGTTTTCTTCCCATTCATAGTGCCCAACTCCTCAACCACCTACATTTTTGGTCATAAAAACCCGGATGCAGATTCGATTTGCTCAGCCATCGGATACGCCGCCTTCAAATCAGCCATCGGCGAAACGCAGTTCATCCCCGCCCGCTGCGGAAACTCCAACGCCCGAATCGACGCCATCCTCGGTCGCTTCAACCACCCCCTCCCCATCTTCATCGGCGACATCACCCCCCGGGTCGATTCGATCATGAAGGTCGACATCCACAGTGCCAGACTCGGTGAAACCTGCTCTGAAGTCCTCGAAACCATCGACCGCTACGACGTTCGCAATCTCCCTGTTCTCGACGACACCGGTTGCCTGCGGGGAACGGTTTCCATTTTTAACATGGGCAGCTACTTTACCCCGAAGTTACGCGAACCCCTCAAGATGCGCCATGTCAAAACCCGGATCGATGCAATTGTCCGCGCCCTCAACGCAAAGACCCTCACCGTCCGGAACGGAGACCAAATTCAGGACTTCTACGTCCGGGTCGGTGCTATGAATGCATCTTCCTTCGGGCGCCATACTTCCAGTTCCGAAATCACTCCCGACCAAAGCATCATCGTTGTCGGCGATCGCGAGGAGATCCAACGCATCTCAATCGAGATGGGTGTCCGGCTCCTCGTCATCACGGGTAATCTCGAGGTCGATCCGCTAATCGTCCACGAGGCCAAACATTCGGGTGTTAGCGTCATCATCAGCCCCTACGATTCTGCCACCACCTCTCAGATCATCCGCTGCGCCGGTTTCGTCGACAGTGTTCTTGACCCCAAAGTCGTCACCTTCCCGCCCGAGGCCCGCGTCAAGGATGTCCGTCGTCGGATTACCGAAGCGTATGCACCCCTCTATTACGTCACCGACCCGGATGGCGTTCTCCTCGGGGTATTCTCCAAGACCGACCTCCTCCGCCCCGTTCGCACGAAGATCGTTCTGGTCGACCACAACGAACTCACCCAGGCCGTCAACGGTGCCTCCGAGGTCGAGATCATCGAGATCATCGACCACCACCGGCTCGGGAACATCCCCACCGACCAACCCATTCTCTTTATCAACCGCCCTGTCGGATCAACTTGCACGATCGTCGCCGACCTCTTCCGCAGTCGCCAACTGCAACCCGACCCCGCCATTGCCGGGATTCTAATGGCCGGCTTGATTTCCGATACCCTCCTGCTCAAGAGTCCCACCACCACCGCCGTCGACCGTGGGATTCTCGAGTGGCTCGAAACCGTCTCGGGCGTAAGCTCCGAGGATCTCGCCGATCAGATTTTCAGTTCGGGCTCCCTCATCCTGACGATGCCCCCGGACGAGGCGATTCTGGCCGACTCCAAGCGTTATCAGCACGAGGACCATCCCTACACCGTCGCGCAGATCGAGGAACTCGGCTTCGACAACTTCTGGAAAAACTCCACCGCAATCTACAAGGCTCTATGTGATCAAAGGGAGCGCGACGGACTCATTTTCTCAACCCTTCTTGTAACTGACATTGCCCGCCAGAATTCCCTCCTCATTTTCGCCGGACCGGAAAACCTCCGGGCGTCGATTTCCTTCCCCCATCTCCGCAAACCCTACATATTTGATCTCCCGAATATCGTCAGCCGGAAGAAACAGTTGATGCCTTACCTCACCAACCTCCTCAATGCGGCGATCCTTGACGAGGTTACTCCTTCCTAGTTCCCTTATCGGATGCACCTTTCGCCCGAGGAACTTTCCCAAGCCATCGAATCCATCGCCGACCGCGCCCGCAGCGCTTCGCTCGACCTCGCGACCCTCTCAACGTCTGAAAAGGATTGCGCCCTCTCCGCTATCGCCTCGCAGTTGCGCGCCTCTTGCCAACGGATTGTCGCGGCCAACGCCCTCGATCTCCAGACCGGTGCCGATGCCGGCCTCTCCACCGCCCTTCTCGACCGGCTCGAACTGACTCCCGCCCGAATTGAGAAAATGGCCGCCGGGATCGACGCCGTGATCGCTTTACCTGATCCTGTCGGCGAAACCATCGAACGCCTCTCACCTCCCAACGGTCTCGACATCCGCAAGATTCGTGTACCGATCGGCGTTATCGGAATCATCTACGAATCCCGCCCCAACGTCACGATTGACTGCGCCGTTCTTTGTTTAAAATCCGGAAATGCCTCAATCCTGCGCGGCGGAAAGGAAGCGATTCACTCCAATCGAATCCTCGCCGAGATCATCCGCGAGGCCCTCGGCTCGGTCGGGATCACTCCAGATGCCGTCCAGCTGATCCCGACGACCGACCGCGCCGCCCTCGATACGCTCCTGAAACTCAACGACCGCATCCACTGCATCATCCCGCGCGGTGGCGA
>CAZFLQ010000012.1:8315-16416 GCA_964519935.1 uncultured Puniceicoccaceae bacterium | reverse complement strand
TGGGGCACCGAATATCTCGACCTGATCCTCTCCGCCCAAATCGTTGACTCGGTCGACGAGGCCATCGCCTTCATTAACCGCTACGGTTCCGGTCACAGCGACACCATCCTCACCACCGACGAATCGACCGCCCTACGCTTCCTCAACGGGGTCGATGCCGCTACCGTCTACTGGAACGCCAGCACGCGCTTTACGGACGGATTTGAATTTGGGCTCGGTGCCGAAATTGGAATCTCGACCGACCGCCTGCACGCCCGGGGGCCGATGGGACTCCGCGAACTCTGCACCTACAAATACCAGATTTTCGGAAAAGGCGAAGTTCGAACCTGAAAGCGCTCTCTGACCTGATACTTTTCCCCGTCAGCCGGTATGATCTCACGGCGAATCCCCTCGTTGATTGCGGTCTCGATCAGGTCTCTCCTCGTGAGATCACACTCTTTTAACCGGTCACCCGTTCGAGCACATCCCGCATTGTCACCCGATAAAACGACTGCAAACGTGCGAAAATTTTCCGCGGCCTCCCAAGTTCCAGAACCTCCTCCGCCAGCATCCGGCACTCGCTTTCCTTCAGGGTCCGGATCAGGTATTTCGCCTCGGGAATCAGCGACGCACTCATACTCAATTCACTCGCCCCCAGACCTATCAACAACGGAATGTAAAGCGGATCTCCACCCATTTCACCACAGACACTGACCTTGACCTTCGCCTTCCGCGCCGCTTCGAAGATCATCGATAACGTCCGCATGACCGCCGGATGACTCGGATCGTAAAGGTGGGCAATCTTGTCGTTTACCCGGTCAACTGCCAACAGATACTGGATCAGATCATTCGTTCCGACGCTTACAAAATCACAGTATTCCGCAATCACATCAACCGTCAGCGCCGCACTCGGGATCTCAATCATACTCCCGACCGGAATGATTTCCGAAAATGGAATCGAGTCCGATCGCAACTCTTCCTTCGCCTCCTCGAGAAGCGCGTTTGCCTCGATCAGCTCGCGGACCCCACTGATCATCGGATACATGATTGCGACGTTCCCATAGGCGGATGCCCGCAGAATCGCCCGGAGCTGCTCCTTGAACACTTCTGGATTTTTCAGGCAATACCGAATCGCCCGAAAACCCATGAAAGGGTTGTCCTCTTCGACCCCCGAAAACCCTCCCGGCAACATCTTGTCCCCTCCCAGATCAAGCGTCCGGATAACGACCTGATTTGGAGCCAGACGCTCCACAACTTTCCTGTATTCCTCGAACTGCAACTCCTCGGACTGCATCGCTTTCCCCCGCATGAAAAGAGTCTCCGTCCGGAAAAGACCAACTCCCTCCGACTTGTTCGCCAGAACCGTCTCCACGTCGTCCACACCCTCGATATTCGCCGAGACCGCGATATGCTGGCCATCCCGGGTTTCCGAAGGGACTCCGACCTTTGAGAGATAAAGATCGCGAATGTCTTTTCGGCGCGCCGCAACCTGTCCATAGCGATAAAGAGTCTCCTCGGACGGTCGCAGAACTACGATCCCCTCGTATCCGTCAATCAGAACCGTTTCACCCGATTCCACCCGATCCGAGAGATCGGGTATCCCCACCACCGCCGGAATCTCCATCGACCGCGCCATAATCACGGCGTGGCTCGTCCGCCCCCCCAGACTCGAAACAAATCCGAGGGTGTTTTCCTTCCCGATCCCCGCAACGTCGCTCGCGTTGATCATGTTTGAGATGATCACCTTGGGCTCCTCCGCACTCGCGAGCCAACTGCTCATGAAATCCGTTTTACCCAGAAGATTCTGGAGGATCCGACGGGTCACGTCCCGGATATCGCCAACCCGCTCCCTCAGGTATTCATCATCGACCGAATCAAAAAAATCGATGAACCGCTGCGCTACGTTGAAAAAACAGTGCTCGATGTTCAGGTTTGAATGTCTCTGCAAGAGAATCGTCTCGTCGATCAAAGCCTTATCCTCAACCACAAGTAGGTGAGCATCAAATATTTGCGCTTCAGATTCACCCAACTTATGGGCGATCTCGTTCCGGATCCTGGTTATCTGCTGACGGGTCGTCAGGAGGGCCTCCTCGAAACGCTCCACTTCAGAATCATGCTTTGCCTCCGGAAGCTTGTATTCGGGAACATCCAGATCATGCTGCGTGAACACAAAGGCCGGTCCGTGCGCCACCCCGGGGGCAGCCGCAACGCCCTCGTAGACGACCTCGGTGTTTAATTCGCTGGAAGTTTCAGACATAGGGTTGGGTGTGCGGAGCAACCGCTGGGACGGTCACTTGGGGAATCGTTAGCAATAATCGTTCACAACACACGGGTTTCAATAAAAAAGCCCTCTCCCGCAAATTGTTCCTCAATCCAGTCACGGAAACACTCGGCTCGAATCGTCTCACCCGGCAACGCAAAAACCGCGCTCCCGCTACCACTCATCAACACCGCAACGCCCAAAAATCGGCGCGCCTCCTCCACCATGATCCTCAGACCGAGAAACTTCCGCAATGCAACCGCCTCAAAGCTGTTTGTCAGCAAGCACTCAACCCCACCACCTGACCGAAACGCTTCTAATCGCTCCTCAGCTACCTCCGACGAGATGTAGGCTTCCCGATTTGCCCGTAATGCCCCGTAGGCCCAGCCGGTTGGAATTGCCAGGGGTGGTTTCAAAAGGATCAGACGACGACCGCTCAGGCGCGCCGCCTCGCCATCTCCCAGTCGCTCGAGTATCTCTCCCCGCCCCCGGATGACTTTGGGGGCCGGATCGACAAAAAGGTTACAATCCGAACCGAGCGATGCCCCGATCTCGAGCCTCCGATTCTCCCCCAATTCAACCCCCGTGATCCGTTCCATTCCCCGCAGGGCCGCCATCGCGTCACTACTACCTCCCCCCAATCCCGCTCCAATCGGAATCGATTTTTCCAACCGAATTGCAAACCGACACCTTGAACCCGTTTTCTCTCGAAAGGCCCGCGCCGCCCGCAAGACAAGGTTTCCGGCGTCTGCCTCCATCCTGATATCGCCCTCGATTGAAAGGCTGTCCTCTTCTCCCCGCGACTCCGCGATGAACAGTCGGTCCCCAAACTCAGACTGGACAACCAGCGAGGTCAAATCGTGAAACCCGTCATCGCGTGGACCGTGCACCGCCAGTAACAGATTCACCTTCGCCGGTGCCGTCTCGTTAATTTCCATCCCTCCCAACTCTGCCCAGCAACCAACTACTGACAACCCGATAGCACCGCTGGATAAAAAAACCGCCCCGAGGACAAACCCCGGGACGGCGACAAACAACTCAACAAACTAACAAACACGAAGAGCAACTAAGAAAACTTTTCGTAAACAAAAGACGCCATAATCCGGGAAACGTTCAAAAGAATCCCGAATTTTCTCGATTAGATTTCCAACCGCCTCCACCAAACCCCAAACCCCGGTTTTTGGGGTCGATCCAAACGCCCCCGCCCCTCACTTTTGATCCAAAATGATCGCCACCGAACTCGAAACCGCCCGCAAACAGCTCCTCGACCTGACCACCCGCAACCGCCTCCTCTCCATTCCCCAGACGGAGCGCGCCCGCGTCATCCGGATGGAGGATGAAATCAGTGACGAGATTCTCCGCATCCTCGTTTCGGAGGGGCGGCGCTTTTCCTTTCTCCCTCGCCCCGAGATTCCACCTCTGACTGAGTCCACCGAAACTTCTCCCTCCCGCAGCGCCCCCCCCTCCAAACACACCGACACAAAGCTCCAAACTTTTCTTTCTCCTCAGCTTCTCCGCAAAAGGCTCCTCAGCTTTTATCTCGATGCCCGCACCGCAATCGAAGAACAGGGTGTCAACACCCTTTACCTCGCGCTTGGTCAGCTCCAATGGCGCGACGATCCGAATTCCGATACCGATCGGTTCGCCCCGATCATCCTCGTTCCCGTCGAACTCCAGCGCACCAATGCCCGCGAGGCATTCCGTCTCGTTGCCCTCGATCAGGATCCGAGCGGCAATCTCTCCCTGATCGCCAAATTGGCCGAACAGGGTATCCGCGTCCCCGAATTTGAATGGAGCGATGAC
Source organism: uncultured Puniceicoccaceae bacterium (assembly GCA_964519935.1). Lineage (GTDB taxonomy): Bacteria > Verrucomicrobiota > Verrucomicrobiia > Opitutales > Puniceicoccaceae > DAISIK01. The sequence continues at coordinate 12,374 of CAZFLQ010000012.1, read as the reverse complement.
TTCACCCCCTCTGACTATTTCGATCAACTCCGCGATTACATCCCCGATCTCCCCGGTTGGGAAATCCACCCCAATCGGATCGTCCTCGGCTTCTTCTCCTTCGCCAAGTTCCTGATGTACCGGGATCTCGATCCAATCAACTGGCCCGCCGAAAACCCCCTCGCGGACAACCCGCTCATTCAAGGCCTCATCGGCCCCGGGTTTCCTGCCTCGTCAAGCTGTTTTTCCGACGACGCCTATCTCGACGAACTCGTCCCGGTCGAACAGCTCAACCATGTGGTCGATGCCGATTCCTCCCAGGCACTCGCCGTCGAGGAGATCCGTGCGGGCAACAACCTCATCATTCAGGGTCCCCCGGGGACCGGAAAATCCCAGACCATCACCAACCTCATCGCAACCGCTGTCATCGACGGGAAACGGGTTCTCTTCGTCGCCGACAAACTCGCCGCCCTCGAGGTCGTCTACCGCCGTCTGAATGCCATCGGGCTTGGCTCGATTGCCCTCGAACTCCACAGCCACCGTGCGAACAAGCGGGAGATCCTCGAAGAACTCAAACGTACCCTCTCCGAGGGCCGCCCTCATCAAGCCGACTACCCCGGAATTCTCGACCGTCTCCGCGATGCCCGCCGGAATCTCAACCAGCACGCCCGCCTCGCCAACACCCCCCGACCGCCCGCAAACTTCACCCCCGTTCAGGTCCTTGGCGAAATGGCCTTGCGCGAAGGTTCCATCCCCCTCGAGACCCTCCCCGATCTCGATCAACCCGATCAATGGACGCGCGAAACATACCTCGCCAATCGCAACCGGGCCGGCAATCTCGCTGCCCGGATCGCTGAAATCGGCCTCCCCAACCAACATCCCTGGTTTGGCGTTTCCCTCCCTACCGTCAGCCGATTCGATATCGAATCGATTACCGCGCAAATCCCCCGCACGATCAAGGTCGTCGATCGCCTCGCCCAAACCGCCCGGCGACTTGCTGAAGATCTTGGAAAGTCGCCCCCGCAAACGTCTGCCGAGGTTCCCCCACTCTGTCTTGCCGCCCACTGGATCGCTGCCGCCCCCAACCTTGACCGCGCCGCCATCATCCATTCCGACTGGCAGTCCAGTCAAAAACGTATCCAGGATTTTATTACATTTGGAAACCGTCTCAGGAAACTCCGGGACGAACACGACACCACTTTCTCACCCGCAGCCTGGAAAATCGATGTCACCTCCATTCGCCTCCGGATCGCTGCCCATGGTCGCTCTATCTTCCGCTTCCTCAATCGATCCTACCGGGCTGCGGTCGCTGAGTTCCGCAGCCTCCTTCGCAATCCCGATTCAGTCCCCAAAGCAGACGAACGCCTCAAACTTCTCGATATCCTCATCGAGGCCCACGATTTAGCCGAATCGGTCAAGGATCTGACCGCCACCGCCACCAACTGCCTCGGATCCGCCTACAAGGGTCTCGATTCCGACGGGTCGGTCCTCCAGGAAATTCTCGATTGGTATCAAGGGGCTGCTTCCGCCGGCCTCAACCCCGAATTTTTCGAAATCGTCGCCCGCACCACCCGACCCACCGAAATCGGCGAGACTGGCCTCGCCACCGAAACCGCCCTCACTGCCGCCAACGAACAGGTCGAAATACTTTCCAACGACCTTCAGCTCGACCCCACTGCCGCCTTCGATGCCCCCTCCCTTGACGGGATCCCCTTCCCCGCGCTCCTCGATAAACTCGCTCTCTGGCAACGATCCGGTGAAAAGCTCAGCCAGTGGGTCCCCTTCTACCTCGGATGCCGCGAGGCTCACGCATCCGGCATCGGTTCTCTCGCCGATCGGCTCATTGACGGTCGCATCGGACATGAGAACGCCCTCAACGCCTACGATCTGGCCTACTTTCGCCAGATTTATCGGTGCTTTCTGACCGACATTCCCGAACTTGCCCGCTTTGATGGGCACGAACACAACCGCCTCGTCGAACACTTCCGCGAACTGGATCGTACCCGCATCGCCATCGCCCGCACCGAAACCCTTCTCAAACACCGCGACGGTCTCCCTCTCGAAGGTGGTTTTGGGGCGGTCGGTATTCTCCGTGGCGAGATGAACAAAAAGCGAAACCACATGCCGGTCCGCAAACTCCTCGCCACAACCGGATCTGCCGTTCAGGCGATCAAACCGGTTTTTATGATGAGCCCCCTTTCCGTCGCCCAGTTCCTTGAACCGGGAAAACTCGATTTCGATCTGGTCATCTTCGATGAGGCCAGTCAGGTCCTTCCCGTCGATGCCCTCGGCGCCATCGCCCGCGGGAAACAACTCGTTGTCGTCGGCGACGACCGCCAGCTCCCTCCGACCCGTTTCTTTTCCCGTTTCGCCGAGGAAAATATCCCGGACGATGCCGAGGAATCCAGCGATGGCGAAGTAACCGTCAGTGCCGGCGACCTCGAGAGCATTCTCGGACTCGCCGCAACCAAGGGCATCCCCGACAAAATGCTCCGCTGGCACTACCGCTCGAAACACCCCTCCCTTATCGCGGTCTCAAACTACCAGTTCTACGACAGCCGCCTCTTCATCATCCCCACCCCGAACCAAGGGGATCCCGACCTCGGTCTCGGCTTTCACCACATCCCCGATGGCGTCTTTGACCGCGGAAAATCGATGCGCAATCCTGTCGAAGCCGCCGCCGTCGCCCGTGCCGTGATCGAACACGCCCGCCGCCGGCCCGACCAAAGCCTCGGCGTTGCCGCCTTCTCCGTCAGCCAGCGCGACGCCATCCTCGACGAACTCGAACGCCTCCAAACCGAAAACCCCGACACCGAGACCTTCTTTCACTCCCACCCCCACGAACCCTTCTTTGTCAAAAATCTCGAAAACGTTCAGGGCGACGAACGCGATTGCATCTTCATTTCGGTCGGCTACGCCAAGGATGCCAACGGCTTTTTCAGCATGAACTTCGGCCCCCTTAACCGGGAAGGAGGCGAACGCCGGTTGAATGTCCTGATTTCCCGTTCCAAAAGGCGGTGCGAGGTCTTTAGCTCGATCCTCCCCGGCGAGATCGACCTCAACCGCTCCCGCGCCACGGGGGTCATCGCCCTGAAAACGTTTTTGCAATACGCCGAATCCGGAATCCTCGGCGCCTCCGATCCGCAAACCGACCGCGGAATCGCTTCCCCCCTCGAGGCTTCCATCAAACGGGCCCTCGAACGCGAAGGTTACACCGTTCATCCCCAAGTCGGTTCGAGCGGTTTTTATGTCGATCTCGCCATCGTCGATCCCGCCCAACCGGGTCGCTACCTCATTGGGATCGAATGCGATGGAGCTAGCTACCACTCCGCCCGCTCCGCCCGCGAACGCGACCGCCAGCGGCAGGCCGTTCTTGAGGCTCACGGCTGGCAGATCCATCGAATCTGGAGCACTGACTGGTTCAATCGCCCCAGCGACGAACTCCGCAAAGCCCTCACCGCGATCGAATCTGCCCGTCTTCGCCTCAGCGGAACTGCCAAGCCGCCCGCAGATCTACCCCCGATCGAACCTCCCAAACGCGAAGACCCTCCCGCCAACCCAGCCCCCTCCCCCGACAATGCCTCCATCCCCTACGTTTGCGCAAAGATTCGCCCCGATTCCCGCCGGGAGCTACACGAGGTTCCCACCGATCGGCTCGCCAAACTTGCCCTCAAAGTTATCTCAATCGAATCCCCCGTCCACCGCAGCGAGATCATCACCCGCCTCCGGGAGGCCTGGGGCTTCCAGCGCACCGGCACCCGTATCACCGCCTGCGTTGACGAGGCCCTCGATTTCCTTCTCCGCAATCAAACAGTATCGGTCGACGATGACTTCTTCTCCATTCCCGGTCAGACCGTCATCCCCCGCAACCGCGAGGCCTTTTCGGGTAGCTCGATCCGCAATCACGACAGAATTGCATCGTCCGAGTATCAGGCCGCAATCCACGAGGTCGTCCGCGAAAGTCATGGCATCCCCCGCGACGAACTCATCGTCGGCGTTGCCCGAAAGCTCGGATTTGCAACCACTTCGCGCCAGCTCGCCGACCGCATTGATCAGGAAATGACAACCTGTGAAACCCGC
>CAZFLQ010000012.1:0-8215 GCA_964519935.1 uncultured Puniceicoccaceae bacterium | reverse complement strand
CTATGGAGAAGGGATTTGCAATCCCTTTCCGATGGCGGCCCCAGACCCTATGGAGAAGGGATTTGCAATCCCTTTCCGATTGCGGCCCCAGACCCTATGGAGAAGGGATTTGCAATCCCTTTCCCCCAATCATCGCCACGCCAACCCCTAAAACTACCGTTCTGCCGACAACTGTTCGTAGGCCGCAATCGCATCTTGAGCCTGAGAGCCCGGGGAAGCCTTCAGGTCCATCCAGACAACGTTTCCATCGACGACTAAAAAAGACTGCCGTTTGTAGGCCATTCCAAGATATCCACCCACCTTGAAGGCTTCCCCCAGCTGACCGTCTGGATCTGCGATCAGGTGGTATGGCAGTCCATACTTCTGTCGAAAGGCCGCCTGCCTCTCGACCGTGTCCCGGCTGACCCCGAAGACCGTTATACCCGCCGATTCGACCGCCTCCTGGTGGTCACGCAAATTGCAAGCCTGCTTCGTGCAGCCCGGCGTATCGGCCTTCGGGTAAAAGAAAAGGAGCACTGGTCCATCCTCGAATGCTTCCCTCAAATTCAGGGTCGATCCATCTTCGAGGGTCACCTCCACAACGGGTGCCTCCGCCCCCACCTCAATCGGTTCTGTCCCAAATCCAAACATGGGTGTTATCAACAAGGCAATTGCAGAAAGAATCAAGCGCATCTCCAAATCCCACCCAAACTTCCTCGTTTGTCAAACCCGACACCCCAATCGGGGCGTTACCCCAACTCCGCCGAGGCCACCGTCACCAACTGCCCCAGCAGACGCTCCGCCAGATCCGGATCCGCCGCCTCCACCAGGATTCTCAACTTTGGCTCCGTCCCCGAATACCGGATCAGGAGGCGCCCAACACCTCCCAGCGCGGCCTCGGCCGCCGAGATCTCTGCCTGAATTCGCTCGCATCCCTCCAGGGCCAGCTTCTCCCGCACGCCCACCGCCGCACCTGCCTGGGGCAACAGCGGAACGGCCTCTCCCGCGATCCGGCTCAGTTCCCGCAGCTCCTCCTTCGAAAACAATTTCAGAATCAAACACAGGGCCGCCAACCCGTCCCCCATCGGCATCGCTGGACGGTAAATCAAATGCCCCGAATTCTCCCCCCCGAAGGTAAACCCACCCGCGATCATCCGCTCCTGCACGTTGCGATCCCCGACCGGAGTCCGCTCAACCGTGATTCCCTTCGCCGCCAACGCCGCATCCAGACCACTGTTGCTCTGGATCGTCGTAACAAGCACCGGATTGGGCATCTCACCAGCCGCATGCAGCCGCAAGGCAATCAATCCCTGCAAACAATCCCCGTCCACTTTCGCCCCCGTCCCATCGACCATCACCAACCGATCCCCATCCCCGTCATGCGCAAATCCACAATCCACCCCCGTTTCCAACACCCGCGCCACGAGGGCCTCGGGGTGCTCACTGCCCACGCCTTCATTGATTACGGCACCCACCCCCCCGGTCGCGATCGGGAGAACCTCGACCCCGAGATCCGCCAACAGCGACGGCGAGGTCACCGCCGTAGCTCCGTTTGCCGCATCCAGCGCGATCCGCAATTCTTCTCCGACCTTGCCCGAAAAAAGTCCCCGCAAATGATCGAGGTAGGCGGTCTTCGCCCCAACATTTGGCAGCGGCGCCGCAACTGATTCCGCCGCTCCGCCCACCGGCCCTTCCGCGACACAGACATCAATCTGCGCTTCGATCAAAGCTTCCGCCGCCGGTGCCAACTTTCGACAACCTGGTAGGAACAGTTTGATCCCGTTATCCCCCGCCGGATTGTGCGAGGCCGTCAGCGCCACCGTCAGGTCCGCCCCCAACCGGTCGCCGCCAAAGGCTATAGCCGGGGTCGGCAGGATTCCGAGATCAAAAAGCGTCCCGGCACCTTCCGCTGCCATTCCCGCAAAGATCGTATCCCGCAGGGCTGGACCGCTTGTTCGAGTGTCCATTCCGACCGCAAAGCGCGGTGCCGGTCCACTGTCTTTCCGCGCATACCGCACCAGGGCCCGCCCGATCGCTGTCACCGTCACCGGATCAAGCGGTGCCACTCCATACGCTCCACGAATTCCATCTGTCCCGAAATAACGACTCATACTCCTCAACAATCCTTTCCAAGACGCGAAAAGACAAACCTTTCCATCCTTGCCGCATCCGACCATCTCGATGTGATAGGGGTATGTCTTGGGAAATAGTATTCGTCTGCGTCCTCCTCCTCGGAGCGGTCGTGGCCTACGTCTGGGAAAAAATACCTCCCGACCAGACGTCTTTCACTGTATTTGCCGTCCTCCTGACCGTCGCATCTCTCAGTGCTTCCCCCCTTCTTCCGACAACCGATCAACTCATCGGGGTTCTCGCCAACCCCGCCCCCCTTACGATTGCCTGCATGTTCGTTCTCAGTGCCGCGCTTGAAAAGTGCGGCGTAATTGACCGGCTCGTCCTGATTCTCCGTCGAACCGCCAATCTCAGCTACCGGCAGTTCCTTCTCGTCATGATCCTCCCGGTCGCCTTCGCCTCCGCCTTTGTCAACAACACACCGGTCGTTGTCATCCTTATGCCGGTTGTCATCTCACTCGCCCGCGACATGCAGATCTCCGGGTCAAAATTTCTCATTCCCCTTTCTTACGCATCCATCCTCGGTGGCACCTGCACCCTCCTCGGGACCAGTACCAACCTGATCGCGAATGGACTTCTCCCGACATTTGACCAACCCGCGCTCGGGCTTTTTGAACTTTCCAAAATCGGTCTGCCTCTCCTCGCCGTCGGGACAGTCTACCTCCTCCTGTTCGGAAAACGATTTCTCCCCGACCGTCCCACCCTGACATCGATCCTCAGTGACGAGGAACGCCGCGAATACCTCACCGAGGCCTTTGTCCCCCCCGAATCCGATCTCATCGGAAAACGTTTTGGACAAATCTCCGCCCTCAAACACCGCGGTATCCGTCTCGTCGAGGTCGTCCGCAATGGAGTCGCCCTTCGCGTACCGGTCAAAACGGTCGAACTTCAATCTGGCGACCGCCTCGTCCTCGCCTGCCGCCCCTCCGGGATGGTCGAGGCCCATTCGGTCGATGACCTCAACTTCATCACCTCCGACGAAACTGGCCTTGCTCCAATCGCCGCCCAACGGGGATCTATCGTCGAGGGCGTCATCGGGCCGGGCTCAGATCTCGACGGAACGCCCCTCCGTTCGATCAATTTCCGCCAACGTTACCGGATGGTTGTGGTCGCGATCCACCGCAAGGGCCGGAACCTCCGCGACCAGCTCGATGCCCTCGTCCTCCAGGCCGGAGACAACCTCCTCCTGATGGGACCTGACGAAGCGATCGAAGGTCTCCGCAACGGCGACGATATTTTCCTCCTCGACAGCCCCCCAATCCCCGCTGAGAGCAAGCGGTCCCGGGGCCGCTACGCCCTCGGGGCAATTCTCGGGGTCGTTGCCCTCGCCAGCTTTGAACTCGTCCCGATCCACGTTGCCACTGTCCTCGGGGTCGCCTTCCTCTTCGCTACCAGCTGCGTCACCCCGAAGGAGGCCTACCGATCCGTCGACTGGAGCATCCTCATCCTGATCTACGGAATGCTCGCCCTTGGCCTCGCCCTCGGGACCACCGGCATTTCCGAAAGCATCGCCATCGGTCTCGTTGGTTCCGTCATCGGATCGATTCCACCCGATCTCCAGCCCTGGATCGCCCTCGGAATCCTTTTCCTCTCGACATCCATCCTCACCGAACTTCTTTCCAATAACGCCACCGTCGTTCTGATGGTCCCGATCGGGATCGAGATCGCTTTCGGACTCGGGGTCGACCCCAGACCATTCATTATCGCTGCCTGTATTGCCTCCTCCGCCAGCTTTGCAACCCCTATCGGGTATCAGACAAATACTTACGTCTACGGTGTCGGCGGCTATCGCTTTGCCGACTTCCTTCGCTTCGGAACCCCCCTCAACCTCCTCGTCTTTGCCACCTCAACCGCTCTCATCCCCCTCATCTGGCCGTTTTAGGTGGTTACTGAACATGTCAACTGATCCCGAAAACCAGATCGGGGAATTCCTCGCCTTAAAAGAGTTCGTCTCCGACGAGGGTCGCGCAACCCGCCGCCAACGGGAGGAGAATCTCGCCCGTTCAACCTCCGAACGGGTCGCCCGGGGACGTTGCGTATCCGCGATTCGGTTCTCGCGGGATCTCGGAAACAATAGCCTCCGCTTCACCACCGGGGAAAATCTCTCCGAGTTCCGCGAGGGCGACCCGGTCACCTTTCACCTCGGCGACCCGTTTCAAACCATTGCCAGTGGCGTCTGGCTCCGTGACGGGCTTCTTGATCGAGGAACCGAGTACATCGACTGCGTCATCGAGGGTTCCTCCCGCGACCGGATTCTCGGATCATCCGGGCTCCTCACCATCGATCCCGATTTTATCGATCTTTCCGGGATTCTCCAACGTGCGATCGACGAAATGGGCGCCACCGAAAGGGGCCGGACCCGAATCCTCCCCCTCCTCAATCGCAGCACCGGGGTCGATACCGATGCTTTCGATCCGCAATCCTACGAAAAGGCCGACCGCAATGCCGCCGATCAGGATTTTAACACCGCCCAGCGCGATGCCGTCGCGATGGGAGCCTCCGCTGACTGGTGCTGCCTGATCGCCGGACCGCCCGGAACCGGAAAAACCCGTGTCCTCGCCCGGATTGTCCGCGAACGCCTCGATCAGGGCCAGCGTATCCTCGTCACCGCCGGGACCCACCGGGCGATCCACGAGGCCCTCAACCGCATTGCCCGGACCATCCCTGATTGCGACCGCATCGCCAAGATTGGACTCCCCCAAAGCACTCCCGAACTCCATCTCCCGCAATTCGATACCTTTGACGAAACCCGCTTTGCCCTCTCCGACCAACCCTATGTGATCGGAGCCACCCCCTACTCCGCCTATGGCAAAAGGCTCTCCGGGGCCGAATTCGACTGCGTCATCATCGACGAGGCCGGACAGATCCCCGTCACCCTCGGCATTCCCGCCATGCTTCAGGCCGACCGCTACGTCATCCTCGGGGACCCCCGCCAGCTCCCCCCCGTGGTCGTCTCAAAGCCCCCCTCGGAGGCATCCGCATACAGCCTCTTCAGCCGTCTCGCCCGGTCCTGCCCGACCGAGGAACTCAACGTCACCTGGCGCCTCAACCGCCCGATTTGCAATTGGATTTCTGATACATTTTACAAGGGTCTTCTCCGGCCCGCCGAACCGGTCGCCGGTCGCACCCTCAATCCGGTTGCGTCGCCCTCCGCCCCCTGGCTCGGGGCCGTCCTCGATCCCACCGCCAGCCTCGTCTGGATTTCCTGCCGCGACCGCCCGACCCGTAAACATTCCGTCGAAGAAGCCGACCTCTCCCATCAGATCGTCAATGAACTGCGTCGCTGCGGAATCCCGCCGTCCTCCATCGCGATCCTCACTCCCTTTCGACGCCAGGCCCGCCTTATCCGTCGGCGCTTTCGCGAGAACACCGATTGGGAACCGATCGACGCCGATCAACTCATCGTCGATACTGTCGAAAGGATGCAGGGCCAGGAGCGGGAGGTCATCCTCATCAGCACCGCCGCCGCCGATCCCGGTTTTATCGACGCCATCCGCGAATTCCTCTACCTCCCCGCCCGTCTCAACGTCATGGTTAGTCGGGCCCAGGTAAAAGTTATCGTTCTCGCATCGGATGCCTTTTTGACGCCCCCGGAAACGGATGACCACACCACCGAAGGGCTCGCCGATTGGAAATCACTCCGCGACGCCTCAACTGTTATCGAGGTTTGATCCGATGGCACGAATGCTCCCAGATTCCACCCCTGCGAGGCTTCCCCAACATCTCGCCCAGGTTTACTCCGCGCTGAAACAGGTCAATTCCGACGACCTTGTCTGCCGAATCAGCTACCGGATCGGTACCCGCAACCACCCCGATTTTCTCGTTATCCACAAAGACCGCTGCGTCTTCCTCATCGCGGTCAGCGGGGCAAAATCAGCCGATATCGAAAACGCCTTTCAGGCCGACCTCCTCAATCCCGGGGGCGGCGCCGAACTCCTCGACCTGCCGCAGTCTCACAGTCTTGACGCCTTTACCGCCGCGATCGTCGAACAAATTGGCAACCCCGATCTTCCGATCCAGAAATGGATCCTCTTCCCCAAGGCCAGCGACCAGTCGGTCAGCCGCTTCGCCGAGGCATGGAACGGGCCTCCACAGGAATTTCTCGGCTCGACCCAATGCCGGAGCCCTGCCCTCCTCGCCCGCTTCGAGGCTGCCGCCGATGCTATTCTCGATGCTGAAAGCCTCCAGAGAATCATTGGCCATTTTGCCCCCGAACGCACGATCCCCGATGGCTGGGTCACCGTCGCCGAAGGCCGTCCCGCCGATACCGCAAGCATTCAGACCGACTTCTTTCTCGATGTCGACCAGGAAGCCGCCATGAAGCGCGATCTCGAACTGTCCGCCGAGGGTTTCGAAGCCGCCTCCCGCGGCACCACCCGCCTCATCACCGGGACCGCCGGCTGCGGTAAAACCCTCATCATCCTTCTTCGCGCCCGACTCGCCTCGACCCTCTCCAGCAGCGACCGCGTTCTCATCCTGATGCACAACCGCCCCCTCCGCGCCGATCTCCAGTCCCGCGCCCGCGAACTCGGCTTCTCCGGATCAATCGAATGGCGAACCTTTTACGGTTGGATCCGGCAGTATCTGGAATACGAGATCATCCCCCGATCCGAGGCCCGCGAATTCATCGCGAGGGCGCTTCAGGAACGGGACCTCGATGGCGAGTTCACGGTCGATTTCATTTCCGGGGAATTCGACTGGATTTCCGAAAATGCCATCCCCAGCCCCACCCTCGACTGGTATCTCGAGGTCAATCGCACCGGTCGTGTCCGCTCCCTCCAGCCGTCCCAACGCCGACGGATCTACGAACTCTACCTCAGCTATCGAAATTATCTTTCCGCCGCCAACTTCGAGGACTGGGCAACGATCCCGAGGCTCTTTTTGAAACACCACCGGGATGGAACCATCCGCCCACCCCCCTACGACTGGATCTACATCGACGAGGCCCAGTTCTTCGCCCCGGTCTGGTTCGAATGTGTCCGCCGGGTTCTCAATCCCGAACGGGGACGGCTCTTTCTCGCCGCCGACCCCACTCAGGGATTTCTCCGCAGCGGTCAATCCTGGCTCCAGGTCCTCGGGACCGAGGTCCGGGGACGTTCCCAAAGACTCAGGCAACCCTACCGCAACACCCGCGGGATACTCGAATTCGCCCGCCGGTTCTATCTCAGCCGTCTCGCCGAGGAGGATGAAGAGATCAACCTTCCCGACGATTCCATGCTCGCCAACCTCCCCGCCGGACCTCCCCCCTCCCTCCTCCATGCCAACCGCTCCGGCGACACCACACGCATTCTCATCGAGCAGCTCCGCCTTATCGTCAGCGATCACGAAAAGACTCCCAATATCCTCGTCATCGACGCCGCCGGGGCAGGCAAGGAATACCTCCTCAGACCGCTCCGTGCGGTATTCGGGGATCGCGTCGTCGATGCCGAAAACGCCACCACCCGCCACGCCGTTCGTGTCACCACCATCAACGCCTGCACCGGGATCGAGGCCGCCTTTGTTTTCCTCGTCGGGGCCGACTCCCTCCTCGAACGCGAGGCCGCCCTCCAGCTCGACCCGACCGAACGATCCCGCCTGTTCCTCACCAACACCAAAAAACTCTACGTCGCAATGACCCGCGCCGCCCAACGCCTCACCATCATCCACACCCGCCCCTCAACCGCCCAAACCCTCCGCGGCCTCGCGTGATCGGGCGCCCCGGAATGATGCCCTCAGTCGCTGATTCCCCCACCATCACCTATCCCTCCTCAATCCTAATCCTAAACCTGATCGCCACCTCAAGATCCCCCCGGGGGCTGAACGGCGCACCCGTCAGTCACGACTGGAATCACGAAACCGTAGTCGAAGGCCCATTCCACCACTCACCCACGATCCTCTTTGACCTCGTCTCCCGATTTCTTGATTGATTGACGTTTCACGAGGAACGAACCCGCGATGAGGCCAAACCAACCGATGATTATCCCGCGCCTTTCCCAGCTCGCCGCTGCCGGGATCATTCTCGCCCTTGCCGGGTGCTCGCAATCCGATGACTCCACCGGCCGCCGCGGGTCGGGTGATCGCGATCAACCCGTCCCCATCGAGGTCTCCACCGCCCGCGAGGGACCGC
>CAZFLQ010000011.1:0-33458 GCA_964519935.1 uncultured Puniceicoccaceae bacterium | reverse complement strand
CATGTCTTAACCACGCCGCCAGCGTTCACTCTGAGCCAGGATCAAACTCTCCGAAAGTAATTTTTTCGGAGTTCTCGAATCGGCTCGATTCGTTGAACTACTTTTTTAAACTTTTGATTGCCGGGAAAAGGCAATCGCACAAATCAAATTTCAAAGAACGCTCGTCAGAGACGAAAGCCCATCACTAAGACAAAATCTTCGGATGCCGTCAAGAGATTTTCTAAACTTTTTTCAAGAAGATGAATTCAGTGTGAACTGGAAAGAACGAATCCCTCGTGACCGTAGTCATAGAGGAAAGCACTTCAACAAGCCGAAAATGTCCGCCCCGTGCAAGAACTTTTTTCAGAAAAATTCACTTTGGCGTCGGACCTTGCCATCTCCCTCCCTAAGCACCTAACCTTCAATACCTTAAACCAAATATGACTCAGCTCCAGGAACCCTCTCTCCGCCCTTTTCTTCGCGAATCCACCCCTTTGGTCGTCGTTGCCGGCCGCGGTGCCTACCCCCGTGTCAGTGTCGTGGCAGCCCGCGAGGCCGGCGTCGATGTCCGGCTTGTGTCCCTCCAGGGCGAAACTTCCGATCAAACCGTCAGGCTTTTTTCGCCGCCCTGCCATGTATCCATAAAGGTAGGACAGATCGGTGCCCTCCTCCGTGCCCTCCGCAAGTTCAATGCGGGTACCGTCCTCATGGTCGGGCAAGTTTCGCCCGGTCGGCTTTTCAAGGGTATCCATCCCGATTTCAAGGCCTTCCAGATCCTCCGGCAGCTCAAGACCCGCAATGCCCACTCCATCTTCGGGGCCGTCGTCGCCGAGATCGAGAAATCCGGTGCGGTTGTTCTCGATGCAAGGGCCTTTCTCGATGAATGTCTCGCCACGGTCGGGCCGATCTCTTCGTCTCATCACACCACCGATGCCTTCAGCATCGAATACGGCGTACGGATCGCCCGGACCTTCGCCAATCTCGACATCGGTCAATCCCTCGTTGTCCGTAAGGGAACCGTCCTTGCGGTCGAGGGATTCGATGGGACCGATGGACTCATCGAGTACGCCGGTCGCTTCCAACCTCGTGGAAAAATCCTCATCAAAGTCGCCAAACCTTCCCACGATTTTCGCTTCGATGTACCCGTCGTCGGAGTACGCACCATCCGGAAAATGGCTGACAATGGTTTCTCTCATCTCGCTATCGAGGCAGGAAAGGTTCTCCTCCTCGAAAAGGAAGAGGTCCTCCGCCTCGCCAAAGAACTCCGCATCTCCATCGTTGGCGTCCCTCCTCCCGACGCCTGATTCAACCGCCGATTGATCCAGGACCCTGCCGAATGGCGTTTAATCCTGTTAGAGCCAAAGGCTCTTTGCTGGGAATTCGTGCTCTACGGTTGCTTCCTTCCCAAATCCGCCGCAGCCTCATCCCATGTCATTTGAAGACTTTCCCCGTCCTCCCAAGCGCGCCCGACCCGAAGTTTCCGTCGAAGAAATTCGCCAGTACTTGAAATGGGGCGGTCTCCTCGTCGTGGTGTTCCTGTTTGCTCTCGGCATCTACACATCCGTCTACACGGTCCAACCGGAGGAAGAGGCCGTTGTAAAACGCTTCGGCAAGGTCATCTCAGTCCGTCCTCCGGGCCTGCATTTCAAACTCCCCTACGGAATTGACCAGTCCTACAACATCCCGACCGCCCGGGTGTTAAAAGAGGAATTCGGATTCCGGACCGCCGGCGTGAACGAGCGGACCAATTACCGGAAAGACCCCAGCCACCGGGCCGAATCCCTGATGTTAACCGGCGATCTCAAGGTGATCGATGTGGAGTGGGTCGTTCAATACCGTATCAGTGACGCGTCGGACTTTCTTCACCAGGCCCGCGACCCGCAAAAGACAATTCGTGACGTTTCTGAGGCCGTCATGCGACGAATCGTCGGGAACAGTCTCGGCAGCGATGTTCTAACTGAAAAGCGGGTTGAGGTCGCCACCAACGCGCGGATCGAATTGCAGGAAATCCTCGACAGCTTCAACCTCGGAGTGCAGGTCAGCACGATCGAATTGCAGGACGTCACTCCGCCCGAGCTGGTCAAGCCGGCCTTTAACGAGGTCAACCAAGCCGAGCAGGAGCGCGAGCGATTGATCAACGAAGCGGAAAAGCGGCGCAATCAGGTGATTCCCCGGGCGGAAGGCCAAGCCAAGCAGATCATCGCCGAGGCCGAGGGCTATGCCGCCGAAAGAGTCAATCGCGCCCGGGGTGATACCGCTCGATTCGCTGCCATCCTTGCCGAATATTCAAATTCTCCCGAGGTAACCCGGAACCGGCTCTACCTCGAAATGATTGATAAAGTCCTTCCCTCGCTCGGACAGATCCACGTCATCGATCCGGCTGTCGGAACGAGTCCAATACCTCTCCTCAATCTCGGCCCCACTGGCTCAAACCCAACCAATACCAACCGATGAGTTCTTTACCGAAATCAACCCTCGCCCTGATCCTTTTGGTCCCTGCTGTCATCGTCCTTTGGGCTTCCGCCTTCACCATTGACGAAGCTGAACAGGCCATAATCGTTCAATTTGGGGCCCCCATCGGCAAACCCATCACCGAACCAGGGCTTCACTTTCGCGTTCCCTTTATCCAGGACATCCGGCGTTTTGACAAACGACTCCTGTCCTGGGACGGCGACCCGAATCAAATTCCGACCCGCGGCGAACAATTCATCTCGGTCGACACCACCGCCCGCTGGCGAATTGCCGATCCCCTGGTGTTTCTTCAAAGGGTGCAAAACGAACGGGGCGCAACCCTCCGCCTGAATGATATTCTCGATTCGGTTGTTCGTGACAAGATCTCATCCACCGACCTCGTTGAGATTGTTCGATCAAAGGATTGGGAAATCTCAGAGGAAGACCTAAAGAGGGCCCAGGTTGCCGCCGAAAGCGAGGAAGAGGTTCTTCTCCAGCGGGTTAAAAGCGGACGGGGAGAACTTGTCGCCTCCATTCTCGAGACGGCGGGAAGTCTCGTGCCGGAATTTGGAATCGAGCTAGTCGATATACGCATCAAAAGGGTCGACTATGTCGATTCGGTTCAAAAGCGGGTCTTCGAACGGATGATCGCGGAACGTCAGCGAATTGCCGAACAGTTTCGCTCCGAAGGTCAGGGACGTGCCGCTGAAATAGATGGGGATACAACCCGCCTCCTGAATGAAATCACCTCCGAGGCCCGCCGCGAGGCCTCCGTGATTCGAGGCCAAGCCGATGCCGAGGCGACTAAGATCTACAATCAGACCTTCGGGGCCGACCCTGAGTTTTACGCTTTTTTCCGAACGATTGAAAGTTACGCCAATACCCTCGGGGAAGAAACCCACTTGATCCTCAGTGCCGATTCCGAATACTTCCGGTTTCTCCGCTCCATTCCTGAGAATTGAATCATCTCTTGTCCGAGCCAAGACCACTGCGGATGTGAAGATCCATCTGAGGAAAGGCGATTTCAATTCCTTCCCTTTCGAACGTCTCGCGGACACGGTGGTGCAACTCGCTGATCGTTCCGATCCGGTTATCGTAATTCCTCAGATAACAGCGCAGGATCAGGTTCAATGCGCTGTCACCAAACCCCTCGAAGGTCAGCAGCGGGGCGGGATCGTCGAGCACGTCGGGGTGATCCCTCGCAACTTTTCCAAGAATCTCCAACGCCCGCCGCGTGTCCGTTCCATATGCCACCCCGACCGGAATCACGATCCGGTTCAATGGATCACTGAGGGTCCAATTCAGAAGCCGCCCCGTGATAAACTCCTTGTTTGGAACAAGCAACTCCTGCTTATCCCAATTCAGAATCGTTGTCGCACGTATGCGAATCTTTGATACGATTCCCGAGGTATCTCCCACCGTCACAAGATCGCCCACCCGAACCGGACGTTCAAAAAGAATGATGATCCCACTGACAAAATTAGCCACGATCTCCTGAAGCCCAAATCCGAGCCCCACCCCAAGTGCGGCCACCAACCACTGTATGCTCGACCATTCAAAACCGAGGCTGGTAAAGAAAAGATACGTCCCGATCGCGAGAATCCCATACTGAGTCAAGGAACTGACCGCATACCGAGCCCCCCGATCCAGATTGAAGAGAGGTAGGACAAGGATCTCGAGGAGACCCGGCAGGTTCGCAGTTGCCACAATTGTCAGGAGCAAAATTATCAGAGCTTGCACCAAGTCGCTAATCGTCATCGGGACACTCTGCGCAACGCCCGCTACCTCCACCGTCTTACTGAAGGGCAACTCAACTCCGTCGAGCGTCTCGAAGAGCGGTATCGACTGGGTCCAGACGCTCCAAAGCAGCACAATCAGCGTAGAGAAAAAGAGTGCCCCTACCAGACGACTGGCCTTTTCCCCCAGGTCGGTGAGATCCAGTGGTGGCTCTTCAACCGACAAGGCGCTCGGAACATCGGCACCTTCGGTCCGGTTGTTCCGTTCCCGATTCTCTTCCAACCGCTTCAAAGATTGCTGCAACCTGAGCTTGCGGTTGGATAATGACAGAGCCCTCTCTACCACTCCTCGCAGGATCACGAGTGCGACCACGATCCCAATACTCTTTCCAAACTCCCGCAGCGTAATCCCGACGGTGTAACCGTAGCCAGCGACGAGCCCATAGGAACCGAGCAACACTGGAACCATAAGAATCAGTCGAATCCATTTTCGGCGCTTTGCGATCCAGCTCTCTTTCCCGACCTCACCTTGCATCCAAACAGAACCGGATCGAAGCAGTCGGAAAACAAAAACTCCGTAAACCAGCAGGACCGCAAAAAGGTAGCCTCGGATCTCCTCGAGGCCGCGCTCGTTCGCAACCGTCACCGATCCGTTGGTAAAAAAGCTCAGTAATGCAATGATGGGCACAAAATACCGGAATTCGCGACGATAGTGACGACACCATTCGAGATTCCATTTCAAATAGGTCGGTCCCAGTCCCTGATCCCGCCCGAAATCGGATATCGCGAGGAGCGCCCCTAGAAAGACGCCCGCAAAACGGAAACTGAATCCGTACCCACTGACACTAGCCAACCCAAACGATCCGTCGATAAGCCAGCCGAGTCCAAAAAGTAGCAGTGGAAGCGGCAAAATCCTCACCAGACCACAAAGGATCTCCCCAATCGGGAACCACATCCGATCGGTGCGAATCCGGCGCATCTTTTCCCGCATCCGCTCGCCAGACCGATTGACCGGAGTTCGCAGTCCAAAAAGCAATAGAACCAATCCTAGAACAAGGCCGAGATCCATTGCCTCGTTTTTAAGCAGGGAAAATACATCGATGGATCGCTCCCTCAGTGTCACCGCAGACGCCGCCATCATCTCCCCCACCACCTCAGGAAGATCCCCTATTCCCAGCCTCCGCGAGGTACGGGTTCCTATTAGCCATTTGTCCAGCGAAGAGGTGAACCTGTTCTGAACCTCGAGGAACTGCAATTGGGCCGCGAGGAGGTTCGTCAACCCCACAGCTTGATCCCGATAGGCCCGAACCAGCTGATCAAGGACATCTATTCGCGCCTTCAACAATCCCGTTTCTTCCGCCCCATCTTCCCCTGAAGGTTGCCTCAAGGTCCTTCCCTCTGCCCCGACCGTCAAATCGATCCTCCGCTCGGTCACATGCGTCAAGCGGGAACGCGTTTCCGCCACATTCCCGACGTCTCGGCTTCCTGCCAGCACTTCCCCGCGCCGCAAAAGGAGAAGCCTCCCGACCGCGACCGAACCCCCAAAATTCTCGACCTGACTGCGGAGTGCCTCGTAATCACTCGAGAGCTCTCTCACTTTCAAATTCAGGTCTGACAGCAAACGGACGTCCTCGCTCGCTTGACGGGTGACTTCCTCCAGTTCCCGGGCAATCTCTGCAGTTCTCTCGGCATAAGCCAATAGCTCGGTATTGTCACCCGCGATCTTGCCAGCGACCTGCTCGAGCTTTTCACGCGTCTCACGCGTCTCCGTATTTCGAATTTGCTCGATGCGATCCCGTAGTTGCTTTTCCCACGCCGACAACTGGTTAATCCGCAATGCCTCGACCTCCAGTTCATTTTCGATCAAAGTCTCGAGTTGGTCACGATGTTCGAGACGATATCGAAGTAGATCGATGACCGATTCCAAACGCGCTTTCTCAGCCTGATTTGCAAAACGCTGCAACTCTCCTTCTATCGTTCCGGATCCTCCCGCCCCCCGAAGGAGTTCTGTTATCGAGGTAAACTGAGTCTGCAATTCCACCAATCGCCGGGCGGCCGCATCCGATTCCATCTCGAATGTGGAGGCACGCCCCCTCAGCACCTCAACCTGTTTCCGACTGATATCGAGGTCACCACGCACCCGGTTCGATTCCCGTTCAATCTCTTCCGGAGACAGATTCGCCGTGACATCGTTCGGCTTGGAATTCAATTCAGCGAGGCCGTTCGCAAGCTCCGCAATTCGGGTGTCATAGGATGCAACCCTTCCTCTTTCCGCATCCAGAAGCACCCGATTTGCCTTCGCCTCGTCAATATCCTTTCCTGCTTCGGCCAAGAGAAGGTTCAAGCGTCCGCTTTCGTCCCCAACCGAACCGATCTTTGAACCAAGCTCCGATAGTTTTGCAGCCAGATCCAGCCCGACACCTGCGCTCCCCACCGACTCCTCCGTCGCCATCGCCGCCGTCGGTAAACCTTCCGATGGTGCCGGTCTCTCGCCCGTCTCCACGGTTTGGCCTCGAGAGGCGTCTGAGACCTCCGATCCAGACGCAACATCGAGAAGGAATGTCGCCAGAATCAGCCCCCAAACGAAGGGACGCACGGAACTCCTAAACCATTGGTCCATCAGACAACCCCACCAGTTTTCCCGACCATCGGCAAGAAACGAAACTCCCCATTTCTGCCCCGGGAAAGAATAAAAACGCCCCCTTACGCCACCATCTGGAGAAAACGCGGCAGCCTTGCCCGGACCTTGGCCCCAAGCAGACCCGCCAGATTGTATAATCCGAAATAGGCCCGGTTGAGATAGATCGCATCTGGAGAGCCTCTCGCCGAACTGATTTTCTTCAACCGTGGATCCACGCTCGTTCGCTCGCCGAAGTCGCGAATCGTCTGAAGGTAATCCGGATCCCCAAAGTCAAAAAGATCTGACCGAAAGGGCCTCGCCAGGATCTCGACAGACTCCCGGTACATCTCCAATAGAACCGCCACATCCTCCGCCCGGTCCACCGGCAGGATTAGCCCGAGATCTCTCAGGGTGGCCTCCAATAATCCCGGCTCCCGCTCAACGGCCTGATCGAGAAGGCGGAAATAGAGCCGGTAGAAATCATCCCCGATGGACTTCACGCACCCGAAATCCAGAACCCAGAGCGTTCCATCCCCACCAACCAAAAAATTTCCCGGGTGCGGATCGGCATGAAACTCCCGCAGCTCGTGAATCTGAAAATCAAAAAAGTCCCACAAAGCCTGCCCGACGCGACTCCGATTCTCCGCATCAGCAAATTCTGCAAAACGGTCCAGCGGAACCCCATCGATCCACTCCATCGTCAGAATCCTCTGGGTTGAAAGCTCGGGAAAATACTCCGGAAAGCGGATTCCGGGAAGGTTAAGACTGCGGCTTGAAAGGTCCGTCGCCCGGCGCAGCTCCAGCCCGTAATCGGTTTCCTCCAGTAACCGCGTCCGGACCTCGTCGAAATAAGGCTCCATCTCCGACCCCGATAAATTAAACATACGTTTCGCAAACGGCTTCAACAACCGCATGTCCGAATCCAGACTCTCCGCCACCCCGGGGTACTGAACCTTGACGGCGTACCACCGATCCCCAATCCGCGCCCGATGAACCTGCCCAATCGAGGCTCCACTCACCGCCTCCCGGCTGAATTCATCGAAAACCGATTCCGGCCCCTTTCCAAACTCACGGCGAAAAACCTGCGCCACCAAAGGGTAGGAGAGCGGTGGAGCCTGGTACTGCGCCTGCGAAAACTGCTTAACGTACGGCTCTGGTAATAAATTCTTATCGATGCTCAACATCTGGGCGACCTTCAAAGGGCCACCCTTCAGGCGACTGAAAGCCGCATAGGTATCGCGCGCATTCGCCTCGTGCAAACGGCTCCGCCCATCCGATTTGCCGATCAGGCGCTCTCCATGGTAGCGGGCGTAGTTCGCCCCGATGCGAACTCCGGTTCCGGCAATTGCCGCCGCCCGCGCCACCTTCGATTTGGAAATAGATCGTTGGCTCATCGTCAAACGCCTTTCCGGTTCCCGGCCAAAAACCGGAAGAGGTCCAGCCCTGCTTCGACAACACCACCATCAAGAACCTCAAATGCCGCCCGGACAGATTTCTCGATAAAAGCATCCGTTCGGCTAAAACCCTCCGAAACATCGTTCCGGAAAAAGTCGATCACTCCCAGAAAATGCGGATAGAGGATTTTTGCCCGCCAATCCGACGGTGCGAACCGGCCCGATACCTCCTCAACTGGCAGGCGCACATCCAACCCATTCGCAAACGCCCCAAAAGCATCCCGCATCCCGGCGAATCCCTCGCAACCCAAAGCCTTGGGAAGCCCCGGGAAACGACTCAGGATCCAGGATCGGTGATCCTTCATTACCTCGACAAAGGTAAAGAGAAACGCGAGGTATCTTTCCCGGGCACTGTAGCCGCTCGCTTCAGCATCCCCATCGACCGTTCCAATCGCTTCGGACACCCAGCTCTCCCAAAGGGCCCTCTCGACCTGCGGGAAACTGGAGAATCGGTCAAAGAAATCCCGCTCCCGAATCCCCCGCTCCTTGCAAAATGCGAACACCGATGCCGGGACGGTCCCCGACGTCAGGACGGCCTCTTCATAGGCAACCAGAATCTTTTGGCGAAGCTCATCACTCATCTTCTACACCAAGACCCCGATCCGTCCGCCCGCAACTCACGATCAAAGTTTTCGACAACGGTTCCAGGACCTGAAGCACGCTCGACCCTTTGTCCCTGAACGCGTCTACTCGATGACCTGCAGCCCCTTTTTCAATCCCGAATGCCTGACCTCGGATCCGCTGATCAGGAAAATGACCTCCTCGGCAATATTCGTGGCGTGGTCAGCGATCCGCTCCAGCGAACGCGAAATAAAAATCAAATCCAGAAAGCCGCCCGCCGAATCGGGATCCTCCGAAATCAACCCCGTGAACCGCTCGAGGTTTTCCCGGTTCATCGCATCGACCTTTCGATCATCCTGGACGACCGCGACCGCCCTATCAACATTCTGGGTTAGAAATGCATCAATCGAACGCCGCAACATTGCCGCTGCCATATCTCCCATCACCAGAATCGGCGAAGGATCAATCCGTGTTCTTAAAGACGGTGCCGTCTCGAAGAGATGCAGGGTCCGCTTTGCCACTGTCGTCGCTTCATCGCCGACCCGCTCAAGATCATGGGAGGTCTTGATTGTTATCGCCAACAAACGCAGCTCCCGCGCCACCGGATGCCGCAATCCCAAATACCTCGTCGACTCATGATCGAGTTTCAATTCCAGACGATCCAGCTCTTCATCGTCCTCGATAACCTTTCTCGCCAAATCCGAATCCCGGTTTTCAAAGGCGGCCACTGCGTTGCGAACACTTTCATAAGCCTTTTGCGACATTGAGATCAGATCTGATTCGATCCCGGAAAGCTCGTCATGGAAAAATCGCTTCATTCAACAGACTCCAGAGTAACGAATGGCACGTTTCAACGAACAGTCAAAAAGGGAGTAATCCCGATAAAACCTGGATTACCCGCCTCGAAGACGTCAGCCGCCAGCCCCCGCGACGACAGCCCACCGTAGTCTGAACAAAAAGAAAACGCCAACCGCGAACCGAAGATCAACCGAAACGCCCCGAGACATACGCCTCGGTTTGCTCCTGCCTCGGGTTCATGAACAGCTTCTCGGTATCATCATACTCGATCAATTTTCCGAGGTAAAAGAACGCCGTCCGGTCCGAGACACGGGTCGCCTGCTGCATGTTATGGGTCACGATTACGATCGTGTAATCCTTTTTCAATTCGTGAATCAGCTCCTCAACCTTTGCCGTCGCGATCGGGTCAAGGGCTGAGCAAGGCTCATCCATCAAGAGGACTTCAGGCGAGTTTGCGATCGCCCGGGCAATGCACAGACGCTGCATCTGACCACCGGACAAACTCAATGCGCTCTGGTGAAGCCGATCCTTTACTTCATCCCACAATGCCGCCCCTTTAAGACTGTGCTCGACGGTCTCGTCCAGCAGCGACTTTTTCGAGCGCCCGGCGATCCGAAGGCTGTAGATGATGTTCTCGTAGATCGACTTTGGGAATGGATTGTATTTCTGGAAGACCATTCCGATCCGCTTGCGCAAGGCGATAACCTCCAGCCGGGGATCATAGATACTCCGCTCGTTGATCACGATATCGCCGTCGTGATGGATGCCATCAATCAGGTCGTTCATCCGGTTGAAGTTGCGGAGAAGCGTGGACTTCCCGCACCCGGAGGGCCCAATAAAGGCGGTCACCTTTTTCCGCTCGATGTCGAGAGAGATGTCGTGCAGGACCTTGGCATCCCCATACCAAAAGCTGTAATCAGTCACTTTGATGTAGGGATTCTCAATCACCATGTCGCCCTGAGGCTTGGTGGGGGTTTCAGTTGTTGTTTCCATGGTTGAAGATATATGGTTTGAGTTGGATTTGAAGAGTTTCCCGCACTATCAGAAGGTATCGCCCTTATATTTCTTGCGGAGGTGGTTGCGGATCGAGATCGCCGTGATGTTCAACAGAACAATCAAGATGATCAGGAGGAGGGTTGTGGCAAAAACCATCGGCTTCGCGGCGTCCGAATCCGGACTTTGAAAGCCGAGGTCGTAGATGTGAAACCCGAGGTGCATGAACTTTCGCTCCAAGTGGATGAAGGGAAAGGTTCCGTCGAGGGGAAGGGCCGGCGCCAGCTTCACCACCCCGACCAACATCAGCGGAGCGACCTCACCGGCACCACGGGCCATCGCGAGGATCAATCCGGTAAGCATACCTGGAGCAGAAGCGGGCAGCACGAGCCGCTGAATCGTCTGCCACTTCGATGCCCCGCAAGCCAGAGATGCCTCACGCACGCCCCGAGGAACAGCCGAGAGGGCCTCCTCAGTCGCGACAACCACAACCGGGACCGTCATCAGCGCGAGCGTCAGCGACGCCCAGATGATACCCCCGGTCCCGAAGGTCGGTGTCGGCAAACGTTTGGCAAACAAAAGCTCATCGATGTTTCCCCCGAGAACGTAGACAAAGAACCCTAAACCAAACACCCCGTATACGATTGAGGGTACCCCGGCGAGGTTGTTGACTGCGATCCGCACCGACCGAACGAGGGGCCCTTGCTTGGCATATTCTCGCAGGTAGACTGCGGCAATCACCCCGAACGGCATCACCGCAATCGACATCAACAGGGTCATCGTAAAGGTACCAAAGATCGCCGGGAAAATCCCCCCCTCGGTATTCGCTTCACGGGGCTCCTCAGTCAGAAACGACCAAACGTGCCCGACAAAGAACGAAACCTTCCCCAAAAAGCCAAGCTGGTTTGGATAATAGTGATAGGTGATTTCACCGATCGGAAGCTCAACATTTTGCCCTGTGGCCAATCGATAGACAAAAATTTGATCCGAAGCCGCATCCCGCAGAGCCTTCGCTTCAGCCGCGAGATCTTCGTACTCGGTCTGGAGCTCTGCGAGGGACTCATCAATCTTCGCAATCTTTTTCGCATCATCCTCATCCCCTTTCGAGAGAAAGAAAGCCTTTTCCAGTCGAAGATTCTCCATCTTTCGATTGATCTTCCCAATCGGCTTGGTCTCGATTTCGGTGAAGCGCTCGCGGCGCTCGTTGGCAGCTTTGATCGCCTCGGCGAGCACTTTTCTAAAGGTTTCGTCCTCCGCCTTGAGGACGGTTCCGTCCTTATACCGGAGCTCTACCGGATACCCGATAGCGTTGCCCCACTCCAGACGCTCCAGTTCGATGATATCCTCGGGCACAGTGCGGTCTGCAATCGAGGCAATATCCACAAATTTGTACATCTGCCCATACTGCCGCTTGTTGCCGACAAATAGTTGGTACTCGCGGACCCTTACCATTTCCGCGACATCCACCTCGGCTGCCTCTTCTTCCGGGGTCAGCGGGTCGTCGGCGGCTTGAATGCGCTTTTCACGTTCCAACGCTATTGCCCCGGCAAAAGTTTCCGACCCCTGGAAGGTGACGCCCTCTACAAACGAAAACTCGTAGACCTTTTTCGGCCAAAAGACCGTGAACCCGTTCAGGAAAATCACCGCCAAGAGGGTGAAGACCATGATAATCCCGATTGCCAGGCCCATGCTGGTAAACCAGACTTGGGGCTCACCGCGGGGGTATTCCGAGCGCTCGAGATCCCGGCGGGCCTTTGCCTCTTCCGGTGTTAGTTCAGTGTCGTTCTGGTTATCCATTCAAATATCTCCCGACTCCGGTTAGACAGTTTTGTATTTTTCCCGTAGGCGTTGGCGGGTAACCTCCGCGATCGTGTTCACCGCAAAGGTCAGAACAAAGAGCACCATCGCTCCGAGAAAGAGGGTTCGGTACAGAGTACTATGCTCGGCGGCTTCGGGGAGTTCGACCGCAATGTTGGCCGCCAAAGTCCGCATACCGTTGAAGATGTTCCAGTCCATCACCGCCGTGTTCCCGGTTGCCATCACGAAGATCATCGTCTCCCCGACCGCACGACCCAGACCAATCATCAGAGCGGAAAAAATCCCTGGCGAACCGGTCGGCAGTACCACCATCCACGCCGTCTGCCAGCGCGACGCCCCGAGGGCCAGCGATGCCGAGGTAAGATAAGGCGGAACATTCGAAAGAGCGTCCTCGGAAATCGTGAAGATGATCGGAATCACCGCAAACCCCACCATAAATCCAACCACGAGGGAGTTTCGCTGCTCGTAGCTGGCTCCAGTCGCCTCCGGCCACCAGGCCCGGAAGTTTCCTCCGAAGAAGATCGACTCCACGACTGGACCCAATGACCAACCAATGAACCCGACCACCAAAACAATCGGTATCATTACCCAAAACTCACTGCCGGGCTTGAGGTGCATTCGAATGCCTTGGGGCAGCCGCCCCCAGACAAATCCGATCAGGATCGCCATCGCCGGGATGAGGATACAAATCGTCAAGACCGAAGGCACTCGATCCGCCAAAATCGGAGCGAGCCATAAGGCGGCCAGAAATCCGAGGACAACAGAAGGCAACGAGGCCATGATCTCCATCGTCGGCTTGATGATTTTCTTTGCCTCCGGTGTCAGAAATTGTGAGGTATAGACTGCGGCGAGGATCGCAATCGGTACCGCGAACATCATCGCGTAGAGGGTTCCTTTGATCGCACCAAAAAAGAGTGGGACGATTGACAGCTTGGCTTCAAAGCTCGAACTCCCACCGGTTGACTGCCACTGGTAGTCAGGGGCACTTTGCCCCTCATACCAGATCTTGCCGAAGAAGGCAGAGAAACCAGCCTCGGGGTGTTTATCTTTCAAGTTGTAAACGTGGAGTCGGTTTTCGCTATCGAGAGAGAAAATTGAGTCGTACTTCGGACCGAGTGCTGAAAGAACCACCTCGTAGTCGGCTTCTTTTTCCCATCGCACCTTTTCGGTCGTCGCATACCGAAGGGATAAGCGATTACCGGTTGACAACAAAAACGCCCTGTTCCGCAAGGAGTGCGAGAAATTTTTTGTGCCATTTTCAAATGACGCAAAATCCTTAATCTTCAAGTACTGGATTTTTCCCAACTCCCGATCCAGATAACTGGAAATCACGATATTGCTACCGTCGTCAGCTGTCAGGACCATCGAAATGCGCCCAAAAAGCCAATCCGCAGAGACAATCTTCACGCCCTCGGAACCCTCGTAGGGTTCAAAAACCTGCATTAACTCAGGCTCGGAACCTCTCGCTGCAAAATAATAGAATCGACCGGTCGTGGTCGCAATGATCACCCGGTCGCCGTTTCCACCGGTGCGGATGAACTGCGGTTCACCTTCGATTAAGGGAGTGAGATCAATAGGCTGTCCGGCTGTCATCTCAGAAGCCCCGAAAAGACTCCGCTTCGCATTGAAGGGCTGCAAAATCGCCCTCGTCTCCCCATCTGTCTCGATCACCGCGCCGACCAACTGCCGCTCGGCGGTGCCGAAAAAGTCCAGATCAATCACTTTTCCAGAGAGATTATCGATCTTGAAGGGTGAGGAGACTTTCACAGTTTCCTGAATCGTGCGGACGCCATCCGCGCCGAACTCCGGCTTGTAGGTGATCCCGACCGTCGCAAAGGTACCTTCGGTCGAGGCAGCCACGATCGTACCACTATAGTTGTCGAACCGAAATTGCTCCCAATCGAGGTCTTTCGGCAAGTCGAGTGTTTCCTCAAAAATGCCCCGCGACCCGGTCGCGAGGTCGCCGTTTTCGTCGAGGAGAATCTCACGCGTTTCGGGATCCGTCCGCAGATCGATGAAAAAGAGCCGTCCATCGTCGGTGAAAATAAAGGGTAGCTCGCCCCACTCGTCCACGCCCATCACGGTGGGGTCGGCAACATCAACCTCCAGACTTCCTCGCTCGGACACCTTGGCACCTCCGAAAAGAGGTAGGATCTGAGACAGAATAAATACAAAGATTCCGAAAACAGCAGCAATCACTCCGAGACCGCCCAACTTGATGACGACGGTCATTACGCGGTCAAAGACAAGGGTCTTCTTTGCGACCTCAAAGCGATTCGGGTCTGTTTCGATTGGGTTTCTTTCAATGGCCATAGTGATGCGACGAAGGGAAAACTTGAGCGGAGTCTTGAAAATGCTTGGGGTAAAGCGGGTGCAGAACGCAGTCAGGGGGGGAATTCGGCCGGAGGATCGGACTCCGGCCGAATCAATATTCGTTAATGCAGGATTTATTACTTACTGCAGCGACGCGAGGATCTGCGCAGCGATCGGAGCTGGCAGCGGGTAGTAACCGTCCTTGGCAACCACTTCCTGACCTTGCTTCGAGAGCACAAATCGCAGGAACTCGTAAGTAAGTTTGTCGATCGGCTGGTTCGGGGCCTTGTTCACGTAGACGAAGAGTGTCCGTGCGAGAGGATAATCGCCGGAAAGGCAAGCCTCCGGAGTTGGGTGAAAGCCATCGAGATCGATCGCCTTCACACCCGAGGTCGAGTATCCGATACCGGAGTAGCCCGCACCTGCAAGGTCACTGGCAACACCCTGCACGACTGAGGAAGAACCGGGTTGCTCTTTCACTCGTGGAGAGAAATCACCTCCTTGAAGCGCGACTTTCTTGAAGAACCCGTATGTACCAGAAGCACTGTTACGGCCGTAGAGGCTGATCGGCTGGTTGCCAAGATCACCGCTCACGCCCAATTGGGACCAACGGGCGATCGGCGTTCCACCACGTTTGTAGGTGCTCGAGAACAGGCTGTCGACTTGGGTCATCGTCATGTTGGTGATCGGGTTGTCCTTGTGGACAAAGACCGCAAGCGCGTCGATCGACGTTCCGACCGCCGTTGGCTTGTAGCCATACTTGGATTCGAACGCATCGATTTCAGAGCTTTTCATTTCGCGGCTCATGGGTCCGAGCTGCGACGTGCCCCCGATCAAGGCCGGAGGAGCCGTCGAAGATCCCTTGCCTTCGATTTGAATCTGCACATTTGGGTAGACCGCCCGGAAGCCTTCCGCCCAAAGGGTCATCATGTTGTTGAGAGTATCGGAACCGATTGAGTTGAGCGTGCCGGAAACACCGGAAACAGGCTCGTAGGTGGGCAGATTCTCGTCGACCACAGCAAATGCCGCAGTGGAGGCGAAAAGTCCGGCCGCCATCAGATAGGTGGATTGGATTGTTTTCTTCATAGTGTCGTTTTCGTTCTTGGTTAGCGTTGGAATCTCCAACACAAGATGGATAAAGAATCGACCCAACATCTTCGCCAATCTCTAAATTGGAATCCCGTAGTGACAATCCCGTAACCGGAAGACGTTATCCCGATTCGACCGTGTTGGACTCCCTTCCTCAGGGAATCAATCCTATCGTTCCCAAGCATTCGTATTCGAAATTTTGATACGAACATAGGACTGAAAATCTCGCTGCAATCTGATCAACATCGGAGGAATCAGCGAGTTCGCAGCCAGTCATCACCCCCGGCTCAACGTGATTTCAAACGTAGGGCGTCAAAACTTCTCGAACAGCCTTTGTTACAACTCCGTGAAGATTTGAATCCCTCCAGCTTTTGTAATTGAAACCCCATCCACGAAAGTGAAACCTCAGAGAGTGCTGAATCATTCGGCCATACACCAACCTACAAACAACAAGCAATGAACACAAAATCCAAAGTTCTCAGCGTTCTCGCTGCCGGGGCCCTCTTCGGCTCCGTTCAGGGTGCTGACGATGCTCTCGTCAACACTCTCGTCAAGAATGGGTTTATTACCCAGGCTCAGGCTGACTCGATGATGTCCGAATCCAAGGGCGGATCCGACAAGGTCTTCGTCGAAGCCAAGCGGGATACCACCGCTTCGGTCAAGGCCAAGGCCCGCTTCCACTGGCAGTTCGGATACGCGACCCTCGATTCTGATTACGAGGATGCCAACACCGAAGACTACTCCACCTTTGAAACCCGACGCGTCCGCTTCGGCTTCGAAGGCAAGATGACCGCTCCGTGGAAGTATGACATTTTCCTCAACATCTCCCCGGAAGGTGCCGAACTCGACACGGGTGAGCTCATCTACACCGGAATCGACAACATCGACATCGGCTTCGGATACACCGACCTCGAGGTTGGCCGCGAAGAATCGACCTCCTCTTCGTCGATCAAGACGGTCGAGCGCTCGCTCCTCGCCAACACCTTCGACGGACCTGACTCCGTCGGCATCTGGGCTGACGCTGGCCTCGGACCGGTCTCCGTCTTCGGCGGTCTCTTCAATGGCGAAGACGAAACCGACAACGCCCTCGAAGGTGACGGTTCGACCGAGTTCGCAGCCAACTTCCAGGTCTTCCTCGACCTCGGCGAAATCATCGACGGCATCGACGGCGACATCGGCTTCCAGACCAACCAGTTCTTCGAATCCGACAACGCCGACTACGACGGTGTCTACTCGATCAACGGTGAAATCGAATTCGGGATGTTCGGCATTCAGGCCGACTACGCCTGGGCCGAAGACGCCGCCGGTGACACCACCAGTGGTTTCATGATCATGCCCTACGTTGAGGTCGTCGACAATCTCGAGCTCGTCTTCCGCTTCGACTACATCGAGTCCGACGCGGTCAACGGGATCGGCGTTCTCTCCCGCTACGTTGGACGCTCCGCACTCGACGACGCCATCACTGAAGGTACCAACGCCGAGGAGGCTGATGACGGTGACGAATACACCTCCTTCTACTTCGGCGCCAACTACTACCTCGCAGGCAACAACCTGAAGGTCATGGCCGGTGTTGAGTTCTCCGAACTCAAGGATACGATCGAAGCCGACCTCACCGCAATGGAATCGACCACGTTCTACACTGCGGTTCGCGCTCGCTTCTAATCGATACAATCCGATTCTCCATTACAAGGAGGGGTCCGACCGGCCCCTCCTTTTTTTGTGCCCAAAGGACTCGTCTCCCGAATCGGGCTTATTCGACCAATTAGACCCAATAACAATCAGGACCGGCTCCCATTTTCTCCGTGCTATTTAATCACCCCTCTCTAAAAACACAATATGCAGTATGTCGACTACCCTGCGACCACAACATCTAGTAACCCACCCTATGATCGCCGAAAATCCCTCTACCCAAAGCACTTCCGAATCTTCCGCTTCCGCCAGGAGCCTTTCCTCCGCCGGACTGATCATCCAAAGATGCTTTTCGTCTCCCGATATCCACCCCTACGAACAGATCGAATGGGATCTCCGCGCCGCCGAAATCGCCGACGAAAAGGGCAACCTCATCTTCCGTCAGGAGAACATCGAGGTTCCCGCTGCCTTCTCCGATCTCGCCACAAAGATTCTCGCCTCGAAGTACTTTTACGGCGACATCGACAACGGCACCGACCCCCGCCGGGGAGGCCGGGAATCCTCCTTTCGCGAAGTCCTCGACCGGGTCTGCGGCACGATTGCCGATTGGGGGCGCGCGGATGGATATTTCTCAGACGATGAGACCGCCCGAACATTCCGCGAGGAGCTGACCTGGCTTTGCCTCAATCAGGTCGGTGCGTTCAACTCCCCCGTTTGGTTCAACCTCGGATTGCATCACGCCTACGGGGTCGGGGACAATTCCGCCAAAGGCAATTTCTACTGGGATCTCAACGAGAACGGTGTCCGCCGCGCTGCCAGCCAATACGTCCACCCGCAATGCTCCGCCTGCTTTATTCAACACGTTGATGACGATCTCGAATCCATCATGAAACTCGCCCACGCCGAGGCCATGCTCTTCAAGTTCGGCAGCGGCAGCGGTACCGATCTCACATCCATCCGATCCACCCGCGAAAAGCTCTCCGGCGGCGGTCGCCCCAGTGGGCCTCTTAGCTTTCTCGCCGTTTACGATTCCGTTGCCGGGGTCGTTAAAAGCGGCGGCAAGACCCGCCGCGCTGCCAAGATGAACACGCTCAAGGATTGGCATCCCGACATCGAGGAGTTTATCGAGGCCAAACCAATCGAAGAACGCAAGGCCTGGGCGTTGATAGAACAGGGCTACGATCCCGGCTTCAACGGCGAGGCCTATGGCTCGATCAAATTTCAAAACGAGAATCTTTCCGTCCGGGCCTCTGATGCCTTCATGCGCGCCGCAACCGGCGAAAGCGACTCGACCTGGTGGACTCGTCGCGTAACCGACGGCGAGACCTGCGAGAAAAAGGATGCGCGGCGTCTTCTCCGCAAGATCGCCGAGGGCACCCACCTTTGCGGCGATCCCGGAATGCAGTTCGATGACACCATTCACCAGTGGCACACCTGCAAAGGATCCGGCCGCCAGAATTGCACCAATCCCTGCTCGGAATACCTCTTCCTCGACAACTCGGCCTGCAATCTCGCCAGCATTAACCTCCTCAAGTTTCGCACCGCCGACGGATTCGACCACGAGGGTTTTGCCCGTGCCTGCCGCATTTTTATCATTGCCCAGGATATCATCGTCGACCGGTCGTCCTACCCCACCGAGGGAATTGCCTACAACTCCCACTGGTTCCGTACCCTCGGCCTCGGCTATGCCAATCTCGGGGCTCTTCTGATGAGCTATGGGGTCGGATACGACTCCGATTCAGGCCGGGATTTAGCCGCCGGAATCACTGCCGTCATGACCGGCACCGCCTACCGGACATCAACCGAGATCGCCGAGAAACTCGGGGCTTTTGAGGGTTACCACGACGCCTGCTTTTACGGGGTTCCCAACCCTCCCGAGAGCGACAACGTTGCCTCCATGCAGGCCGTTATCCGCAAACACCAACAAGCCGTCGGCCGTATCGGCGACGGTTGTCCGGCCGCGATTCGTGAATTTGCTGCGGATACTTGGGGAGATGCGGGCGAACGAGGTCAAATTTACGGATTCCGCAACGCCCAGGTCACCGTCCTTGCCCCCACCGGCACCATCGGATTCCTGATGGATTGCGACACCACCGGAATCGAACCTGCCATCGGGCTCGTCGCCTATAAACAGCTCGCTGGAGGCGGCATGCTCACCTTGCCCATCAAAACCGTCCCAATGGCCCTTCGATTCCTCGGATACGACCCCGCCACGATTGAGAATGCCGCTCGCCAAATCAAAGAACACGGAACCCTCGAGCCCATCACTATCGGTGAAAGGGTCCATCAATCCGGGATCCGCCCGGAGGATCTTCCGGTCTTTGATACCGCTTTCCGCAGCGGCCTTGGACACCGCGTCCTCAGCCCAATCTCACACCTGAAAATGATTTCCGCCGTTCAACCGTTCCTCAGTGGCGGCATCTCGAAAACTGTCAATATGCCCAATGAGGCAACCATTGACGATATCCGCGACACCTACATCGAGGCATGGAAACTCGGCGTCAAAGGGGTCGCCATTTACCGCGACGGCTCCAAACGCAGTGCCCCCATTCAGACCAATAAAGATAGGGAAAAGGAAAAACCCGCCGTTCAGATCGTAACCGAACCCTACCGGCGCAAACTCCCCGATACCCGTCGCAGCCTAACCCACAAATTCAATCTTGGAGGTACCGAGGGCTACCTCACGATTGGCCAGTTCGAGGACGAAACTCCCGGCGAAATTTTTATCCAGATGGCCAAGGCCGGCAGCACAATCAACGG
Source organism: uncultured Puniceicoccaceae bacterium (assembly GCA_964519935.1). Classification (GTDB taxonomy): domain Bacteria; phylum Verrucomicrobiota; class Verrucomicrobiia; order Opitutales; family Puniceicoccaceae; genus DAISIK01. The sequence continues at coordinate 13,257 of CAZFLQ010000011.1, read as the reverse complement.
CCTGATGGACACCGTCGGGATTCTCCTTTCCCTCTGCCTTCAGTATGGGGTACCCCTCGAAACCCTCGTCAGAAAATTTTCCCACGTCCGCTTCGAACCCGAGGGCATGACCCGGAACCCTGACATTCCCATGGCCAAGAGCGTCATCGACTACGTCGCCCGCTTCCTCGGGATGGAATTCATCCCGGGCTATCGTGAGAAAATGTCACCCGCCGCACTTGGAGGTGAATCCATCGAAGACCGATCCCCCTCGGCAACAACCATTCCCCGCGAAAACGATTCCACCCAAAACGAACTTACGCCCGAACAACTCAAACTCCTGACTGAATCCGAGGGCAGCCTCACCTGCCCTGAATGCGGCAGCAACCGCGTCAAGATTACCGGCACTTGCGCCACCTGTCTGAACTGCGGAACCAGCCTTGGTTGCTCCTGACGGCGAATCATTCGTGCCCGAAACAATCGCCATTCCCGCCACTGCTGGATTGGTCCGGATTACCCGATTCGGGCAGAACTCAAGCCGTCCCCGGTCCCGGATCGATAACCGCAGGCCCCCGCCCCCGGTTTACCTTGTGGTAGGAGCCATTCAAAGGATCCCGTAAGTATTTGGTAAAGCCCTTTGCCTCAAGCTCCTTGGGCTCAAGCTTGCGATTGAGGGTCTTTTCCGGATACCGCACGTTCAGGTTCGGGGCATCGTAGAGCCGTACCATCCGCTCACCCGTCACCGGATGAACCTCCATCGCGGGCTCGCCAACTCGCTGATCGGCCTCGTAAACCTCCACCTGCCTTCCATCGGCATCAAAAACTGCGTAGCGATAGATCGGCATCAGGCAGTTTCTCCATTTCGGATCCGCTCTTTCTCGCGCTCCTCGTCCTCGGCAATCGTCGCCAATTCATCCCGTAGCTGGCGCTCGATCTGCCCCGCCTCCGTTGCGTCACCCCCGATTCGCGCGGTCTCGATTCTTCCCCTCAAAAAAACCTCCCGCTCCGCCCGCTTCGCTCGGTACTTTTCCGTGACGACACCCAAGGTCTCTCTCTGGGCATCACTCAGTTCCCGCACACTATCGGGATCGCTCGCCGCCAGCCGTTCCATCGCCAACTCATAGGATGATTTCATCATACCGCCACTCTGACCGATTCCTGCCTACTGTGCAAGCCACACACTCGCCAAACCCGCCACCACCGGAATCAACGCTCCCCACCTCAAACGACCACTCCGTACCGGTGGAATTGCCAGCATCAGGAAAAGAATCACCGACGACAATACGAGCCCCTCGCCGTCAACCGGAAAGTCGATACCGGTCTGATTCACCCCGAGGGAAGCTGCCCATCCCACCATTTCCTCCATCGCCGCCAGACACACCCATGCCCCGTGATTGATGAATCCACTAACCGCGCCCAGCCCAATCAATCCGAACCCAACCGAAAGCACTCCCTGCAACATCACTATCGATGCCAAAGGCACAACCACCGGGTTAATCAGCAAGGCCATCCACGGAAGCGTCCCAAAATCATCGATCGTCAACGGAACCGAAACCACAAAGGCCGCCACCCCTACGACAAACAATCCGACCAACCAGAAGACAAGTCCCCGGACCAATCCTGCCATCCGGATTTCTCCGGCGACGTCCTCATCGGCTGGCATCTCCGGTTCAGCCATATCTTTTCGAACCCGATCCATCCATTGCAGGATCGGCATCGCCCAAAGAACGATTGCCCCGACGACCAGATACGAAAGGTGGAAACCAACGCTAACGATCTGATTCGGGAATAGAACCGCCACCAGCAAAGCCGATACCGTGATCGCTGATATCGGGTCATAACGACGACCAAACAACGGCCCCAGTGACAGAATCACCGCCATCAGATAAGCTCGCACCGCCGAAGGAGGCGCCCCCGTCACGAGGACGTGTAACAGACTGATCCCCAACGCCACCACCAGGCTCAGCTTTGGCCCCATTCTCGCCAAACGCGCGATCCTCCAAACCACAATCAAAACCATCCCGACATGCAGGCCGGAAACCGCCATCACATGAATCACTCCGGTCAACCGAAACTGCTCACGCAGATCGGGATCCACCAAATGCTTCCACCCCAGCATGATCGACGTATGCAGCGCCATGTATCTATTTTCCTCTGACATTCCCTCTTTCAACGACGCCTGAATCCGGTCTGCCAACCCGTTCAGGAAAACCGCCCAGGACCCCGGCTCCTCAAGCAGTTCGAGAACCGTCACCCGTCCGATCCCAAACCAGTAGCCCGACTGGAAAAGCCCTTCCTCGAATCCCCCGTCAGCCCCCGCAAATCCTTTCAAAACTCCACGTACCCGAACAACCGACCCACGCGCCGGGATCGCCCCGGGATCGCGCACAGTACCGCCAAACCAGACCCTGCAGCCAACCACTTCCCGAACCACATCGGGCGCATCCAGCACCGTCGCCCATCCCGAGAACCCGGCAAAGCTATCGTATTCCTGCTCTTGAACCCGCGATAATTCCAGGTCGAGGGTTGCCTCTCTCGGAGGCAAATCGCGCCATTCCAACACCGCGTCCGGGGGGCGGATCACAGCGCCTGTTCCCAGCCCCAGAAGGAACCCACCTCCCGCAATTAACCCCAGCACCGCTATCCCATCCGCAAACTTCGCTCCGAGACCAAACATCAAGACCGCGATCAACCAGTATTCCCAGGCATCACCCCTCGGCGACCACCACCCATGGACCGCAACCCCAAACAATAACGGTCCCAGTATCCAGAACACGGGGGCACGCAGGGTCTCTCCCGGCACCGGCAGACGCCACTCTTTCTCAACCCGCATACGGAAAACCGTGTTGTCACCGCCCCTCGGTGACAAACCCATTTCAAACCATCAATTTCATCCAAACCGTAACAATTCTTTTCTGGCTTTTCCCCCTTTTTTTTCCAAACTCCGAACCATGGACGGTGTCGTTGCCTCTCACGCCCCGCTCACCGAGCGGGATCTGTCCGAACTCCGGCGGCTCAGCCGGGTCTTTGGCTCTATCGCCGGACTCGATCCCGAGGACGCTCTCAGCTTTGAAAGGGGACTGATCGAACGGGCGATTCGCGAACCGGTCGAGACCGCCCTCATGGTCCGCCAGGGACAAGCTTCCTACCGCATCGCCTCTCGCCTCCAACCCGACCCCCCGCTTCCCGGGGTCATCCACATCGAGGCCGGCTCTGGGGCCGATGCCGAACCGCTCTGGCTCTTCTCACGTGTCGAGAAGCTCGTTCGGCGGGCCCACGCCGGCGACCGACTAACCGTCGTCATCACTGGTCTCGAACGCACCTTCGTCGGCCCGCACCAGCGCTGGTCATCCCGCAAGCGATCCGATCTCGCGCTACTTCGTGATCGCCTCGAAACCCTCATTGCTTCGATCTCCGCAGCGCCCAACCTTACGATCGTCTTTGCTTGATCAGCCCGACTCCACCGATCACTTCCGCTTTAGGGCATCTTCATTCTCAGCGTTCCAGTTGATGACCTCATCCAGGAGCCAGGCCAGCTCACGCAGCTCGTCATGGGACAGTGCGGTTTCATCCGAAAAAATCGAATTCAGGGCCGCCCCTCCGCGCTGCAAACGACTTCGAAAGGCATTCATCTCCGACTGATCGGCCATGTACTCCGATTGTGACAACGCCTCGTTAAGCACATCGCCGACGTATTTTTGATAACCCGGCTGCTGCTTCAGAAACCGCAAACAACGACGGCGATTCGACGGATCCTCAAATTTCCCAAGGAACTCCAAACCATGCAGATATGAAAGCTCAATTCCGGTCGGACCATACGAATTATTGATCCCGATAAAAGCCCCCACCGGCTCGAGAAACGCCCGGAAAAACCGGTCATACTCATTTTCCGCTGCGATGATCGTCCGCCTCAGCCGGTCTCTCTCCTCAAAATACTTTTCCCGCGGTGCCAGATCGGTCCGTCTCTGTGCATCAATCACCTCCGGCAGATCCTTGACATACTGATTAATCGATCGCGGAAGTGCGTATTTGAAATTTTGGGACAACTTCCGGGCAACCTCTCCAATGATTTCATCCGCCGACCGCAGGCGTGGCACCAAGCCTTCCTGCAAAAGGCGTCGCAGATAAACCCGGTCCCCGGATGAAAAGATTTCGAGGTCCACCAGATAAACCTCTCCATATCGGAACTCCATTAAACCTGCGCCCTCATTCACCGCCCGAAAGCGGGCAACCACCACACGGCCTTCCCGATCCGTCCACTCCCGCCAATTCGCGGTCAGCTCCAATTCTCCAAGCCCTTCCGGTGCCTCCGCGAAAGCAATCGCAACAGGAAGCGAAACCATCAAAATCAGAAAAAGCCTTATCGCGGTCCGGACCATAAAACATCTCCATCAAAGAACATTTCTGAACCGAAAACAAGGTCCGCCTGATGCCCCCGGACCCAACTTACCCCGCTCTATCAACTCTCCTCTGATCCCCCTCGCGCTGGATCTCACGCACCCGCTGGAAGTAGATCTGTCGAATACGCTCTCGCAATTCATGGATTCCCCGGAAATCCGTCATCACGCCAATCCGGGCACGCCGATAGCAAGCATCGCGGACTTCCAACAATCTCTGAATCTCTGCCGCCGGGTTCTTCACATTCAGCAACGGCCGGTTCCGGTTCCCCGATACCCTCCGCAAAATCGTCTCCGGTGAAGCAAACAATGCCACCACCACCCCTTTCGACTCGAGAGCCTCGAGCAACCCGGCCTGCACCGCCAAACCCCCTCCACAAGCCACAATGCAGCCTTCGCGAGGGTGTCCCCGAAACACAAAATCCCGTTCCATCTCCCGAAATGCAGCCTCTCCCAACTCCTCAAAGATTCGCGTTATCGTCCGGCCCTGCGTCTCCTCAATCCAGTGATCCGAATCGATAAACCGATAATCCATCGACTTCGCCAGTGCCCGCCCGATCACACTTTTCCCCGTCCCCATAAAACCGATCAGATACAGATTCAGCCGCAATGGTCTATCGCCCGTCTGATTCGTTATGTCATCGCTCATTGAGCTTCAGCTTGAAGTCCCCGAACCCCATGTCAACCGCAGGCCACGCTTGACCACGATCACCTCATCGAACAGACCATACTGAAAACCGCGATGGCTGCCTTCCCCACAAAGATGATCCGACGATGGCTTTCCCCGAGGGACGAGTCTGCCCCTTCGTCCGATTCGGATAGACCTCGGCAAGCGGCTATCCGGACGGACATCTCGGCAACCGTCTTTTCCGGAACTCCCCGTGAATGGATCCATTACCTGAACACCAAACCTGAACAGCGAACGATTCGAGACGATTCTATCGCCCTCGAATACGACTCTTATCGGCATCAGCTCGGTTTTCGTGGCGAAGGTCTCCTCGGCTCCCACCTCGCTGCATACCTCCAGATTGCATCCGCCAGCCTCAATAAACGCCTCGGGGCTCGGCCCGGCCTCCGGGATCGTCTCAATTTCAACGTTTTCGGCAACCTCTCGAACGAGGAGGCCCCGATCCGCATCCGCTTCAGTCGGACCGTACCAGCCGATGCCACCCGCGAAATTCGCGTGATCGATAACAGCTCCCCTTCCGAGATCGCCATCGTTCTCCAGCACCGCCTCGCCGAAAAGGTTGCCAGTGCCCTCGGCGAGGTCCCCCACAGCGCCGACAGTCTCGAAATCCTCGGTCGCAGTTGGCCCCTGATATCCCAAATCATTGCCGAACTCATCCTCACCAGCCGGCCCCGCGATCGCTTCATCGAAAAGATTCGAACCACCTCCGAGCTCGCCGTCATTACCTTGAACGTTCTCTTCGATGGGAAAAAATTGGGAAATCTGGTTCCCAACCTCGCTGGCGAGATTTTTCTCCGGCACGTTTCCGAACAGCGGAAGATCCCGATTGAACGCCTCTTCGACCAGGACCCCTTTTGTCGCCTCCTCAATCAGATCAGCTTTCTCCACAACCGCGATCTCAGCGAAAATGACCGTCGACTGGTCTCCATCCTCGTCCGCGACTACCTCGACAACCGCTACATTCGCCTCAGCCTCGCCGGGATCATGCCGGAAACGCATCCGAAAATGCGGGCGATGCCCTTCGAATGGAAAAAAAACCGCCGAATATCCACCCCCGGCCCAACCATCGACGCGTACGGCATCCTCAATAAAGATGACCTCAAGGCCTGGCGAAAGGTCTCCGATGAATTCGATGATCTCGGTTACTCCTTGATCCGACAACTCGGGATGGGCGACTTTGGCCGGGTCTACGAGGCAGTCAACCGGACCAATGGATCCCTCCCCGAACGGGTCGCCATCAAGGTCGACCGGTTGAATAAGGGAAACCGCAAACAATGTATTGCAGATATTGATACAATTCTCGGGATTGGAAACAAACTCGCGGGATCACCTCACGTCATCCGGATCCACGACGCCGGAACTCTCAAGAAAGGAAAATTCACCTACCACATCATCCAACACATCGACGGCGATACCCTCGACCATCTTCTCAATATTGCCGGGATGGAACACTCCAGCCTGAACCGCCCGGACGTCGCCGGGACTGCCGCGGTCGAGCTTGAACAGCGCCTGAAGGATTCCATCAGCAGCTCCGGAGGCGAAAAATGGCGACGCCAGCGCGCCAGTAACCCCTTTACCACCCGGCTGTCGCTCCCCCAACTCCTCGATATCCTCACCAGCACGCTCCTCTGGCTCGAAGAATGCCATTCCCTCGGATTCGCAATCCACGATCTCAAGAACGGCAACCTCATGATCAACCGCAACGGCCAGCTCAAAGGAATTGATCTCGACTCCTACGCCCCCGCCTTCTCCCCCCTCGACAAAATGGCCGACTTCGTCTTTCTCTCGGTCGCTTTCCTGATGCTCTTTCTCAACGCTGCCCGCGATTCGACCGAGCCCAGCACTCTTTCACAACAAGTCCCCACCGACCCGGCTGCTCTCCGACGCCTCTTCGAAGACAACTGGACCTTCCCCTCGATCAACAATCGCAGCAGCGGCAAGGTCAGTGACGAAGCCCTCCGGAATTTTTTTCGCGATCTCGTTCTCCGCTCTCGGACGAACCTCTACGGAAACGAACCCGGCCTTTTCTCCAGCGACATTGAACGCCTCATTCGCCTCAAACGACTCGCCTTCTTCGAGGAAATCGTTCTCGACTGAAAAATGGGCCGTCTCCTTTTCGATTGCCTTCCGTCCCCCGATGGTCTTTACACAACTATTCCCCTGCACCCGTAGTTCAATGGATAGAGCAACGGCCTCCGGAGCCGTAGATCTGGGTTCGAGTCCCAGCGGGTGTACCATCGGCACCGTGATCCGGGACCGCCCCCACCCCCCACTTCCATGACGGGATTTTACCTCAAGAAGGCCGTGGGGTGGTTTCTCGACCCGCTCAGCTTTGCCCTTGTTCTCGGACTCATCGGCCTCGGGCTGACCCTGCGAAAGCCCTCCCGACGCAACGCTTTCCCCCTTGTGCTGGCCGTTGTCATTATCCTCCTCGCCTCCTGCGACCCCATCGTTCGACAGGCATCGTCGATCGTCGAACTGCCCCCCTCCACCCTTCCCACAGATCCCCCGGCCCTCATCGTCGTTCTCGGTACCGGGGTCGCCGACAGTCCCTGGCCAACCGCCGTTGCCGGGCTGGAACCAGCTGCCGCCGCCCGACTCGCAACCGGGGTCGAGATCGCCCAACGCTTCCCGGATGCTGTTCTCGCCGTCTGCGGATACACCCCCGATCACGGAATCGGCCCGGCCGGGATCATGCACGCTGCCGCCGTCGCCCTTGGGATCGCCCCGGAACGGCTCCGGCCCCTTCGTGAACCGCTTGACACTCGGGCCGAAGCCGAGGCCGTTGCCGCCCTCATCGTGGCAGAATCCCTCGATCCCAATCACGTTTGGTTGGTCACATCCTCGGTCCACCTGCGACGCGCGCGGGCCTTTTTTCGCCACGCTGGGATTGATCCGATCCCCGTCGCCGCCGAACCGTACGCTGCCAACCTACCCGTCCGCGTCCTCCCACCCCTTCCATCGAGCGGAACCCTCAACAGGGCCTCTGCCCTCAGCCACGAAACCTTTGGTATCCTTTGGGCTCTCCTCAGGGGGTATTTCCGGATTTCTGACTTGCAATGAACAAATGGGCAACATATACGTTTGTTCACAATGCAGGTCCTCACTTCCAAACAACGGGAAATCCTCAACTTCCTCGACATCGCCGTCAAATCGGATGGCTATTGGCCCTCAATTCGGGAAATCCAGGAATTCTTCGGCTTCAAAAGCACCAACGCCGTCGTCGGACACCTCCGTGCCCTCGAACGTAAAGGATATATCAGCCGCGCCCCCGGCCACGCCCGCGCCTACCACTTCAAAAACAACTACTCCGACCTTCGCCAGGAAGAGATCGAGGTCGAATCCATTCCCGTTCTCGGGTCCATCGCCGCCGGCTACCCCGACCGAATCGAGGCCGGCGGCGAAATTGACCGCCTCCAGGTCGACGCTCACACCGCCCGCGCCCGTCGCCGCGGGGCCAACATATTTGCGATCCGGGTATCCGGCGACAGCATGATCAACGCCGGGATCGACGACGGCGATACGGTTGTGATCGAGACCCGCGAACCCCGCGACGGTGAAATTGTCGCTGCCCTCATCGACGGAGAGGTCACCCTGAAACGCTTTATCCTGAACCCGGGGTCAAGCCCCTACCTCAAGGCCGAAAATCCCGACTATCCCCAACTCTTTCCAATCGACGAACTTCAGGTTCAGGGCGTCGCGAGGGCGGTCGTCAAACAACTGTAGCAGATGATCGTCAGACCCACATAATCCCGGTCCTGATCGAAATCCTGCTCGTTCCCGCAATCCTGATCGCCGAAAACGATTCGCGAACCGACTCTTACGCGTTCTCAAGGATCTCGACCTCGTAGCCGTCAGGATCGGTGATAAAGGCCATCTTCCGACCGCCTGTGGTAAATTTTTCCTTCCAGTCTCCCGGCCAGATGTCGATTCCCGCTTTCTCCAGCTTTTCACAGTAGTCGACGATATCATCGACCCCAATACAGGTATGCATCAGATCCTCAGGGAACTCGACCTTGAAATCCGGAGAATAACACAGCTCCAGCATATGGGCGTTCCCCGGGATCTCGAGATGAACAATTTGATTGCCAGCCGGTGATTTGTCACTGCGCTTAAAAACCTCGAACCCACAGGTGGTTTCGTAGAACCGGATCGATTTCTCGAGGTCGCTGACGCGAATACGGGTATGCAGGAATTGGATCGCCATGACCACAGACGGTTCAAAAGGATGCCGCTTACCGCAAGCAGAAAGTCCCGATTAAATCCCGTCGGCCAATACCGCGCCCTCAAAGCAGAGGTAGTGCCAATAAAAAGCCAGGCCCATGCCTCAGACATCCTGACCTATCCTCGAAAATAAAGCGATTGCGACAGGAGTGCCGTGGAAGTGGGGTAACCCTGATTCCGGGATTGGAGAAGACGACCGCCGGACTACGCGCGATCATAGAAGCCACGACGACTGACTCCCACCGTGCCTCAGGCCAAAAATCGAGGCCATTCCAGTTCCATCCTGATTCGGATGTCTGAGAATTCAGAATCCCCGCGAACGCACACCTCAATCGACTCCCCACCCTTTTTGAACTCTTTCAAGTAGCGCAACCATTTCGCCTTTAGTTGACCAGGTTGGCCTTTTAAAATCTAATCGCCGATTCGCCTCCCGACCTGGACCTTTCAGGATTCAGGGTTACGTCCAAAGAGTGTTCGGTACATGAGCCGGTAAATCTCCACGTTTGAAACCAGATTCGGCATCGTCTCCGCATTCAATCCATGCGCCCGAACAATGACCCCACCGTGAAAATCCATGTAACCCGCCCACGCGACCGCAAACGGATGACGCACACCTTCAGCATCCGGCCTACTCATAAACGGTTCCGTCCCCGGCCCCCTGACACCATCCAGAGGCGCACCATTCTTCATCCGGTCACCCCGGATCGGTTTCCCCGGCTGAAGTCTTGACCCCTCGCCTGGAGGTTCACTGTAAATCGAAAATCCGCCCGCCTCACTGTCTGCCGCTACCACGATCAGGGTGTTCGGGTTTTCCTCCTGAAACTTCAATGCCACCGCGATCACTTCATCCGCCCGACGGGCGGCCTCAAGGGTTCCCCCGGCGTTGTTATAATTCGCGAAGTTGTCGGTTCCCTCCTCCTCCACCACCAGGAAAAAGGGCTCGCCCCCTTTTGCCAACAACCGCAGGGCCTGTTCCGCCATTTCCCCGACCGTCGGCGCATTCGGCTCGAAATACGGTTGCCCCCGCAAGGCCTGCAACAACTCCGGTTGATCGTAATAGGTATCGTCGTCGGCAAAAAGACCCAGAACCGGAAAATCGCGGCTTTCCAACTCGGCCAAATCCGACTTCCGGTAAACCAATCGGATTCCCCGTTCGACCGCCCGCGACCGCAGATCCCCCCCATCCTCGCGCACCCCCGAGGACGCATTAATTCCAGCCACACCGACCGGCAGCAGATAACGCTCCCCCCCGGCAAAATAAAGATCGAAGTCACTTTCCACGATCCGTGACGCGATGTCGGGTCTGTCCCAGCGTTTCGGGGCCGAGGTCAAAAAGACCGCCGTGCCCGGCTCACAGAGATGCCCCGAGTTGACCGCCCCGACCCGAAGACCCGCCGCCTTTGCCTCATTCAAAATAGACCCCTCAAACCCCGAAAGCGCCACTATCGGCTCCTGCCCATCCATTCCAAACGAATCCTTTTTTACCCGCACCCCGTAGGCATGTGTCGTCGCCCCGCCATGCGAACTTGCCGCCAGCGCGTCGCTCATGTGCCCGGCGTAAACCGCCATCTCGTCAAGACGATCCCAGGCAATCCCGCCGTCCGGACCTGCCTGAATCATTCGGAGCGCATTCCAAACCGAAGACCCCGCACCATCCGGGTGAATGAAGATCACATTGCCGACGGGATACCCTCCCTCTGCACCCGCGTCCTCTGTCCCCGGACCTTCCGCCCCGCCGGCCAAAGTCGGCGTAAGCACGCACCACCAGGTGATCAAGGGCAAGAGACTACCCCCAAGCATTCCGTTCGATTTATTTCGCACCGCGTCGTCCCTCCTTGAATCCATGTTTCATATAATGCTCGGTCGCCCGACGATAAATTTCCCTTTTTCCCGCCCACTCCCGAACATCGGGGTTGTTGTCGAAATACCAACGCGGATCGAACCTCGGATGCGCCTGACGCCCCTCAGTCATTCCATCCTTTCTCCAGTGATCGAGGGCCTTTCCGTAGTTTTCCTTCCCGAAAGCCTTCTGGAGATCCGGGTTTCTCTGCAAATACCACTTCACATCCATCACCGGCGAACTCCGACGCCCCTCCTTCAGCCCGTATTGCAGCCAATGCTTGCGCAAAGCCGCCTCATCGTATCCAAAGGCTTTCCTCAAATCGGGATTCTCATCCGCATAGTAGGAGGCAATGAAATACGGACGTTTGTCCCTCCATTCATCCGCCTCGGAAACAACCGGCAAACAGACCGATAAAACGACAAAAGGTGCCAACCGAAAAAGCATCCTAAAGGGCTAAACTTTCAGACCGATTCCGGCAAGTGATCTCTTTTTACGATTTCGACACGATCGACTGCCCGGAAACAGCCGCATATTCGTCCCAATCATACAGATTGGGATCCTTCCGGGGATCTTTGCGCCGTGCCAGTGCCCGGCGGAGGACTTTTCGCGCACTCGAAGTGGCACTGTCGCCCGCTCCGCCTTTGCCCGCCGCCCCATCAGGACCATCTTCATCCATCCCGCACATCCCATCCCCGCAATCCTCATCGCCCGTAAAGTCGCCAAACTCCTCCTCGAGCGCATCCGGATCCGCCCCCTCCTCCAGCTTGCGAACCATCTCCTCCATCTCGCCATCCAGCCGCTCCCCCGTCAGGTCCGACATCTTTCGCATCAGGCGTCCCAATTGGCGTGGATCGGGATTCTCCTCATCCATTCCCGCCATGTCCCGCTCCAACTCGGCCATCGCCGCCTCCATCCGGGGATCGTCAAAATCCATCCCCCCTCCCGCCTCGCCATCTTCCCCCTCGCGGGACTTCTTCTGCGCCCCCGTGATCGAGAATCCCGACATCACCCGCTCCATGTGCAAGCCCTCACCACCCGGGCAGCGGGGGATCTCCCCCGAAGAAATCAAACGCTTCGCGAGAAAGCTGTAGACCGTATTGTTCTGAGGACAGTAGAATTCGTAGATCGGCATCGTTAGTTCAAATTGCGTATACTCCATGAAATTTTTCGACCCTCAAATTCCAAGCGAAAAAGCACAGTAAGAGCGATTGGAGAGGAAACGTTAACGTTCGAGGCCCAACCCCGTTGAAGTGGCCCCTTCGCGAGGGTGTTGCGATTTCGGATCGATTCGATTCGCGGGCAGTTGGAGGCGGCGGGTACGGAGAAGATCGATCCGATGGATCGGGAGGTGCAGGCGGCGCGGTTTGGTCGGGTAGCGGGAACGTCCATTGGACACTAGCCCCCTCCCCCCGAACAAACCATTCAACCCGCCGATTGAATGGTTTGCAGCCCCATTACAACCGGTCCAACGGACTCAGACACGCATCCGTCTGATCCTCCATCACATGCAGGTAAATCATTGTCGTCTCGACACACTGATGCCCCAGAAACTCCTGTACCGTTCGAATATTGGTCCCATTCTCGAGCAGATGCGTCGCATAGCTGTGCCTGAGAACATGGGAATTGCTCCGCTTCGCAACCCCCGCCTGCCGCACCGCCTCCGTGAGGTACCGCTGATACACCCTTGGTAACTCATGGTGTCGACGTGGCCCCCGACTCGGCTCACGCGGATCCCGCGAAAGATCCTTCGCCGGAAACGCCCAAAACCACTCCCAGGACGCTCCCGCCTTCGACATCTTTCGGTCCAATGCCTCCGGCATAAACACCCCTCGCACATTCTCCCGCCGATCCTTCTCATGGATCGCCCGAACTCCCGTCAGATGTGCCTCCCATTCCGCCACAATCGAACGGGGCAAAGGCACCACACGGTCTTTGTCCCCCTTGCCCGCCCGAACGTATAACTTCCCCCGCTCGACATCGACATCCTTGACCCGCAATCGGCACAGCTCCGAAATCCGCAAACCACACCCGTATTGCAGCCGTGCCATCAGCTTCCAATGGCCCTGCATCACCTCAATCACCCGCCGAATCTCCGACTGCGAATAGACCACCGGGTAGTATTTTCG
>CAZFLQ010000010.1:16376-36708 GCA_964519935.1 uncultured Puniceicoccaceae bacterium | reverse complement strand
TTGACTGAGCCTCCGCTGGCTCGCTTGAGGTCCAACAGAAAATAGCGAGGAACCTCACATGGAGTGGAGGCGGAGCCGTAACGGAATTGTGACCACCGCCTTGATGGGCTTCCAGATCAGGCAATGGCTCTGGATTCTTCAAAAAGGGTATCCGGGCAGAAATCCTGCCCTTTTGGCCATTCGATTGTGCCCATCGAAACCCGCACCTGCTGGAAATAGCTCTTTTCTCTCAGCTGTGTGAAAATGCCTTTGTCAAGGTAAGGCGAGACGTCGAACTCACGTCTCTCGCCATTCGAGAACTCTAGTAACAGGCAAAAATTTTCTTCGGGGATGACTTTGGTGACTCGTGGATTCATTTTATTTAAGTGGTTCAATTTTAAAGACTTCCTGTCCATTTACAGCCAGTTCCCAGTCGGCCATCAATTCGTCACGGTGGATCTCAATCCATGCTTGGACCAGTTTCATCCGACTCTTTTGAATACTACCTTCGATGATCTCCCCATCAGGGATGCCGACAACCGCTTCCTCGCCCTGGTATTTGACGTGAATGTGCGGCAGGTTGTGCTTCCCTGTGTCGAAAAAATACAGGGCTACGATCACACCGTAAAACATGGAGATTACTGGCATTCTCTGAGCATCTGACAGTTCCCTTATTTTTTCAATTCTATTCTGCCCATCAGTGTTTTTTAGTGTATCTTAGTGATGCCGATAGAGGGTGGCGGTTTGAGGTGGGGATGGCAAGAGGAAAATGTGAAGAAATCTCAATGGGTTGATTGGTAGGTGCTTGCGGGATGGTTGGGTCGGGTGTTCGGGTTCGGACGGATGGCATGGATTTGCTTGTTGAGAACTGATCTCCCTAACACCCGCGCGCGTGTTAGGGTACTTTTCCGGGGACACGAAGGATGCTCGAAGGTGAACGATTTTGCGCTTGAAAAGGGTGAACGCGTGTGCATGTGTATTGGCATGATGACGGTATCTTTCCCAAATTGGCTGCAAACCATTCAACCGGTGGGTTGAATGGTTTGTTCGGGGGGAGGGGGCTAGTGTCCTGTCTCACAAATCGGGTTGTAAATGTTTAGTTCAATAATAACCGGTTTATCGAGGGGTTTTATCGGGTTTTCCAATGAACGCGGGCCTTTTCCCCATTTTCTGCGTTGCTCGTCGGTCACTGAGGTTGCCCAGATTACTCCTCGCGCCTTGAAAATGGGAAAAATTCCTTGCGCATTTCCTAAGCCTATTTGCGAGACAGGACACCAGAACATGGAAAACGCCGGACCTCCGGATGTCCAAGCTCGAGGGAAGGGATTGGAAATCCTCTCTCCGTAGAGGTGTCGTTCGAGGTTATTTGGTGAGAATCGATTCGGATCAGGATTGAGAGGGGGAGTGGTATCGGGATTTTCGGGCTAGTCCGGGGTTGCGGTATTTCGCTGTAATGGTGGAGCGGATACCGCCTCGGCCTTTCCAGTCGGTGGTGATCTTCATCCAGCGGGGTTGGGCGGCGGCGACGAGGTCGTCGAGGATCTGGTTGGTAACGGCCTCGTAGTAAATTCCCCGATTGCGAAAGTCCTGATAATACATTTTGAGGGATTTCAGTTCGATGCAGAGGGCGTCGGCGACGTAGGTGAGGGTGATCGTTCCGAAATCGGGATGTCCGGTGACGGGGCAGACAGAGGTAAATTCCTCGTTGATGTGTTGAATGACGTAGTCGCGTTCGGGGGCCGGGTTTTCGAAGAGGTCGATGTTCATGATTCTCAAGTAGGTCGGGAAGGGGGTCCGGTCAAGTGTCCTCAGGGGGTCGCAGCGGGTTCGATGATGGTGCTGAATCGGTAGTCGCGCCGGATTGATTCGGGACGGAGAGGCATCTGGATGAATTCCCCCCGCATGAGGATTTCGGTTTGGTCATCGTAGGTATCACTGCCGGGCCAACCGTCCTGGCCCCCGATGAGGACAAACCAGTTGTGGTCGAGGTCGTCGAGGAGGCTGATGTGACGGGACTGGGTACCGTAGGAGGCGGCGTGAAGCCCGTCGACGAGCCCGTGATTTGATTTCATAACGGTGGAGCGGGAGCCGGGGGCCGGGAGGGATTGCCGGACGAAGAGCCGGCCGACGAGGGGGACGCGACGGAGGTAGCCGCCGGTTTCGAGACGGTGAATCGTGCCCCAGGTTTGGTAACGCCGGAGGAGGGGGCCGCTTTTCTCAATGGCGGCACCGAGAAGGTTGTAGCGCAGTTTGGGATCGACGCGGGCAAAATCGACGCTGAAAAAGTCTGAAAGCCAACGCCAGTCGGTGGTGATCCCTGGGTGGTCGAGGGGTTCCATTTCCTGCCATTCGGCGATGACCGCCTCGAGGAAAAGTTCAAAGGCAAGTGCCCCGGCGGAATCGATTTGGTAGCGGCCATCCCAGTCGCGGAGGGTTTCGTAGAGGACGCGATCCCGAATGAGGAGGTCCCGGTGTTCGTCGAGAAGGGCGAGGAAGATCCGGTTGATGCGGAGGGCTGAGGGCGAGAAGGTGTCGCGCTGGAGAGCTTTGATGGCCTCGAGGTCGAACTGTCCGGTGGCCTTGATACGGTTCTGAAGGGTCTCGACGCGGTCATCGTTTCCGTAAAGAAATCCGATCGAGGGTGAGACGGCGGCGGGCTTGTTATTGGCGGAGACGAGAAAGCCGGATTCGGGGGAAAGGGCGAAGGGCAAGTCGGTGCTTTCGGCAAAGCCCTCCCACCGATGGAGGGGGGACCTTGGGTTGAGGACGAGATCGGGGAGATCGCGGAATGTGCGCAGGGGAAGGCGGAGGGCGAGGACATGTCCGATCTCGCCATGGCGGTCGGCGACAAGCATGTTTTGACCAGCGACGGCGTAGCCGGTGAAGGCGTTGCGGAAGGCGGTGACGGAATCGGCGCGAGCAGCCCGCAGGAACGGAGTGATCTCGTCGCTGGGGGTATGCCCGAGCCATTTCAAGGCGATCCGTTTGCGTTTCGATCCGGGAAGGATGTCCGCGTCGGAGATGACGGGGCCAAAGGGCGATTCGCGAACGAGGATCTCTTTCGCGATCCAGAAGCGGCGGTTGAGGGCGACGGTAGATGTCTCAAAATCGTCGCTGTCGAGATCGGTGACGTCGTAGAGGTCGGAGCTGGCGGCCCGCATGTTGGTACCGCCCCAGGCGATATCGGGATTGCGGCCGAGGCCCATCACGGGGAGACCGGGAGGCATCATTCCGACCGCGTCGAAGCCGGGGGATTTAAGTCCGACAAGGAGCCAGAAATTGGGGAGATTGATCCCGAGATGGGGATCGTTGAGGACGGCGGCGGCTCCGTTGGATGTGCGACTGGGGGCAAGGGCGACGGAGTTACTGCCGACGCGGGCGGAGCTGAGGAGAATGGATGCGAGGAGATCGAGGGATGGGTTCTCATCAAGGCGTTCGGAGGTTGCGAAAGGGGCGCGCGGGGCGGGGTCGGTGCCGGTCTGCGATGGGCCTTGGAGGGTAGGCGTGATGCGGCCATTCCCGGGGACAAAGGAGACCTGATTTCTCCGGTTTTGGTCAATAACCCGGTCCCAGATCTGATCCCATCCGGGCTGTCCCCAGGCATTGAGGAGTCCGAACATGGTCAACCAATTGACATCGGTCGCGATGAGTTTTGATAAGGTGATGACATCCTCAACCGTAAGGGGTCGGGGCTTTATTCCCATGAGGCGGGCATCGGGAAAGGGTTCGGGATGGGTTTCACGGTAGGCATTGAATCCGGCGACAAAGGCATCGAGGAGTCGGTGGGTTTCTTCGGGCAAGAGGGCGACTGAACCGGGGACGGCGCGGGGAAAGTCGACCCGGCGGAGGAAGGCATCAATCTCGACGACGGGATGACCGAAGAGTTCGGCAAGCCTTCCCTCGGCGACATGGAGAAGGAAGTCGACCTGACTGCCCCGGAGGTGGGCGTGAACCATCCCGAGGGCGTGGAAGAGATCCTCGTCGGTCTGGGCGAAGATGTAAGGAATCTGGTTTTCGTTCCAACGGATCTCGACCGGAGCGGAGACGGCCGAGGCGATTCCGGCAAAGCGGTCGAGGCGATTCTGGAGGGTCTTTCGAGAGGGAAATATCGCGTTCCAATACCAGATGAGGATACCGAGGAGGCACAGGCCGAGGATTGTGGCGAGGGTGAGGGCGATGCGGAGAAGAGGCCGAAAAAGTTCCATGATTGAGGGTCAGAGCCGCCGCCGATAGCGGTTGCCGAAACGATCTTCGAAAAGGAGGAAATCGGGTTGGACGGAGCGGAGGGAGAGCCCGAGGGCAGCATTGATGACCTCGCCCTCGCGGTAAACGGAACGGCCGATCATGGCGATTCGTCCGGCATCGGAGATGCGAACACCGGAGACGGGGAGGCCTTGAATGTAGCTGATGCTGGCTTGCATGACCTGTTCCTTCTCGTTGCCGCTGCCGGAGAGGGGTTCGATCTCGGTTGGTTGAGCTTCGGTCGTGAGGGCGGCGGCGGGATCGCCGGAGGGCGAGGCGGTCGTGGTGAGAGAGGTATCTTCGACTGGCTGCAACGCGCGGGCGGGGGTGTTTGCGGAGGGAAGGGAGGCGGCGGGTGCCGGGGTCGCATCGCGGTCGGTGAATTGGAGAATGACAAAAACCCCGAGACCGACGGAAACCGATGCGATCAGGGCGGTCGCGACGAGCAGGACGATTAATTGACCGGGGTCGTGTCCGCGGCTGGGCTGGCGGGGGGGGAGCGGATCGTCGCCGAAGCGGCTGCTGTCCCGGTTGTCGCGCCGGCTCTTGCGGATCGCGTCGTTGATAATGCTCATTGGTGAAAGGTTAGAACGTTCAGCGGATGAGGCCATCGGGCCACGATCCGGGGAAACCATGAAGGGTACCGTTGCGCTCCTCAAGCACCTTCAGGGCAACGATACCACGGCCGTAGAGAATTGAGAAGGGAACCCCGCGGATTCGGAGGATGGTGCCGTGGGGGATCGGCGCGCCCTGCGGGTCGAGGAAGGTAAAGTCGAGAACCCGTCCACTTTGGAGGATGATCCAGGATTGGCCGTAGCGGGGGGCAAAGTCGGAGACATCAAGGGAGAGGCGAAGGCCGGTTTGTGGTTCGAAATGGAGTCCGTCGCTGAGGGTGAGGGGCTGGAAGGTTTCGGGATCGTCGAGGGTGATGGCAAGGGTGGGCTGGCCGCTGCGGACGACGAGCCTCTTCGCGGAGAAGCGGGTGCGGTGACCGATGATCTCGAGGCGGGAGTTGTTTCCGTTGAGTTCGAGGTCGCTGCGGGCCTGGAGGTGGCCGCGGTTGCGCAGGGAGAGGACGCTCGGTCGGGTGGTTCCGTCAATCAGGGTGATGCCGCCAATGACGGCCTGTCCTCCGATGATGGACCATTTTCCACCGATACAGCGGACGGGACCCTCGCGCCGGGTGGTGAAGCTGCCACTGGTGATGCGGAAGTCGACATCCTTTTCAATGCGCAGGCTGCCGAGTTGGTTGGTGGAGCCCCGAAGCTCGATTCGGGAACCCTCGCCGCCGAGCCGGACCTCGTCCCCGGTCCGGGGAGGACTGGGGGAATCCCAATTGGCGGGGGTGTTCCAGGTTCCGGAGCGGCCGGGGATCCAGTTGGTTTCGGCAAATGAACCGGGACCGCCGAAACCTGCAGTGATGGAGGTAAAGGCGACGGCTGCGAAGATGATGATGGGCAGTGGCATTAGCGGATAACCTCGTCGAGATCTTTGGCGGCACGGCGGACATCCCACCAGGTGACAAAATCGGATTCGCGGGTGTAGGCGCTGAGGAGGGCTTTGTCGCAGAGATTGTTGAGGATGCGGGGGATGCCGCGGGATTTGCGGTAGAGGAGGCGGAAGGCGCGGTTGGTGATGACGGGTATGCCGCGCGAGCCAGCGAGCTGAAGCCGGTGCTGAATGTAGGGTTTGACCTCCTTGAGGCGGAGGGTGCGTAGTTCGTGATAGACGAGGACCCGTTGCCGGAGTTGGCGGAGACGGTCCTCGCGGAGCCTGGCCTTGAGCTCGGGCTGACCGAAGAGGATGATTTGCATCAGCTTCATGTCATCGGCCTCGAGGTTGGAGAGGAGGCGTAGCTGCTCGAGTACCTCGAAGCGGAGGTTCTGGGCCTCGTCGATGACGAGAACGATCTCGCGGCCGGAGCGGATGCGGTTGAGGAGGGCCTCGTTGATTTGATCGACAAGGCCGGTGCGGGAGTTGGCAAGATCGGTTTCGCCGAGTTCGTTGAGGATCATCCGGAGGAGTTCGTTTTCGGTGATCCGGGTGTTGACGATGAGGACGGTATCAAAGACCTCGGGGTCGAGTTCATTGAGCATCTGGCGGCAGATGGTGGTCTTGCCGCAGCCGACCTCCCCGACGACGACGATAAAGCCCTTGCGTTCGGTGATCCCGTAGCGGAGGTGTTGGAGAGCCTCCTCGTGAGTCGGACTGAGAAAGAGGAAGTCCGGGTTCGGGGTGACATTGAAGGGCATCGTCTCGAGCCGATAGAACTCCTGATACATAGTGGCAAAGGTGGCGGGTTTGATCGACGGGTGCAAACACCGAGGTTCAGGCGGGAGGGGATGTTTCGTCGGGAGCCTCGGAGGGACTGACCGGGTGGCCCGACCGGGGAGGGGAGATTGTCCTGGCAGCGGTTTTCCGGCGGGGACGGCGCTTGCGAATCTGGCGGGGGAGGAAGTCGCGCATGGCCTCTTCCTTGCCGTAGCAGAGGAGCTGGTCGCCGGCCTCAAGTTCGCGGGTGTGGCGGGGATTGGCGATATGACGATTACCGCGAACGATCCGAAGGACGATGATATCGAGATCACGGAGGCCGGAATTCTCGATGGTTTTACCCTCCATGAGGGAGCCCTTTTCGATTGAAAACTCGCCGACGACGTAGCCGCGGGTGAGGGAGAGACGTTCGCGGACATCAAAGTTTCCGAAGCGGATGCGTTCTTCAATGTAGCGGACAATCTCGGTTGCAATGTCGATCCCGGTGGCCTTTTCGATGCCTTCGAGACCGGGGGACGAATTGACCTCCATGACAACAGGGCCATCGGCGCCTTCGAGCATGTCGACCCCGGCAACGCCGAGGTTGTGGAGTTGGGCCGCGCGGACGGCAGTGCGGACGTATTCCGGGTCGAGTTGGATCGGCTCGGTGGAAGCGCCGCGGTGGACATTGCTACGGAACTCCTGACCGACGGCAGTCCGGCGCATGGCGGCGACGACCTGATCGCCGACGACAAGGGCGCGGATGTCGCGGCCCTTCGATTCGGAGACGAACTTCTGAACGATGACGCTTTGTTTGATACTGCTGAGGGTTTCGATGATGGCCTCGGCCACTTTGTTGGACTCGGCAAGAATGACCCCGATCCCCTGCGTTCCCGAGAGCAGTTTGATGACGACGGGGGCACCCCCCATCGCCTGGATGGCCTTGAGGATATCCTCGGGGCGGCGGACAAAAGCGGTCGCGGCGATTCCGAGATCGTGCCGCCCGAGGAGTTGCATCGAGGCGAGCTTGTCACGGGAGGCGAGAACCGCATCGGCGGTGTTGACGCAGTAGGTGCCCATTTGCTCGAACTGCCGGACGACCGAGGATCCGTAAAATGTAACGGAATTTCCGATACGTGGGATGACTGCATCGAAGGGTTTGACGGGTTTCCCGTTGTAGGTCATGTCAGGAAAGCCGGGGCTGATGTAGATCCCGAAGCGGAGGACATCAAAGACCTGAACGGTGTGTCCGCGCTTGCGGGCGGCCTCAATCAAACGGGCCGTGCTGTAGAGCTTACGGCTGCGCGAAAGGATCGCGAGGGACAGGGGGTTCTGGATTGTCATGGGAGGAAAGTTGAAACGGGTTAAGGTTTGCCGAGACAAAAGGTGTATCCGGGATCGACGAGGAATTGACCGGCGAGGGCGGTGCGCCCGATGAGAACGCGGCACTGCATGGAAGCGCGGTTGACGAGGCTGAAATCAACTTTCCGGCGGATCCCGCCGATCTCGAGAACGGTCTCGACGAAATAGCGTTCGTGTTGGTGCCCGTTACTGGATCGAACATGGGTTTGATGGGAGATCGGGGCGACGACGCGGACGGGGTTGATCGATTTGCGGCGGCGGGAAAGGATGAGATCGAACTGAACCCGGTGGCGAGGGATCTCGACAACTTTGTGAACGTCGAGGGCGGAGCGCCGGGCCCCGGTGTCCATCTTGGCAATGATTCCATGGATGTTCCATTCCGGCAGGGAGATGACCTCTTTCCAGCCAAGGCGGATTTTGTCTGTTCCTGAGCTCACAGATTTCGGATGGAGGACAGGGCGCGCAATGTCGAGTGTGAACAAAAAAGCGCGCACCGGGCGGTGCGCGCTTTGTAAAAACCATTGTGAGTGGTTGGTTCAGGGCATCGGGACGCCCAGAGCAGTCTGCGCGGCCATCTGGCCGAGAAGTTCGACATCGTCGCTGTTGAATGAGGTGCCGAGGGCGACCTTTGATCCGCTGGCGGCGGAGGTGAGGTTGCTAACGAAGTTTGGTGTCGAGCCGAAGAACTGGGTAGCTTGCTGCTTGACCATTCCGATGAGGATGCCGTCGAAGAGTCCCTTGATTGTGGTGGCCTCTTCTTCCGAAGTAAAGGTGGCCCCGAGATTCAGGTCGAAGGTGCTGGAGGCACTGAGGGCGAAGCCAATATCTTGAAGACCAGCGAGAGCGGCGGCACCGGGGAAGGGCATCTGCCCGCTGTTGACCTGCTCGGAAAGCATTGCCTTGAGTGTCTCGGGAAGGACAAAGGAAACCCATCCATTGGCATTCGGAAGGAGGGATTTGCCAACATTGACGAGGGCATCGGGAGCCGAACCACTGCCGCTGACCGCACCGAGGACGGAAGGTTTGTCACCGATCAGGAGAAGGGCACTGTCGCTACCCGTCTGGACGGCGAGGAAGAGGTCGGGGGAGGAGCCCATGCCACTTTCAGGGATGTCGATGTAGTCGGCACCGTCGGAAGAATCGATTGTGATGGTGATTTCTTCGCCATTCTCGGCGGCAACTGCTTCGACAGCTTCCTTGATTTGCCCGGCCGTGAGGGGTTTCGAGACAATCAATGAAGCGAGGACGTGTCCGTTTTCGAAATCATCCTGAGCGAGAGCGGCGAAATTGGTGACCGAAAAAGCCATCGAAACGAGGTCGTCGCGGGTCAAACCGGTGATTTCAGCGACCTTGACACCGATTGGGCCGAGATCGTCGAGATCCTGAACCTGATCGGGATTGTTCTTTTCGAAATCCTTGTTAATCGAGGAATCCCGGATCGCCTTGAAGTCGAAGAAAGCGGCGAGATCGGCGTCGGAACGAATCCCCTTGAGGACATCGGACGAGGCGGACGAGCTGTCTTCGCCACATCCGGCGAGGGCGAGGGCGAAGCCGGCGGCAGCAAGTGCCAAGGAGGGCTTGAGGTGGAGTTTCATATGACTGTTGGTTTGGTTTTGTGATTTACGGTAGAGACACCGCACATTGAGAACAGGGGAAAGTCAGGCATTTTGAAAGGATGAAATGCGAGGGTGTCGTTTCAAGATCGTGACACGGCATCAGGACCGGTTGGCGGGGCGGCGGGAGCCGTGGCGGTGGTTGACCTCGCGGGCGGCCTCGCGGATTTCGGGGCGGGCGCGGTAGGATGCGATTCGGGCGCGGGCGGAGCGGACAGCCTCGCGGTGGTCGACGATGGCGGCGGGGTAGCCGCTGGAGAGGGGGAGGATGGGGGGTTCCTGGCTGGTGTTGGGGTCGAGATCGCGGAGTTCGGGGACGTAGCGGTGAATGAAAGTGGCGTCGGGGTCGTGGTCGCGGCCCTGTTTGATGGGGTTGTAAATCCGGAGGGTGTTGATGCCGGTGGTACCGCTTTGCATCTGAAGCTGGCTGTAGTGGATCCCTGGTTCGTAGTCAATGAACTGGCGGGCGAGCCAGTCGCGGAACTCGCGCCAGTCAAGCCAGAGATCGTAGGCCGCGAAGGAGACGAGCATGGACCGCATCCGGAAGTTGATCCAGCCGTGTTGGCGGAGGGCGCGCATACAGGCGTCGATAAAGGGGTAGCCGGTGCGGCCAGCTTTCCAGGCCTCGAGACGGGCGGGGTCGTTCCCGTTAGCGCGGAGATCGTCAAATCCCCGGATGAAGCAGTGGGATTCGATTTCGGGTTCGGATTCGAGTTTCTGGATAAAGTGGCAGTGCCAATGCAAGCGGGCATCGAAGGAGGCGAGGGAACCTTTGAGGTAGGCGGTACCGTCGGCGAGGCGGTAGTTGGTTTCGCGGAGTTCGAGGAGGCGGTGGCGGGCGCGTTGGAGGGCCTCGCGAATCGAAAGGGTACCCAAGGCGAAATGCGCGCTGAGGCGGGAGCAAGCATCGTAGGCGGTGAGGGGGCTGCTCATCTCACGCTGGTAGCGGGCACCGCGGTGAGCGAGGAAGCTGTCGAGGAGTTCGTGGGCACCGCTTTCGCCGGTTGGGATATCGGGCGGGAGATCGGTTTCGGTGTCGAACCCGAGATCGGCGGCGGGGGGGAGATCGGCAACCGGGTCGAGACCGGGGGGCGGGGGAACGGTGCGGAGAGATGTGGGGGCGGGGATAGTCGGGGCGGCCATCCGCTTCTCCCAGTTGCGGGCCCAGCCGTCGCGGTCGCGGAGACGACGGACGACACCGTTTTGAGGTGTTTCCAAAAAATGGATACATGATTGGCGGCACCACTGTTCGACTGCGAGGTCGCGCTGGTAGCTCCAGTCGTTGCCGGTTTCCTGATGGGCGTGAAGGACGAAGCGGGGGTGGGTGCGCTGGATGATGCTGAGGATGTCGATGACCTCGGCGTGATAGATGCAGAGTTCGCCGCCGCGTTGGCGGAAGGCGGTGGCAAGTTCGTTCAGAGCAGGGCGGATGAAGTTCCAGTGCCGGGCAGAGGAGTCGGGTTGACGGCACCAGGAGGGTTCGATGGCATAAAAGGCGAAAAGCGGACCATCCGGGCGGAGGGCGGCGGCGAGGGCGGCGTGATCGCGGAGGCGAAGGTCACGCTTGAACCAGAGAACCTGAAGCATGCAGTATGATCCCTGTCGGGATGCGGGATGCAACTTGGGGCGCCTTTTTGTGATGAATCAGATATTTGAGAAAAACGACGAGAGTCGTTTGCGGGAGCTTGAGGACCAACTGCGGGAGTGGAACGGGCGGATCAACCTGGTTTCGCGGAAATCGATCAACACCCTCTGGGATCGGCATGTGTCGCCCTGCTATGCGGCGGGTGCGGTGTTTCCGGAATCGGCGAAGACGGTCCGAGTGGTTGATGTCGGTTGCGGGGGAGGGTTGCCGGGCCTGGCCCTCGCGATCCGGTTTCCGGGCTTTCGGTTCACGTTGGTGGACTCGGTCGGCAAGAAAATCGCGGCGGTGGGGGCGATGGCAGAGGCGCTCGGTTTAGGCAACGTCACGGTGGTGCAGGGGCGGGCGGAAAGTCTGCAGGGGCGGTTTGATGTCGTGACGGGTCGGGCGGTGGCGGATTTTGAGCGATTTCTGGGTTGGACGCGGCACCTTCTCGATCGGAAGAGCGGTTATCCGGGGGCGGGGGTCTATTATATGAAGGGAGGTGCCTATGGGGAGGAACTGGCGAGGCTCGGGATCAGCGGATGGCAGGCGACCCTGCTGGCGGAGCTGACGGGAGATCCGGTCCACGGGGACAAGGCGGTGGTATTCCTGCCGACGAAGGTGATTCCCGGGGCGGGGGCGGGTTGAATCGAGGTGGGTGAGTCTATGGAGATCGTTCGAATTCATTTTCGGAGTGAAAAAGGGGGGGTGTTATAATCGATGGCGGGGAACGGCGGGTTTTCACGCGAAAGAATTGGGATGACGATCAGGAGTAGGATTGGACAAGGGATCGCGAGGGGAGGCAACGGGTAGGGGTGAAGAATCATGGCGTTGCTTTTGGGGGAGAAACGATGCAGAACCGGGTGATGATTCTGCTGTTAGGTGGTTCTGGTTACGTCGGTGGGGCGTATCAATCGTATTTCGAGACTCGAGGAATCCCGTTTCGCAATCTTCGGCGTGCGGAGGTCGATTATTATGATCCGAAGGCGTTGGCGGGGGTCCTGCGGAAGAGCGGGGCGGAGTTTTTGGTAAACTGTGCGGGATTTACGGGAAAGCCGAATGTTGATGCCTGCGAGGTGCAGAAAACCGACACGCTGTACGGGAACGCGGTTTTGCCGGGGCGGATAGCGGAGGCCTGCGAGGCTGTGGGGATTCCCTGGGGGCACGTGTCATCAGGCTGTATTTACAGTGGGCGGCGTGATGATGGAGAGGGGTTTGCGGAGGAGGACGAGCCAAATTTCAGTTTTCGGCGGGGGCCGTGCAGTTTTTACAGCGGGACAAAGGCGTTGGGGGAAGAGGTTCTGGCGGAGGCAAAGGATTGTTATATCTGGCGTTTGCGAATCCCGTTCGACAGCGAGTGGAGTCCGCGCAATTTTCTGGTCAAATTGATCCGGTATGAGCGTCTGCTGGATGCAGAGAATTCAATCTCACATCTCGGTGAATTTGTCGGGGGCACGTTTGAGTGTTGGGAAAAGCGGGTACCCTATGGGGTTTACAATGTGACCCAGCCGGGGGCGATCACGGCGCGGATGGTGACGGAGTGGATGCTGGAGGAGCGGGAGCGGCGTGTGGCCGAGAACCTGCCGAACCCGTTTCGGGAAGCGTATTCGTTTTTTGAGTCGGAGGACGAGTTCATGGAGTTGGCGGCGAAGACGCCGCGTTCGAACTGCGTGCTGCAGACGGAGAAGCTGGCGGCGGCGGGCATTTCGCTGACACCGGCGGAGGCGAAGGTCCGCGAATGTTTGCGTGAGCTGGGTCGGAACGGTGAGGGAAGCTGATCGGGGGATGGATCTATCGATCATCATGCCCTGCTACAATGAAGTGGGGCGGATTGCAGAGGCAGTGCGGACGGTCCGGGCGGTGCCGGATTTGGCGGGGGCTGAGTTGATCGTGGTGGATGACGGGTCGATCGACGGGAGCCGGGAGGTTCTGGAGGGCGAGGAATTGGCGGGCCTGATCGACCGGTTGATTGCGGAGCCGGTGAACCGGGGGAAGGGGGCGGCCCTGCGGCGGGGGTTTGCGGAGGCGACACGGACCTGGGTGATTGTGCAGGACGCCGACCTGGAATATGATCCGAAGGATATCCCGCGTCTGATGCGGCCGGTTTTGGAGGGGCGGGCGGATGTGGTTTTCGGGTCGCGCTTTGTGGGTGGGGAGGCGCATCGTGTGGTTTACTTTTGGCACCGGATCGGCAATCTTCTACTGACGTTGCTCTCGAATATGTTTACCGATCTAAACTTAACTGACATGGAAACCTGCTACAAGGTGTTCCCGCGCGCGGTTGTAGCGGAGATCGGTTTGAAGGAGGACCGGTTCGGGTTTGAACCGGAGATCACGGCAAAGTTGGCGCGGCGCAAACTGCGTTTCTACGAGGTCGGGATTTCGTATTACGGCCGCAGTTACGAGGAGGGTAAGAAGATCGGGTGGAAGGATGGGTTCCGGGCGATTTTTGCAATTTTCAAGTACAACCTGTTCAAAAGGAGATAACGTTATGAGAAAGGGAATCGTACTGGCGGGTGGATCGGGAACCCGGCTCTATCCGTTGACGATGTCGGTCAGCAAGCAGTTGATGCCGATCTACGACAAGCCGATGATCTACTATCCGATCTCGGTTTTAATGCTGGCGGATGTAAGAGACATTCTGATTATTTCGACACCGGAGGATTTGCCGTTGTTTCGCAAGTTGTTGGGGGACGGAGGTGCCTTTGGGGTGCGTTTTGAATATGCGGAGCAGCCGCGGCCGGAGGGTTTGGCACAGGCGTTTCTGATCGGGGCGGATTTTCTGGGGGATGCCGACGCGATGCTGGTGCTGGGGGACAATCTGTTCTTTGGGCATGATTTCGGACGACGGGTGCAGGCGGCGGCGGCGCGGGATTCGGGGGCGACGGTCTTCGGGTATCCAGTTGCGAATCCGACGGCCTATGGGGTGGTTGAGTTTGAGGGATCGAAGGTGGTCTCGCTGGAGGAGAAACCGGCCAAGCCGAAGTCGCGGTATGCAGTTCCGGGGGTCTATTTTTACGACCGGCAGGTTGTTCCGCTGGCGCGGAGCCTGGAGCCGAGCGGGCGCGGGGAGCTGGAGATCACGGACTTGAACCGCCTGTATCTGGAGGCGGGGCAGTTGAATGTGGAGCTTCTCGGGCGGGGGACGGCCTGGCTGGACACGGGGACGCACGACACGCTGCTGGATGCGGGAAAGTTTGTGCAGTTGATCGAGAAGCGTCAGGGTTTGAAGATTGCCTGTCTGGAGGAGCTGGCCTTTGAAAAGGGTTGGGTAACGGAGGACGCGGTTTTGGCGCGGGCGGAGGAACTCGGGAAAACGACCTACGCCGGATACCTGCGTTCGATGGTGCGCGGATTTCAGGAATGAGGACACCTGTTTTCAGCGTGGTGACCTCGGTCTTTAACGGGATCGAGTACACCCGGGTATTTTTTGAGACCCTGCGGACGACGGCGGAGGAACTGTTGCGGGACGGGCAGTTGGAAATCGTCGCGATTGATGACGGTTCGACCGACGGGAGCCGCGATTACCTGCGCCAGTTGGACCTGCCGATCCGGCTGTTGGAAAACGACCGTAACCGGGGATTTGCCTACAGCAACAATCGGGGGGTGGCGGAAGCGCATGGGGAGTGGATCTTCTTTCTGAACAATGACCTGATCCTCGAGGACGGGTGGTGGCAGCCGATGGTGGCGGTGGCGGAGAACCGCGATGGCTGCGGGATGGTTGGAAATATTCAGCGGCGGGCGGATGATCAGCGGGTGGATCACGCGGGGATCCGTTTCGACTACCTCGGGGTACCGGTGCATGAGGGGAAGAATGCCCTCTTCATCCGGGAGCGCGGGGTGCGGAAGTCCCGGGGGGTGACAGCGGCCTGCAGTCTGATCCGGCGGCGGGCTTTTCTGCGGGTGGGGGGATTTGACGAGGGATTCCGGAATGGGTTTGAGGACATCGACCTTTGCCTGCGAATGGCCCAGGGGGGGTGCGAGCATTTGGTGGCGCGGTCGAGTCTGGTCGCGCATCACGTCTCGGTGTCCGAGGGGCGGAAGGATCATGACGATTTGAACCGGTTACGGTTTTTGCAGCGGTGGGGCGATTTGACGCGTGAATACGGTAAACGGGACTGGGCCTGCTGGTATATCCAATCGCAGTTACGGTCTCCCTGGCGATTCAATGGTCCCAAGCTGATGGACGCGATCGGGATGGCGACAGGTCTGCGGCGGAGCTGGCCGGGTTGGATCCGGGAGCGGCAGGAAACGGCTAATCACCGGATCGCGGCAATGGATCCGGTGGGGGTTCCGGAGAATTCCTTTGTCATGGAAAGAGTATGACGGAGGGATCACGACGGGTGTTCCTGGACGTCACCTCAGCATCGTCGCAGGTGATGGTGACGGGGGTTCAGCGGGTGGTTCGGGCGATCGGGCGGGTCTTGCGGGAGGATCCCGGAGTTGATCCGGTCTTTGCGGTCTGGTCGAAGGCGGCGGGTAGCTACTATCGCGTGAATCCGATCGAGGAGGCTCGTCTGGAGCGAATTTTCGAGCCGGGGATACACCGCTCGGTGCGATGGGCGAAGGTGGCGCGGACCTGGAGGCGGAGACGGTTTTATTGGGGGTGGGTGCGCCGGGGCGATGCGGTGGATCCGTTTGCGAGCGGGTTTGAGGAGTTCTGGATCCCGGAAATTTTCCCGGATCGACGGGTGGACTGGTTGCGGGAGCGAATGCATCGGGAGGAGCGACCCCGTGCGGTCGGGTTTTTTCACGATGCGATCACGCTGGAACACCCCGAGTGGACGCCGGCCTCAAGGGTTCCGGGGTTCGCCGGTTATTTGGAAGGATTGGCACTGCTGGACCTCGTGGTGGCCCCGTCGGAAACCTCGGCAGGGGCCTTGCGCCGGGCCTGGAAGGATGGGCGGGAGGCACCGATCCGGATCGAGCCCTGGCCGGTCGGGATCATCGGGATGCGGCGGAATCCGGATTTGAATCTGGAGAGGCCGACAATCCTTTCGGTGGGGAGTCTGGAGCCGAGAAAGAATCATCTGCGCCTGTTGGATGCGGCGGTGGAGGTGGCGCGGTCGGGATTGAGGTTCCGCCTGATGTTGATTGGACGCCCGGTTTATCCCTATGCGAAGGAGGTCTTCGCGAAGTTCCGAGAGGCACGGGCGTCGGGGGTTGATCTAACATGGGCCCCAGAGGTGACGGATGCGGGGTTGGCGAGTGCCTATGCGGGGGCGTGGTTTACGGTTTTTCCCTCGCTGGCAGAGGGTTTCGGGCTGCCGGTGGATGAAAGCCTCTGGTTTGGGCGTCCCTGTATCTGTTCGGGAAGTGGGGCGGTCGGCGAGCGGACGGGGCGGGGTGGGTGTCTGACGGTGGATGTGGAGCGGGTCGAGGCGATCAGGGACGGGATGATGCGTTTGTTGACGGAGCGGGAGACCTTGTTGCGGTTGATACGGCAGGCCCAGGCGAGGGATTTTCCGGATTGGGAGGGGCTGGTGAGGCGGGTCTTGCTTTCGAGGGGCTGAACAGGTAAGAGCTTTTGAATGAATATCCTGGTCACCGGCGGTTGCGGATTCATCGGCGCGAACTATCTTCGCCTTCTCCTGAAAAAGGAGATCGGACCGGTCGAGGGTCGGGTCATCAATCTGGATATTCTCTCCTATGCGGGGAATCCGATGAACCTCGCCGATCTGGCGGATGATTCCCGGTACCGGTTTGTTGAGGGGTCGATTGGCGATTCGGAATTGGTGGCGGGACTGCTGCGGGATGAGCGGATCGATGCAGTCGTGAATTTTGCAGCGGAGTCGCACGTTGATCGCTCGATTGACACGCCGGAACCTTTTTTCGAGAACAACGTGATGGCAACGGTCAGGCTGTTGCAAGAGGTGCGCAACTACGTCGCGGAGGGCGGACCGGAAGGTTTTCGATTTTTACACGTTTCGACCGATGAGGTCTATGGAACCCTCGGGACGGATGATCCGGCTTTTGAGGAGACGACGCCCTTTGCGCCAAACAGTCCCTATGCAGCGTCGAAGGCGGGGAGTGATTTCGCGGTCCGGGCGTATCACCACACCTACGGCCTACCGGTGTTGACAACAAACTGTTCAAATAACTACGGGCCCTACCAGTTTCCGGAAAAATTGATTCCGTTGATGATCCTGAATGCCCTCGAGGGGCGCGATCTACCGATTTACGGGGACGGAATGAATGTGCGGGACTGGTTGTTTGTGGAGGACCATGCGCGGGCGATCCAGACGGTCCTCGAAGGGGGTCGGTTGGGCGAGACCTACAACGTGGGGGGGTTGAATGAACGTCCGAATATTGAGATCGTCGACCGGATCTGTGGGTTGCTGGATGAGTTGGCGCGGCGGGCAGACGGGAAGCCCTATGCCGAGCAGAAGACTTTTGTAAAAGACCGTCCGGGGCACGATCGCCGTTACGCGATCAACTGTGCGAAACTGATGGGCGAGCTGGGGTGGAGGCCGCTGGAGACCTTTGAAACCGGAATCCGGAAGACGGTGCAGTGGTATCTCGAAAACCGTCCCTGGTGTGACGCGATTACGAGCGGAAAATATCGGAGAGAGCGGTTGGGGGAGGGGTAAACCCTTTCGGTTGGTGTCGCCTGATGGCCATTGGCAGCGTGGCGATGGCCCTGATGTGAAGCCCGGATGCTGACTATTCGTGGCAACATTCGGATTTTGATTCAGAGGGTTCCGGGCGGAGGGCCTTCCAGGCAGGAATTAAAAGAATGGCAAGGAAGATGATCGCGGCGATTTGTTTCCAAACGGTGCTGCCCATTGTCATGGGTTCGACGGTGCCGACAATGGACCAACCGAATCCGTCAATGACAATGGCGGCGAGGATCGATATGACGACGAGACCAGCGATATAGGAAACTGTGGCGCGGGTTCCGATGATCTTCGGAAGGGCGACGAGGGTGGCGATATTGGTGGCGGGTCCGACAATCAGAAAAATCAGGGCGGCGCCGGGGGTGAGCCCGGAGGCGATCAATGACAGTGCGAGGGGGATTGATCCGGTTGAGCAAACGTAGAGGGGTAGTCCCGACATCAATGCAAGTAAATATTGGATACCTGCCGATTCGATGTGGGTTCCGATCCATCCGCGGGGAAGCAGGGAGGTGATGATTGCGGCCAGAATCAGGCCGACGAAGAGGGCACGGTAGAGTTCGGAGGGAAGTTTCAGGAATCCGTAGCGGACGGCGGCGGCGAATTTCTCTCCGCCCGACTGCTTTTGAGGAGAGACCGTCGGAACGTTTTCGTCCCCACCGTGACAGCAGGTTGCGGGTTGTTCAGGGGCGGGATGAGGGGAATTCATTTCCTTTCCCTCGAACCGCTCGACGAGCCAACCACAGACAGTCCCGGAAATCACCGCGACGATGACCCGGACGGCGGCAAAAGGCCAGCTGATCAAGCCGCCGGTAGCAATGATGCTGTCGACTCCGGTCTGCGGGGTGGCGGCGGTGAAGGAGGCGACGGAACCGCGGCTTCCGCCGAGTTGGCGGACGGTCGCGGCGACCGGAATGATTCCGCAGGAGCAGAGGGGAAGGGGCGCGCCGATGACTGAAGCCTTGAAAATCTGACGCAATCCCCGCTTTCCGAGATGCCGTTCAATCCATTTCGGATGGACGATGACGTGGAGCAACCCGGCAACCGCGAATCCGATGAGGAGATAGGGTGCCATTTCGGCAGTCAGGCGCCAGAATGTTGTAATGAACCCGGGATTGGTTTCAGGCATTGGAAGAAGGTAAACGCAGCCGACGGTCGTGGCAAGAGGCCTATTCGGATCGTCGCCGTGGCCAGATCTCAAGTTCGACCCAGGTGAACCGAGCCGGGTTGAAACCCTTGATCTGGAAGCTCTCGCCGGGGGGGATGGTCGTAAAGGGTTCGATCTCGCGATCCGGTTCGGGGGATTTGCCCGACAACCAGGCGGTCAGAAGCTTATCAATCGAGTAGTCGCGGCGCAGGAAAATGACCAGCGAGGGATCGTGTTGAGTAAACTTTTCGAGGGCTGCCCCCGGGCGGTTAGCGGCCTCGCGGAAATGGCCGGTGTAGTAGATGAGGGTTGGCTCGGCGTAGTGGTAACCGAGAAGTCTCCCATCCTGCCGTTCGCCGGGGGCGGTTCCGAGGGCATCGGCAAGCCGAATGGTCGCATGGCTGGAGCGGAGGCCACTGCTGAGAACCCCCATGGCGATCCCGAGAGTCGCCGCGAGGCCTGCGAATGCAGGCAGCGATAGAGGGCGGCGGGTCAATCGGAGCAATCCGAGAAGCGCAAACGCGACGAGGGTCAATCCCCAGGCGAGGCCTGGTTCGTGGTGGTCGAGCCGCGTGATCCAGACCACGGCAAGAACGACGAAGAGGGCGAATGTGATGAAGATTCCGTATCCGCGTTGCCAGACCGTCTGCACCCGCTTGGTCGAGGGGAGGCGGGGGCGGCGGAAAAGGAGGAGGAAAAAGGCGGCGAATCCCGGAAGGGTGTAGTGGGGCAACTGGGTTGCGTAAAAGGTAAAGATCGCGAAAGGGGCGAGGAACCACGAAACGAGAAAGGCGTTGAGGGGATCCCAGTCGCGGCGGACCCGGCGCTGCCAGATCCAGAACAGTCCGAACCAGGGAAAGAGACTGAAGGCAGCGGTCAGGAAATAGAAGCCGGGGAGAAAGACCCGCTCATTGAATGCGCCCAGTCCGCGGTCGACGACATGCGTTCCGATGCCCTCGTCCCAGTAGGCTCCGCCGGTTGCAAGGAGGGCAGGGATACCCCAGGCGGCAACCGGGGCGACGAAAACGACAAGACCGGAGGGGATCTGGAGGGACTGCCAGGGGATCGGGCGACGGTAAAAGGCGAGGCGGTAGAGGAGCAGGCTGAGGGCCGGAACGAAGAGCGCGAGAGGTCCCTTGGCGAGAAAGCCGATCCCGGCGGAAACCCAGAGGACCCAATACCACCGATGGAAGCGAGCGGGTGGCGGAGCGTCCGGGCGAATCAGGTTCCAGATCGCCCAGTGAGAGAGAATCCCGCAGGCGATCAGTGGCATGTCGGCGAGAGCGAGGCGCCCATGAATCAGGACCTGCATGCAGGTCAGAAAGCCAAGGGCGGCGAAGAGGCCACTGCGGGCGGAAGCGAATTGACGGCCAAAGCCGTAGATTGCGAGTGCACTGAGAACGGAGGCGAGGACCCCGTGGAGGCGGGCCCCGAATTCGCCGATACCAAAGAGCTGGTAGTTTAACGCCATCCACCAGTAGGTCAGCGGTGGTTTGTCGAA
>CAZFLQ010000010.1:0-16276 GCA_964519935.1 uncultured Puniceicoccaceae bacterium | reverse complement strand
AAGGCAATCCCGTGTTCAGCGGATCGCCCGCGCGGCAGAAGGCAGTCGGGTGTAGTGTCGACTGTGGAACGGGCGGTACGGTTCCCGACCCGAACGGAGAACCCCGGTGGCCAGCCCAACGCCGACCGCGATGAAATAGACGAAAAGCCCGGACCAGAGAACGTCGCTGAACCAATGACCCCCTTGGGCAATCCGCACCCACCCGATAAAAGCGCCCGCCGATATCCCCAAGGTCATCCAGAACCAGAACCGCCAGCGCCGTCGGGAGATGACAAGGAGGGCAGGTATACCGAGCAGAAATCCCATCGAGGCGTGGCCGGAGGGAAAGCTCTTGAGGCCTCGGTTACTGCCGGGAGTTCCGACCGGGTGAAACTGGTGTTCACCACCAAAAAGAACGGTATCCCTCGGACGCGGGCGTCCGAAATTGTCCTTGAAGGCCGCGTTGACCGCAAGCCCTGGTCCGACGATCAGGCAGAGACCGAGGTAAAGGGCCCGCCGATCGGGACGACGGGGCTTTTGGATGAGGCCATAGGCAGCCCAGATGAGCCCCCCGACCCCGAGGAACACGGCGGGCATGGTGCCGTAATCGTAGATCAACTGGCAGAGGTCGGAGGTTTTTCCAAACCACTGACCGGATTCTGGATCATAAAAGCGGCCGCTGTAATTCGGGTCGAGATTGGATACCCGAATCACGACGGAGGCGAGAATTCCGAGGACGAGGGGAATAACGATGGCCTTTCGGAGGGTGGATGGTGGGATCGGTCGCATGAGGCTTAATCGGTGAAGGGTTCAAGGATGGACGTTTTCGATTCGGCGTGGGCGGCCGATCTTCTTCCGGGAGGAGTTTTCCAACCCTCGACGATGAAGAAGGAGAGCCCCTCGACCGGGGCAGTCCCCTCTGGAAAAACCAGGTTGCCGACCGGATCGATTCGGTCGAAGGACGCGGCGACACCCTCTCGGCAAAAGCCGCCCGGTTTCAGGGTGACGAGCAAGGCGGGGCCCGCGATGGCCTCGGGGGCGGGTCCCCAGACCTCGTATTGGGAGTGAATTTTTTCGGGGATTTCCCAGCGCGATGCGGACGGGTGCCCCGGTCCGTAGAAGGCGAGTTGGGCGACGTAGTAACGGTGACCATCAATGATGAGTGGTAACGGACCACCGGGAAGCGCCTCGTTGAATTCAACGACGGCCCCGGCATAGGTCGGCCAGCCGCGGAGGCGCTTGAGGGGATCGATCTTTGAGTAATCGAGCCCGAGCAGTGACAAAAGGGGGGCGGAGAAAGCGGTCGCTGCGGCGAAGATACCACCGACGACGGCGGCCCTCGGGAGCCATTTTGTGAGGGTGGGACGTTGGAGCGCAAGGTGGGCGGTCAAGACGAGAGCGGCGGGATAAAAAAGAAGTGGCCAGTTGGGGTTAACCCTTTGGCGGAAGGCAAGGGCGAGGAAAACGAGGAGGCCGGGAACCGAGAGGACGGCGAGGAAGCGGGCGGGTTTGGAGAGGGCTCGTGGATGACGCAGGACGACCCAACACGTCAAGACGACGAGAACAAACGTAACAGGGGTAATCAGGCCGAGCTGCGACCCCAGGAACTCGGCAAAACGGGCGGCCTGTCTCCCAAAGGATACACCGCCGGAGGAAAGATGGGAGAGGGTGTGTCCGGCGAGGGGCCAGCCATTCGCGGCGTTCCAGAAAATCGTCGGGACGAGGGCGAGGAATGAAAGGGCACCGGTAAGGATTAGGTGGGGAATCCGTCGCCGGGCGGATGCGTCCACCGCGAGAAGAGCAACTGGAATCAGAATGGGAAGAATCCAGGCGATCTGTTTGGTCAGATGGGCGAGAGCGAGCGAGACACCGTAAACGATCAGAATCGGGATGTTATTGGATGCGGCTTCGGATCGCGCGACGGTCCATGCAGCGGCGACCGCGATCGAGCTGAAGGCAAAGAGGGGGGCATCGATCGTGAGGAGGAGCCCGAGAGCCACCGAGGCCGGGGAGAGCGCGAGCAGGAGGGCGGTCCATCCGGCGGTGCGGACATCGAACATCCTTGCGGGGAGCCAGATCCAGACAACCAATCCGATGGTCGCGTAAAGTGCGGCATGGATGCGGATTCCGATCTCGCCCCCGATCATGTAGTCGGCGAGGCCCATCGCCCAGGCAATGAAAGGAGGTTTGCTGTAGTATCCCGAGGCAAGCTGACGACTCCAGTCCCAGTAATAGGCCTCGTCGCCGGAAATCGGAAGCGGAAAGATGGTCGCCAAACCCAGTCGCAGGAGGAGGAGTGCCGCGCCGATCCCGATCAAGACAGGAATCGTGAACCGGGACGCGACTGGGGGAATCTGGGAAGAATCGGACACGGTCGGATCCAACCCCCGGAGGCGGTGAGGAGCAATCGATTTCAGCGGGAGACTCTGTTTTCGGAATCAGTCAAACCAACTACCCGTCGAGGGGATTTGGGGGCAGGACAACCGGGCTTGCCTTTTTGATTAAACTAAACATTGTTTAATTAATGGGTCGACGTGGTGAGCATTCGCGGGAAGAGCTTGAGGGATTGGTGCATCAGGCGGGAATGGCGTTGGTGCGGGAAGGTGGTGTTGAGGCGCTGACCGCACGGGGCATCGCAGGCAAGATCGGCTACACGCCGGGGATGCTCTATTCCTTGTATGACGATCTTGATGCCCTTGCGGCGGCCCTCGCGGGTCGCGAGCTGAAGGGGCTGGCGGAGGAACTGAAGGGTATTCGGGGGCGAGGGGGTGGTTGGGTTCAGCAGGTATGGGATGGAACTGACCGGGTGCGGGAAATTTTCCGCGGGGATCCGGCGTTGCGGGGTTTGGTGGCGATCGTCGCGGGTACGACGACGAATAATGAACAGTTTCAGTCGGGGCACGATGCTGTCCGGCGGGAGCTGGCGGAGTTGTTTCGGCCCTTGACGGACTCGCGTGGAGCAGCCGAAGACCGTGCGGCGATCTTTCTGGGTTGGGTGATGGGAGCGGTTGATTCGAATCATGACGCGCGAGGGGATCTTCTGGTCGAGCTTCTGGTGGGATAGGAAGCCGGGCGAACCCTGACGGATAAATACGGATGGACTCGATGAGGCGCGGAAGTGGTTGCGGGACGAGGGCTTCGAACTTCCTGATTGATGTTCCGGCGCACGGTGGAATGATGGAGCGGTGGCTGGAAAAAACTTCGTTCACCTTCACCTCCATACCGATTATTCCCTCCTTGACGGGGCCTGCAAAGTGGATCGGCTGGCGGCGCGCTGTGCAAAGTTGGGGATGCCGGCGGTGGCGATGACGGATCACGGCAACCTCTTTGGGGCGATTGATTTTTACAAGGCGATGACGGATGCGGGGATCAAGCCGTTGATTGGTTGTGAGATCTATCTGGTTCATGATCACGCGATGCACGAGCGGCCAAAGGTGGAGCGAAAGCGGTCCGATGACATTGACGATATTCCCGAGGAAGAGCTGGGGCCGGATCAGATGCCGAAGTACCAGATTCACCACAAGACGTTGATTGCAAAAGACTTTGAAGGGTATCGGAATTTGGTTAAGCTGGTTTCGGACGCGCATGTGAATGGGTTCTACCGCCGTCCGCGGACGGATATGGAGAAGCTGGCGAAGTATTCGAAGGGTCTCATTGGGCTATCGGGCTGCATCAACGGGGTGGCCTCGCAGTATCTCCTCTATAACAACTATGCGCGGGCGCGGGAGGTGATCGGGGAGTTTGTCGATATCTTTGGGAGGGACCACTATTTCATCGAGATCCATGACCACGGGATCGGGGCGCAGCGTCGGATCATCCCGGGACTGCTAAAGTTGGCGGGAGAGTTCGGGCTGAGAGTGGTCGCGGCAAATGATGTGCATTACGTCGACAAGGACGACTGGCGTCCGCACGACGCGTTGCTCTGCATCCAGACGGGCAAGTTCATTGCGGACAGCGACCGGATGCGCTATCCCTCGCATCAATTTTATCTAAAAAGCCGGGAGGAGATGGAGGCGGTTTTCAAGGAGATCCCGGAGTGTCTCGACAACACCCTCGAGGTGGCCGCGATGGTTGATCTGAAGATTTCGTTCAAGGAGAACCACTATCCGGTTTTCGAGATCCCGCCGGACCTGTCGTTTACGCCAGATGAGGCACGGTTCGACTCGATTATCGATATCTATCTGGAGGAAAAGGCTAAGGTTGATCGGCGTAATGGGACAGAACCGACGGTGTTGGATGCTGCCAAGCGGGCGAAGATCCGGCGCAAGGGGGTGGTGCTTTTCGATCTTTGCAAAAAGGGGCTGAAGGATCGGTATCAGGTTGATTATGACAATCCGGAGGCCTTTGTTCCCGGTCCGGGACAGACGGCGGAGTTCGCCGAAATGGTCTGCCGAAAGCTGGATTACGAAATGGCGATCATTGCGGGGACGGGTTTTGTCGACTACTTCCTGATTGTCTGGGATTTTATCGACTGGGCGCGGCGGCGGGGAATCCCGGTCGGTCCGGGGCGGGGATCGGGAGCGGGTTGCATGGTGGCCTATGTTCTCAAGATCACCGATATCGAACCGCTTCGCTTTGGACTGCTTTTTGAACGGATGCTGAACCTCGAGCGGGTGTCGCCGCCGGATTTTGACATCGATTTCTGCATGCGGCGACGGGACGAGGTGGTCGAGTATGTGCGGGAGAAATACGGGCGGGATGCGGTCGCAAACATCGTGACCTACGGCACCTTTGGGGCAAAGATGATCGTGCGCGACCTCGCGCGGGTAAACAGCGTGCCCTACGGCGAGGCGGACAAGATCGCCAAGATGGTTCCGGACGATCTGAACATCTCGCTGGATGATGCGGTCAGGAAGAGTCCGGATCTGCAGCGGGAGGTAAGGGACAATCCGGTCGCGGCGGATATTATCGAGCAGGGGAAGGTGATTGAGGGAATGGTCCGGAATACCGGAAAGCATGCCTGCGGGATCATTATTGCCGACCAGCCTTTGACCGATTTGGTCCCGGTGACCTTGCAGGAGGGCGATTTGACAACCCAGTATGCGAAAGGACCGGTCGAAAAGCTGGGACTTTTGAAGATGGATTTTCTAGGATTGAAGAACCTGACGGTGATTTCGGATGCGGAGGCGAATGTCCGGTTAACCCGCAGTCTGCCGGAGTTTGATATCGAGAAAGTGACGCTCGGGGACGCGAAGACTTTTGACCTCTTGAACCGCGGTCAGACGGTGGGGGTTTTCCAGTTGGAGTCCTCGGGGATGCAGAATCTTTGCCGTCAGATCGGACTGAGCAGCTTTGAGGAAATCATCGCCTTGATTGCTCTCTACCGTCCCGGACCGATGCAATTCATCCCGCAGTTTATCGAGGGGAAGCGGGATCCTGCGAGGATCCAGATACCGCATCCGCTGATCGAAGACCTCGTGAAAGAGACCTATGGGGTTCTCGTTTACCAGGAGCAGGTGATGCAGGCGGCGCAGATTGTCGCTGGCTACACTCTCGGAGGTGCCGACATTCTCCGGCGGGCGATGGGGAAAAAGATTAAGGAAGTCATGGCGGAACAGAAAGAGATCTTTATCCGCGGGGCGAAAGAGCACAACGATATCAATCGGAAGACGGCGGAAGAGATTTTCGGAATTCTCGAAAAGTTTGCGGAATATGGATTCAACAAATCGCACTCGGCGGCCTACGCGATGCTGAGTTACCGGACAGCGTATTTGAAAGCCAATTACCCGGTTGAGTTTATGGCGGCGGTGTTGTCGAGTGAGCTGACGAAGGCAGAGAAGGTGGCGCACTTTATTGACGAGTGTCTTGAAATGGGGATCCCGGTGCTCGGGCCGAGTGTGAACGAGAGCCGGCATGCCTTCACCCCGGTGGTCGAGGGAGCCGACATCGAGGCGGGCCGGATCGGGAGCATTCGGTTTGGTCTGAGCGCAATCAAGGGGGTCGGGGAGTCGGCGACGGCATCGATTCTGGAGGAACGCGATGGCCGGGGTCCCTTCAGGAGCTTTCGTGATTTCGTCAATCGGGTGGATTTGAAACAGGTTTCCCGCCGGGTGCTGGAATGTCTGGTAAGGTCGGGTGCCTTTGATGACCTCGGTGAGGAGCGGGCTCAGCTACTGGCGAATCTCGATACCCTCGTGGGGTCGGTCGCATCTGCGCAACGGGATCGGGAATCGGGGCAGTCGAGTCTTTTCGATCTTCTCGGTGGCGGCGGGGATGGGGGCGACGAGGATAACGGGGCGGACGGAATCATCCTGAAGGAAGTGCCCCCGATGCCGAAGTCGGAGCGACTGGAGCACGAGAAAGAGCTGATCGGATTTTATCTGACGGGGCATCCGATGGAGCGATTTGAGCTGCTCGCGGAGGCGGTCGACTCGTTTGGATATGAGGATTTTGAAAAGCTGGCGGACCGGACGCCCTTCCGTGTCTGTGGGATCGTCAGTGGGGTGCAGAAGCTCTTTACCCGCAAGGACAGCAAAGCGTGGTCGCGGTTCCAGGTTGTGACGCGACGTCATACCTATGCAGTGATCGCCTTCCCGGAGGCGTTTGAGCGGGTGAAGGGCCTGATCGAGGATGGCCTGGCGGTGGCGGTTGAGGGTTTTCTCTCGGTTCGGGATGGAGAGAGATCTCTGAGGGTGGAGCAGATGGAGGGGCTGGAAAGCTACATCCGCCGGGCGGTCGAGCGGGTCGGGTTTCTGATCCGGCCGGACGCAGAAGGGCTGAAGCTGCTGAAAGACCTGCGGGAGACGATCCTGAATGAAAGCGGCGAGACGGAGGTGAGCATTTCCTTTCCAACCGCTGATGGGAAAGCGATTCGCAGCCGGATGGCACAAAGTCTGCGCTGGGGGATACGCGCGGACAGTTTCCAACGGATCCGGACGGCGGGTCCGGTTATCGGTTGCCGGATCCTGACCCGACCACTGGAGCTGGAGGAATCACAGCCACGGTGGGCGCGGGGCTGAGGTGGAGGCATCCGGTGGTGCGGAATCCGGATAATGCGCTTCAAATTCGTAATCCTGATCGTAATCGTTGGTCCGAGAGGGGCGCATCTGGTCTGGGCGAGCCCACTTTGAGCCCTGCTCGGCGGGCTTCGGCGATGAAAACCCGTGGGGTATGCGGGTTAACTGAAATGTAGCTACCTTGGCCGCAGAATTGGTTTGTGTGAATTGGGGTGTGAGTGTTTACTTGGATTCGCGATGTCAAATTTGTTTTGGAAATTCTTTGCATTGGTAACGGTTTTTTCGATACATCAAAGCGAACTGACGGCGCGGATCTGGACGAATACCGAGGGGGTCGAGATTGAAGCCGAGTTGGTCCAAATTCTGGATGATTCGGTGATCTTGAAGATGGGCTCCAGTGAGTATACCGTTCGGTTGGAGAATTTATCGGAAGCGGACCGTGAGTTTATTGAATCGCAAAGGCGAGACAATTCCGAGGCCGAGGCAACCGGGGAATCGCCCGACGAGGCATCAGCTTACTTGCGGCGGGTCGAGGCGAGCCTCCTGAGGAACAGTGATTTTACGGCGAGTTCGGGATGGAAAGGTGGTGTTCGGAAAAAGATTGAGACCGAGGATGGCACGGAGTTGTCGGTTTTCCGGGTAAAGTTGAGTGGTCGTGATGAGGTGATTCGTCAGGAATTCAAACGGCCCGAGGGGGTTACGGGAGTTCGATTCGAAATGCGTTACCAGATTTGGGAAGGCTTCAAGACTGACAAAGAGGGTTCTGGCACGATGACTATCAAGCTGATCCGTCCAACGAGGGATTACACCTACTTTGATCGTTCAATTGAATCTGAGGGGAAGGGTTGGGTGACCGTCGGGTTTACTTTTGATCGACTGTACGAGGCGGATGATTGGGTTCTTGAGATTGTCTTTCGGCCGGGCGATGGCGACCTGTTGATCCGGGACATCTTTCTCGATCCGATCTGACGATAGTGTCCTGTAAGCGGGCTTAGCCGGTGGTGCGGAGGCCGCTGGAGATGGCGTTGACGGAGAGGAGGAGGTTGGGGTGGATCTCCTCGGCGCGGGCGTCGTTGCCGGACTGGCGGGCTGAGCGCCATTCGCGGAGGAGCTGAATCTGGAGGGCGTGGAGGGGGCGAATGGCGTCGGCGCGGGGGGCGAGGGTCTTAAAGAGGCGGGGTCGCCGTTTGGCGGCGTCGGATCCGAAGATGGTGTTGAGGACTTCGCGGGTTCGTTCCAGTTCCTTGAGGATGGGATCGAGAAAACGGGTCCGGATGGCGGGATCCTCG
This sequence comes from uncultured Puniceicoccaceae bacterium, assembly GCA_964519935.1. Taxonomy (GTDB): domain Bacteria; phylum Verrucomicrobiota; class Verrucomicrobiia; order Opitutales; family Puniceicoccaceae; genus DAISIK01. The sequence continues at coordinate 8,052 of CAZFLQ010000010.1, read as the reverse complement.
ACGAGATCGGCGTAGGCGGAGAAGATGATCGGGTCTGTGCTGAGAGAGGACATCTCGACGTTGGTGAGAACGTAGCGCAGGAACGGCCAGTCACGGATGGCGGTCCGGAGGATTTCGGCCCCAGCGGGATCGTCGTTCAGAATTGCTTTGAGGGCGGTTCCAACTCCGTACCATCCGGGGAGGAAAAAGCGACTTTGCGACCAACTGAAAACCCAGGGGATGGCGCGGAGATCGTCGAGGGAGGCGGCCCCGGTGCGGCGGCTGGGGCGTGAGCCGATCCGGGAGGATTCGAGCAGGTCAATCGGGGTCGCCTGTCGGTAAAAGGCCATGAAGTCGGAGGTTTCGAGAAGGCTGCGGTAGGTTTGACGGCTGTGTTCGGCAACCCGGTCCATCAGATGGACCCGCTCGGGGGCGACGGAATCAGGGTTTTTGTCAGAGAAAGCCCGATACATCGTTCCGGAGAGGAGAAGGTCGAGATTGTGGCTGGCGGTAAGGAGGTTGCCGTATTTCTGAGCAATCGTTTCGCCCTGTTCGGTCAGGCGGAGGCCATCGCCGATCGAGGACGGCGGGAGGGCCTCAAGAAAACGGTGGGTGGGTCCGGCACCCCGGCTGATGGTCCCGCCCCGCCCGTGGAAGAAGCGGGTGGTGACGCCCTGCTGGCGGGTGGTTGCAGCGATCGCCTGTTGGGATTGGTGGAGGGTCCACTGGGAGGCGATGATCCCACCGTCCTTGTTGCTGTCAGAATAGCCGACCATGACATCGACGCGGGGAGCCTCGGGGGGGGCGGCGATTTGTTCAGCGTTGCGTCGGTTGCGCCACTGGATGGAGGCAGCGGTAATCGGGTGTTCGATGAAGCGCCCGAGAATGGCGGAGCCGTTGCGGAGATCGTCGATGGTTTCGAGGAGAGGGCTGATCGGCACGCGGCAGACGATCCCGTAGTCGGTCTGGAGAAGGAGACCGGCCTCGCGGGCAAGAAAATATACCGCGAGCAGATCGGAGACGGTCCGGGTCATGCTGAGAATGATGATCCCGACCCCCTCGTCACCATTGAGTTCGACTTGACGGGCAACCTCGCGAAAGGCCCCGACAGCGCGCCCAGCCTCGTTATCAGCGTAGGCGTTGAGGGGAAGCAGCGGGATCGTCGAGGAGAGAGTCTGGTTAAGGAATTCGATCCGCCGGGGTTCATCCCAGGCCGAAAACTCAGGATCGGCAAATCCGGCGGCGGCGAGAATTTGGTCGATCGCGCGGTCGTGAAATCCGCTGTTTTGGCGGATATCGAGTCGGGCGAGATGGAAGCCAAAAGTGCGGGCGGCGCGGATGACCGGATCGACACAGGCGCGGGCGAGGCGGTCGGCACCGACGGCGAGGAGGGAATCGCGGAGAATGCGGAGATCGCCGATCAGTTCGGCGGCGTTGCGGTAGTGAGGGAACGGGATCGGGCTGGGGTCGCTGGCATCCTCGGGCGGGAGGGATTCGAGAATGGCGGAGACGAACTGACGCCAGGGCTCGGCGGGGTTGCGTCCGGCGATTTCTTCGCCGACCGGACCAAGACGGGTGAGGTGGTCGTGGAGGGCATTCGCAAAGGCGGGCGGCGGCGCGACGAGGAGGGAACTGAGACTGAGTTCAGCGCGGAGCCGGTCGAGGTTGGCCCGCTGGAGGCGGATGGCGTTAATGCGGAGTTGGGCAAAGGTTTCGCGGGTGACGGCGGATGTGACGAGAGGATGGCCGTCGCGGTCACCGCCGACCCAGGTTCCGAAGCGGAGGGTGGGGAGTTCCTCGGGATCGTCGATCAGGGCGGGGTCAAAGCCGGCTGCATTCCAGGCCGCGCGGAGGTGGACATCAACGTCGCGGACGGCATGGGGGAAGACGTTCCGGAGGTAGTGGAGCATGGCGTTGCGCTCGGATGCGACGGTGGGTTTTTCGAGGAGGGTCTCGCCGGTGCGCCAGAGCCTTTCGAGGACGGCGCGGATACGTCCCTCGATGGCGTCCTGTTCGGTGGGGGTATACATGGTGTTCTCGAGATCAACGAGGAGGACGTAGAGTTCGCGGTGTTGTTCGAGGACGGTAATGCGTTTGGACTCGGTTGGGTGGGCCGTCAGGACCGGTTCGACAGTTGCGCGGCGGAGGGTGTCGCGGAGGGCGGCGGGATCGACCCCGGCATCAGAGAGGCGTTTAAAATACCATCCCCAGAGCCCGGATTCAGAGAGGAGCCCGCTGGTGCGTTCGCCGTGGCGACGCATTTGGTTGGCGGCATTTTCCTCGACGATGTTGAGGAGATGGAAGGCGATAGTGGTAGCCTGACAGAGATCGACGGGGTCGACCCGGTGGTCCGGGTCGGCAAAGCGGGATCCGACCCAGGGGAGGGCATCGGCGATTTCGGGGTGACCGAGATCGCGGAGGACATCGGCAAAGGCATTCAGAAGACGGTCGCGGTCGCGGTCGATTTTCTCGAACCCGAGCCGGAGGCGGTCGGTGGAGAGTGAGAGGTCCATGCGGGCCGAAAAAAAACCGGAGAAGCGGAAGATGCAAGAGGGAAGCGGGGGCTAGTGTCCTGTCTCACGAATCCGCTTGTAAATGTTTAGTTCCACAATAGCCGGTTTATTCCCTGGTTTCTTCGGGAACGTCGAGGCCCTCGGCTTGGGCGAGAGTGCGTTGGTTGGTGTCGAACGTCCAGAAGGTGGCGGCCCCGAGTTGGAGAGCGGTGGCGACATGGAGGATGTCGGCGAAGCGGTGGCCGCCAGTTTCGGTGTGCTTGGCGCTCAACATTTCGGCCAAAGAGAAAACCCCTGCCCAATCGACGGGCAGGATCTCGAGCACACCGGTGGACACGTCGGACTGGAGATCGCGCAACATGGCGCGCCCCTCGGCGGGACCGAATCCCAATTGGGAATTGTTTCGGTGCAAGCGGATTTGCAGTCGGACGGATTGACGGAATTCGAACAGGACGAGGGATGAAACGGGGAGAGGTCCGATGATGCCCTTCCACAGTCTATCGGCTTGGTGGGAATTGACTTGCTCGCGATACAAGGCGCAGAAAAATGAGGTCTCGGCGAAGGGCTTTGTCATCCCTCCTCCCCTTCCAGCTCCATCTCACGCATGCGCCGGACCTCCTCGGCACTAAAGACGCGATCACCCCAGATTGCATTGCGGCGGGACTCGAAGTCCGGCAACTCAAACGCGGCCTCTTCTGTCCCTCCCGGGCTGGGGCTCAGAACTGCAACGGGCTTGCCGCGGCGGCGGATTTCGACGCGTTCGCCTTCCCCCAACCAGGTTTCGAGCTTGGCGAAATTGTTACGGAGATCACGGACAGTTGCTGTTTTCATTGTGGACAATTTGTGTCCACAACGCGGTCGGGTCAAGTTTTGGTCACTAACCTTTGAGTTTCTCGATTCGGTTTAGAAAGGATTGGGCGATGGTGAAAGTGCCCCAGGGGCATGGATGCGATACCCGGATTTTGGGAATTCTCGATGAGCGTGAGCCTTTGGTGGACGGGCTGTACTTTGGGGTTGGTGGCGGGGTTTAGGTTAATTCCGCTGAAAGCCTTCGAGGATGTATGGTTCGCCCTGTTGATTGGTTTCAACGGATACGCTGTATTCGAACGGAAACCCGAAAATCACCAGCACCCTTTGATCCGGCGTCATCCCGACGAGGAAGGATTTTGTCGGGGGGCTTTGCTTTGTTTCCTGACTCGGGGTGCCCATCACCACATAGCTGGCATCATATCGGTCACGCTCGAGAAATAATTGATTGCCGTTTTTTAGATTGTAGCGTCCAGATTCCACGACCTCGGCCCGGTTCACGGTACCGCTTTCAGTGCTATTATAGAGATAGGTCAACCGATAGAGGCCGTTCCGATCAAACTCGAGAATGTGGCCGTAACCATGGCGCCCCTGGAATACATTGCCGCTGCCATCCATGAATGTTTCTCCACTGCTCATCCCGACTGACTGCACCCAGGATCCGACGAGGTCAGCCGGGATCAGAGCCGAGCCGCTCTGGATGATCTCTTGTTTGACGGCCCGGTCCTGGAGATTCAGGACTGAACCTTGAAAATATTCGTCCTTGATTGCGGAGACCGTCCAGCCTGCGGGTACGGGGTATCCGTTGATGCCTGTCGGGTTCTGGACGAATCGCGGGATGCCTGCGCTTACCGGAAGGAGGAGCAGGAGCAATGCGGCGGCAGAGGTCAAATGGATCATGACAATAGAGTCCTTTCTCACAAATCCGCTCGTAAACGTTTTGGTTCAATAATATCCAGCTGAACTAGCGTCCGATCAGGAGAGCGATTTCGCAGTGGTGGCTGGCCGCCCAGAATGAGTCGAGGGCGGAAAGTTTGTCCTCGTCGCTGCCTTCGCGCAGGGCAGTGCCGATCTCGAATGAGGTTTTCGCGGAAGAGGGGATGAAACCGAGTTCATCCTCGCATCGGGCCGCCATTTTCAATGCCCGGCGGCGAGCCGAATCGATCTGCAGGGTGAGCATCCGTCGATTGCCCAGAATCAATTCACCCGCAGCGTCGAAAGACGCACCCAAACTGTAATATTTGTTCACCAATGCGGAGGCGTTGAGGTAGGATTGGTTCCCGAGGGCAAGTTGGAAGAGTGCCTGTTCGTGGGCGCCTGGGAAGAGGCGGGGAGCTGCCATCGCCACCTGGTTCGAAAACTGGATGACCGGATACATGACTTCCTCCTGCGACAGACCAGCCTTTACCTGTTCGAGGGATGCTCCCGAGGCTGCCGCTTGAGGTTTGATTACAATTGACTCGAAGTATGCGAGGGCGGCGGCCCCGGCGGATGCGTAGGCCCGGCCAAAGGGGGCGAGTTCGGCAAGATCGGCAGTCGTCTGAGGACCCTCTTCGATCCCGATTGAAATTAGCTCACGGCTGTAATCGACAAGCACCTCGGCGAAGGCATAGTTGAGGAGTGCGCTGTTCAGCTCTATCAGCATGGCCTCGGTGACTTGATTGCGGTCGGAGCGTTTGAGCTGACCACTGTCAATTGCCTTCTTGTAGCGGCTGAAGTTAGCGACATTGGAGTCGGCAATTTGAATGCGGGCGAGAGAGTGGGCGTAGTTTCCCATGGCATCGAGGGCGTTCAAGCGTCCCCCAATCGTTTGGCGACGGGCGAGATTCCCGGCCTCGTTGGCGAAAGCCTCGACGGCCTGGCGAATGTTGGAAAGGCCCGATACCTGAGCTGCCGCTGCCTCCAGATCGCCCCTGTAAATCGGCTCGATAAAATCGATCTGCAGCTCGATAAATCGAAGAATTACGTCGGCCTCGATCGTTTTGAGGAGGGCGGCAGCCGTCCAACCGCTATTTTCAAAGGAGGTTTTGTCGTTTTCTGCGCTGGAAAACATTTCAATGAGGGGTTGAAGGCCGGCCTGCAATTCCCTCGGGGCGCGCTGAATTTTCAACTGTAGGCGTGGCACGCGGGTCTGCATGCGGGCCGAGATGCTATCTTTGCGGGCATTGAGGTCGCGTTGGTACTGCGGCGTTAGCATCATGGCCGACTCGTTGGCGGCTCTCTCATTCTCCAGTTTCCGGCCAGTAAAAAACTCGTAGGCCTGTTCGAGGGTTCCGATTTCCCGCACCTCGGTCAGTCCGACGTTGCGGCCATACTCCATCAGATCGACGGTGTTGCCGGTCTGCATATCGACGGACATACGCAGCCCGACCGGATAACCGAAACGGGTGTAGCCTTTTTCTTTCGCCCCGCCCATTTTTTGTGGAATGCCGCCGACAGGACCGCAGGTGCCATCCGGGTTGATCGTCCCTGTCATCGTCGTGCCGGGGAGGAGTTCCTCCCCGCGCAATGCTGCCAGCATGGCGACGGTCATGAGCATACCGGCTGATGGTCCATCGACATGTCCACCTACCCTGACCAAAAACTCGTAGTCATTGACAAACTGTCGGTTTGCGCCGGTCGCATTGATTGCGGCAATCCACGTCGCTGTTCGCCACATTTCGCCGAGACCACTGACAAATTCCTCGATTACGCCAACGGAAGGCTGTCTCGATGGGTTGGGTTCGACGCGTACCGTCATAGGCGAAGCACCACCACGGGCATTGCCTTCGGATCCGCTGAACCAGACGAAATCGATACTGCGCTCAACCCTTCCCGTAATTACCCCCGGACGCGGTCCAGGGGGGTTGGGGTCAGCCTCTGTTTCCGGGACCGGCAGGGTCGGGAAACCAGGTTTGGGTTTGGGTTTTTCCGTTTCCGTTGCGGGATCCGGATCTGGGACAATAAGTTCGATCCCGGATCCACCGATCCTTTGTGCAATCGCGATGGTCGGGAGGAAGGTGAGGACCGCAAGCAGCGGAAGGAGCTTTGTTTTCATGAATTTCAGGAGAAAAGGCGGGGGACTAGCGTAGAATTTGGTCGAGTTGGGGGGCCAGCCAAGCTCCATCGGCGATCCAATCTTTCATGCGCTGGCTTTGTTCGCGCATGAAGGCCTCGTCGGTAGCATACGGCCCGAGGTTGGTAAAGGATAGCTGTATCATGCGGTAGGCGTTGGGCTGGCCATCAATATGGACCACCTCGACGACCGCGCGGCCCTCCTCCGGGCGACTCAAGATCAAGGCGGTGGCCCGTTCCCGGTCCATCCGATATTCAGCGACTTCAGTACCGGGCGTGCCGCGAACAACGGCGAGAATTTCCCGCATGAGTGCATCGGGTCCGGGCAGTGGTGAAGCGTACCGCGCAACGGTGAGGGATTTGGGCTGTGAGTTGTCGGGATAATCTTCCAACACCGGAGTGTATTTCCGTACCGCTCGGACGATGGCCTCGGGGTTGTCGCCTGAAGCAATTCGCTTCCAGCCTTGGCCTCCGAACAAAAGGAATTGGGTGGTTTCTTCCGGCAAAGAAAAGGGCAATCCATTCGGTCGGAGACTGGCCTGGCCGACACCCGGTGCGACGTTAGCGACCCAGAGACCGTCCCAATGGGTCTTTGCAGGTAGGTAGAGGGTACTGAGCACGAGCTTTGCGGGGTCTTCGGCATAGGTAATAGCTAAAAAATTCCCGTTCCGAATGGCGACCCCCTGGTAAGATCGACCGGGCTGGGTCCAAAGAACGCTGTAGCGCCCAGCCTGCTGTTCCTCAAAAATAATTTCTCCGGAATCGGGGGCCTCGGAATCGCGAAAAACCCCGCGGAGGTTTTCGGGACCGCGTAGTTCCTGGAATCCAACCGTCCCGTTCATTCCGGGGGTACTGAAAGCCCCCCGAAGACGACCCTTGGAGATTTCATAGAGAGCGACTGCTGCAAGGTTGGTGTCGCCATATCCCATTGCGATAGCCCCGCGGTAGGGAACAAGCAGTCCCCGGGCCTCGGGCTCACCGTCCACGGTCCAATCCATCCAGCTGTGCATCCCGTTTGCAACCATACGAGCATCACCCCGGTATTTTTCACCGTTTAGATCGACGCCTTCGAGGCTATAACTGCCGTGAAAAGCGGCAAGCGGTGTGTTAACGCCGAACGAGCAGAACCCCGCGAGGATTGAGCGAACCAACCATCCGATGAAGAATCCACGACCCATCGCTTTGAGCTGCATTGGGAACCCTCCGAAGTCAAATTCAAAAAGGAAAACTGATCGGAACTGTTACGGTTATTTGTAAGTCCCCGGACCAGGTTAGGCCAATTTCGGGCGGCGTGAGGTGGTGGATGGAGAGAACGGGTTCTGCCCTTCGGCATGCTCCGTGCAGGTTGGTGTAAGCGGACCCCTACAGAGGGATGAGCTCGGTGAGTGGGCGGGCTCGTAATCGTACTCCGAATCCTTTCCGGGGGGCTTTTTTGTCAAGACGAGGAAGGACCGGGGGGTTCCTGCGGTCGCGGTACTGGGATTGATCTCGCAGGGAGGCTGGCAGGATCGGAAACCACACACTGGAAGCGTGTGGGCACTGCAGCGACCCGCATCTTGCGTGCCGGCGGAGGATTGAAAGTTCGGTGGCCTGCCGTCTCGGTGGCGGCTCGGGCTGATTTTTAGGGGTTTCAAATGGGGGTTTGGTGGGTTTGGGTGTTGACAAGTGGGTCAAAGTGGGGCGAAATGGGGTCAAATGG
>CAZFLQ010000009.1:18859-38536 GCA_964519935.1 uncultured Puniceicoccaceae bacterium | reverse complement strand
TTGGCGACCGGTGGACCGACTTCGGAATACCGCACGTCGAATGTGAGACCCGATTTGAATGCAAACTTTTCCCGTTCGATAGGTCCTTTGTTGGCCGGATTGATGTCACTTGGGCTGGACGGATCTGCGGCCCCCAACGTGGGTTCGATCATCGCATACCCATGATTCTCTTGCTGATCGATGCCGTCGTCTGTCATGTCGGGAACATAGGGTGGCATATTCATCGGACGCAAAGCCGGAGCGGTATCCGACCCAGACAGCGCATACCCGGAAAAATTATTCACAAGGTAATCGCTGAATTTAGTATAACCCTGGTCACTAAGAACTTCCCCAGAGGCACGCGCGTCTACGTAACGACTCGCCTTGTTGTAAGCCTCCCCGTTGGCAGCATCGATATTGTCAAACTGGTATTTCACACCGTCAATCGTTCTCGAAATCTCTCCGCCTTCATCCATGCCGGTATTGAACCAAACTTTTCTTGGATCTTGTGTACTCTCGCCGGGCATAGAACTCCAGTCCAACTGGTACTTCTCCTGCATCATCCCCGCCTTAATACCGCCTGTCGCGCTAACAATGTCCTTGAAATACAGAGCACCCTTTGCGGCTATCCAGATGTCACCGTTAGCGTGCACGGGTCCGGAGATGGTCATCGCAGGCCCCGGATGGAACTCGAGGTCCATGTTGTAAAAGATTGCGTGAGTAAACAAGGGCGCCTCGCGCACTTGGAAGGTCTGCGAAGCATAGACATCCCGCGCTTGGCCTTTGTAATTCACAGTTGCCTCGGCAAGGATATCCCATTCCCGGATCGTAATTACCTTCCCAAGGTTTATGTCACCCATGTTCTCCTCGTCATTCGGGTCAATGAACACACGTGCTCCCGCCAAAGAATTTGAGATGCTCACAACATCAATGTCCGACACATGCTTCAAATTACCGAGGATGCTTTCCTTTTCACTTTTCGACAGTGAAAAAGGAACATTCGTGGCACCGATCGAGGTTTCTGAATCGAATCGTCCTTTCAGAAACGCCGATGCTACCTCAATCGCGGATTCAACCGCATTCAACGACTCGAGGTCGGCAACCCGACGATAATTCATTCCGGTCTCATGAACACCCAAACGCAACAGACTTGCGGCTACCAGCGAGATCGCGGTCATTACGATCGCGACCATCAGCACGGCCGATCCTTTGGTCGGTGAGTGCCGATTCCTTATCTGTCCATTGGCTACTATGAATTTCCGAATCATGCTCATATCAATACCTTGCTCAGTTAACCTCTTGGAGAAATTGTGAAATTATACGTGTCGGTAACCCGCTTTGCGACATTACCGTGAATGATCTTCCCATTCACCATGATCGACCGGTCGTTGTGGTTGTAAAACAACCTGCCATCCGCCAAACCCACCGAGAATTCAATCACCTGAGCAGCATTCGCGAGTTCAGATTTGGTCGGGTACAAACGCTCTGGGTTCCGGATATCCGCCGGATCAGTGATGTACGAGTCCTGGACCTGGTACTGCGCATCCGGAGTGCCTGTGACCTCCTCGTCCGGCGCATAGATTGCTCTCCAGACGCGGACAGGTCCTGCCAACTCTCCCTCGATAATCTCAGTCGGGTCACGATAGTAGATCGTAATTCCCCGAATCGGACGAGGCATCCGGGTGTCATCATCTGACTGAAGCAAATCCGGCCACGAGACCTTTTTGATCAAGACCAGAAAATCACCCGAACGTCCCGCGCGGCGACGATCGTTATCACCGTTACGGTCCGCATCTTCAGCCGACTCATACAAAAGAAAAAAGTTTGCCTGCCGGGCATCCCTTGCGAGACGGTCCACAACCATTCGGAGGTCCTTGTTGATGTCGTTTTTTTCAGTCGAAACAAAATTAACTTTGACCGCTTCGACCATAAAACCTACTGACATTCCCAAGGCGAGAACAATCAAGCTGGATGCAAACATGATCTCTAAAAGGGTGAACCCCTTACGTTTATTTTCGTCTTTCACAAAGTCTCCTCCATTTCCACGCAGTTTATTCGCCCCCACTCGCCCCCCCGCCGGGAGTGATCCCATAGTTTTCGTTCAAAAAGGTATCCAGAGACTCAACGTTCATCAAGGAGGTCAAAAGTTGCAGCCTTCCTGAACTCCCATTCGCCCATGCCAACGATTCCTCAACCAGAGCGTAGTCCGTTGAATCGTTGCGGACCCAGACTTCGCGCGTCGTTGGATCGCGACGGACATACCGGTCTTCGAATGCGAACTCCAGATCAATCAAATAGGCTGTTCCGAGGGACACCGGAACCGGGTGAATCTCCACGTCGATCCACATTGTCATCGTTATCGGTCGCGGATCTTCTCCGCTCAAATCGATATCAATAAGAACCTCTTTGCGGTTCACTACCTCAAGCCCCTCACTGAGAGTTGTCCAGTCGGTCGCGTTTGGATAAATCCAGTCGTCGGTCTCAATATCGGAGATGGACTCCGCAAGAGCGGAAACACTCCGCGTCTGCAGCGGAATAGCTCCGTCAATGACCGCACTTTGGATTGCCGAAGGAGGAAGACTCTTGATCTGTTCCAGATACCCTTGTGCCACAGTGTAGGCAGCTGTCTGGATGACGTTCTGGTACGCCATTCGCTGCGAACTGATTGTCATCGACGACAGCGCGACGACCATAATCATGAATATAGTTAACGCAATGATTCCTTCCAAGAGTGAAAACCCACCCCTGCTTCCACGCCAGAAACCTGAATCCGAAACCACCATCATGTTAGTGAATTTGATCTTTGAACAACGATTAGTCAATCGAATTTTCGAGGTGTAACCTAATCGTCATCCTCAGATCGCCAAAATTCACATTCCCCTCACCAGCATTTTACCGAAAACTCTCAAATTCGGATGGATACATCCCGGATCGCACATCCGCGCGAAACGCCGATAACGCTCGCAACGTCTCATCCCCGATCTGTGCGTACTCCCGCACGAACCGGAAATCTGCACCGCTGATTCCCAAAAGGTCATGCAGAACAAGCACTTGACCATCACATGCACCCCCCGACCCAATCCCCACGGTCGGAATTCCCAAGCCCTTCGAAATCGTTTCGGCAACATCCGCAACCACACACTCCATCAGGAGCATCTCTGCACCTGCCGATTCCAATTGCTTCGCCGCCTCAAACAGCCGTTCCGCTTCACTCTCCCGCTTCCCTTTTATGATCGACTGCCCGCTGGTATGGTTTTGAGGCATGAAGCCTACATGTGCCATCACCCGGTGTCCGTCCTCAACCAAGGCCTTTACCTGGCCGACGACCTCAATCTCACCCTCCAATTTGACCATATCGGCTCCCGCACGTCGGAGTTGCCGGGCGTTCTCAATCGCTTCTACCTCCGTCCGGAAACTTCCCGAAGGTAGATCGACCAACAGCAAAGCATTCTCGATCCCTCTCCGAACCGCCTGAGTGTGATGAACCATGTCGCCGACCGTTACTTCGTGCACACTCGCATAACCGAGAACATTTGTCCCCACCGAATCCCCCACAAACGCAATCTCGACGCCAGCTGCATCCAGAATCCTCGCAAACGGAAAATCATAACAGGTTACCATAGCGAAAGGCTCCCGGCAGCGTTTTCGCTCCAGAAAAAATCCTCGATCCATCTTTCCATTGGAAGAATTCCGCAATCACTTGCCAAGTGCTATTCAGTTTGAAATCGAAACGATTCCCCGCCACGGTTTAAGAGATGCAGACGCCTGCACCGCTTCTCGCCCCGTCGATCCTCGCCGGAAACCACCTCAATCTCCTCGCCAGTGCCCGCGAGGTCGAGGATGCCGCCCTCGACTGGATCCACCTCGATATCATGGACGGGCACTTTGTCCCCAATCTCACCTTCGGTCCCCAAATGGTCGCCGGTCTCGACAAAGAAACCACCCTCTTTCTCGATACCCATCTCATGCTCGCCAACCCGCAGGATCACATCAACGCGTTTATCGAGGCCGGGGCCGACCAAATCACAATTCACATCGAACCGGGCTACGATGTCGGCGAGACCCTCCGCCGGATCCGCAACCTTGGTTGCCTCTGCGGTATCGCCTTCAACCCCGGAACTCCCCCCGAATCGATCAAACCGTTTCTCGACGAGGTCGATCTCGTTCTCGCCATGACCGTCCCTCCCGGCTTCGGCGGCCAGGCTTTTCGGGAGGATGTCCTTCCCGCAATTGAGGCAGTCGCCAACTGGCGCTCCGACGAAGGACTTGAGTTCCGGATCGAGGTTGATGGTGGAATTGACATCGAAACCGGACGACGCTGTCGCGATGCTGGCGCAGATACGTTCGTATCCGGCTCGGCTTTCTTCAAGGCCAAGGATCGCGCTGCCTTCGTCGCCGCATTCACCGATCCCGGAAACCCGACCTGTTAAAATTCCCTCCCAAAACAAAATGCGCCCCCATCCCCGTTACCTCCTCCCCCTCCTCCTTGGACTGTCGGTTGCCCCAACCGTCGCCTTTGCTGCCTCAATCTCGATTGAAGGTGCGACTCACTGGACGTTTCCGACATCCAACCGCCCCAACCATTTTGGCTCCTTTGGATCCACCGCTCGCCCAATTGTCACGTTTTCTCACCAGAACCCCGGCTTCGCTACGAAACGATCACCCATCCACCGTCCCCGACCCCTCCCAGGGGGACATCCGGCTCTCAGCCGCCCGCCACGGGGCTCAACCATCGTCCTGATTAACAACACAACCTTCTACTGCTTTGGGAATCGCTACTACTGGCCGTTTGTCTATCGGGGACAAACCTGGTTTCAACCCGTCTATCCACCACAATACGATTCCGGTCGCAATACCGTTCTCTACGTTCCTCCCCAGCCCGCCGAACAGACATCTCCATCCACGTCCGAAAGGACCCCCTCCCAATCGGCCCAATCAACCGTCAATACCGCTTCACCCGATGCCGAAACCCCCGATCTCGACCCGCGTGCCCTCCGCATCCTCAAGAACGCCAGCGACTATCACTCCGGGCTAAAGACTTTTATTTTCGAGACAACCGAAACCGTCATCGAGGGAAAAGATTCATCCAATACCATCACCCAAACCCGGCAGACCCTCGTTCAGCGTCCTAACAAACTGACCTCCCGGATTCTCGACAGCTCCGAATCAGGCAGCGAGGCCAAGGGTTTCTGGTTCAACGGCGATCAACTCGCCTGGTTCGATTTCCAAACCCGCGTCTGGTCAAAGCTGCCGATCACCGGTGACATCGACGATCTCATCGCAGCCCTCCGTTCCGATTTCGGAATGAACATCCCGGTTGCCGATCTTCTCAGCCGCAACATTTACACTGCAATCGCCCCGGACCTGACCGCCGCCGCCGTCAAACCCCGTACCCAACAAATTGGCGATTCCCTCTGCCACGAGCTGGTCTTGTCCAACCCCTCCGCCACCGCCACCTTCTGGGTCGACACGGATCCCGATCGACCCATCGTGCGGCAGATCCAAATCCGCTATCACGACTACGAGGGTCTCACCTACACTTCTACCATTCAGCGTCTCCGGCCTCTCGATGCGGTCGATCCCACCCGCTTCGATTTCGATCCCCCAACCGACGGGGTCGAGGTCACGATGCTGACGACACCTTAATTTGCGAGCGGGACCATTCCCCGACCAGAATCGTCTAACTTCATCCCGCTCCCCGACCAGCACCCGACCGCCCCCTACCCCAGACTCACCAAAACCCGCGCAATCTCGTCCCGCTTGGCCTCCAGCTCGGCCAGTTGCTGTCGTGCACCCTCCACCACCGCCGCCGGGGCGCTGTTCACAAACTTCGCATTCCCCAGCCGTTTCCGGGTTCCTTCGATGTGCCCTTCGATCCGCGCCCTCTCTTTCCCCAACCGCTCTTTCTCCGCCGCCACATCCAGCGACCCTGCCAGATCGAGGTAGAACGTTCCCATCGGCGTCACCACCGCCGGACCTTCACCCGTCTCGCCATCCGCTAAACAATCGATTACCCCAATTCCCGCTGTCGCAATCAGCGTCCCACGGTGTTGCTCGAGCATTTCCCGTCCCCTCTCCCCGGTCTGGTCGAACGAGAACCGAACATCACGCTTTGCGCTCAACTGAAAATCCGCTTTCAAGGCCCGCAGCAAGGTCACCGTCTCACGTACCGCCCCAATCGCTTCGACCACCGCCGGCGCGAGGTCAATTCCAGCCGCCACCAGTGTCGTCTCCAATTCTTCCGCCGGAACCGCCCGACTGTCCTGAATGAAAGCATCCTCCGACCCGAATCCCAGCAAATGCCAAAGCTCCTCCGTGATGAACGGGCAAAACGGATGCAAGAGGAGTAACAGTTGCCGCAAGACGATATCCTGCACCGCCAGCGAACTCCCCCCTGTCACCGGATTCTGCATCCGCGGTTTCGAGACTTCCACATACCAGTCGCAAAAATCATTCCAGAAAAACGCGTAGAGTGCCTGCACCGCCCCGTTGAACTGGTAGTCCGCAAAGGCCTTCGACACGTCCGCTGTCAGATCGACAAGTTGCCGCAGGATCGCCCGATCATCCGCCGAAAGAACCCCCGGCTCGATCCGCCCCAGAATCATCTCCAACCCTGAGGCATCCGCCGCCGTATCCCCACCCGAAATCTGCCGAAAACGGCAGGCGTTCCAGAGCTTGTTACAGAAATTCCGCCCCTGCTCGATCCGATCATTGCTGAAACGGATATCCTGACCCTGCGGCGCGATGCTGAGGATCCCGAAACGCAATCCGTCCGCCCCAAACTCCCGAATCAAATCCAGCGGATCGGGCGAATTCCCCAACGATTTCGACATCTTCCGCCCCTCGATGTCCCGGATGATTCCCGTGAAATAAACGTCCCGGAAAGGGATCCGCCTTTCCATTTCCTCCCGATCAAGCGTCTTTCGCTCATCTCCGTAAAACTCAAGCGTCGCAACAATCATCCGCGCCACCCAAAAGAAAATAATATCCGGTCCCGTCACCAATGCACTCGTCGGGAAAAAGTACTCTAGTCCCCGCTCCGTCGACGCCTCTGAATCCGGCCAGCCCAGTGTCGCGATCGGCCATAGCCAGGAGGACGCCCAGGTGTCGAGGACATCCTCGTCCTGCTCCCAATTTTCCCGATCCTCCGGCCCGTCCAGAGATACGTGCCAGTTCGCCGGATCGCTCCGGTCCGCCCCTTTCCGATACCAGACCGGTATCCGGTGCCCCCACCAAAGTTGGCGACTGATACACCAGTCCTTTATATTCTCCAACCAGTGCAAATAGGTCTTCTCCCAACGCTGGGGGTGGAAACGGATCAATCCGTCCCGCACCACTGCCTTCGCCTCTTCAATCTTCGGATAACGCAGGAACCATTGCTCTGAAAGCCTGGGCTCAATCGGCACGTCCGCCCGCTCCGAAAATCCGACGTTGTTTTCGTACGGCTCCTCTTTCACCAGCAGCCCCAACTCAGACAGCCTCTGCGCCGCCTCCTTGCGCGCCTCAAACCGATCCATCCCGACAAATCCGTCTCCCGCCAGTCCGTTCAACGTCCCGTCCGGATTGAAAACATCAATCACTTCCAGCCCGTGCCGACTCCCGATCTCGAAATCGACCGGATCGTGTGCCGGGGTCACCTTCAAGACGCCCGTCCCGAAATCCTTCTCCACTGCGGCATCCGCCACCACCGGGATCCGCTCCCGCGGGAAAGGACGCCAGACGTGTTTTCCGATCAGGTCGGCATAACGCTCGTCCTCCGGATGCACCGCCACCCCGCTGTCCCCCATGATCGTCTCGGGTCGGGTCGTCGCGATCTCGAGATAGCGTCCCGGCTCGTCCACCACCTCGTAGCGCATGTGGTAGAGCGTTCCACTCTGCGGTTTCATGATGACCTCCTCGTCCGACAAGGCCGTCAAGCTGACCGGGCACCAGTTCACCATCCGCTTGCCACGATAGATGTAGCCCCGTTCAAAAAGCTTCACGAAGGCCGTCAAAACCGCCCGACTGTAATCCGCATCAAGGGTATGAACCGTCCGCCGCCAGTCACACGACGCCCCCAGCTTCCGCAATTGTTGTAAAATGATCCCGCCGTGCTTGTCCCGCCACGCCTTTGCATGTTCAACAAATGCCTCCCGTCCGAGATCATGCCGGGTTTTTCCCTCCGCCCGCAGCGACTTCTCGACCCGCGTCTGCGTCGCGATCCCCGCGTGGTCCGTTCCCGGTAACCAGAGCGCTTCATGACCCTCCTGCCGCGCCCGTCGAATCAAAACATCCTGCAGCGTGTTGTTCAAAACGTGCCCCATCGTCAAAACTCCGGTCACATTCGGTGGCGGTATCATGATCGCATAGGGTGGCTTTTCCGGATTGGGCTCGGCCCGGAAACATCCGGCCTCCTCCCACGCGGCGAACCAACGGTCTTCCACTTGCGCGGGATCATAGGCTTTGGGTATGGCTTGCATTGAAATCAAAAATCGAAGTTTTTATAGGCTCGGCCCGCTCACGGGCAAGCCATCAGAATCCAAACGCCATTTACTTTGATATTTAAGCTCCAGGATCCCCTCTTCCGCCGAATCCGCACCCATGCCGAATCGCGAATCCGGTTCGACGAGATTCCCGACCGCGAAACCCGGACCGCCGCTTACCGTGAATTTTACCGGCTCGAGCGGGAGATGATTCACCGCTATCATCGCAAAGGGGATAGCGGCCTTCGCGTCTGCCGGGCTGGCGCCATCCTGATCGATGTCCTCCTGCAAGAACTTTGCAGCACCGCCCTGCGGA
This sequence comes from uncultured Puniceicoccaceae bacterium, assembly GCA_964519935.1. Classification (GTDB taxonomy): domain Bacteria; phylum Verrucomicrobiota; class Verrucomicrobiia; order Opitutales; family Puniceicoccaceae; genus DAISIK01. The sequence goes on along the minus strand of CAZFLQ010000009.1, from coordinate 29,779 downwards.
TCTATGAACGCGATGTCGGCACCCCTCCCTGCCCCCTCACCATCGTCGGTCTCGGTGGGTACGGACGCTGCGAGATGTCCCCCCACAGTGATATCGACATCCTCTTCCTCACCCCCACTCGCAAGGAAAATCCCCACATCCGCCGGTTTCTCGAAATCGTCACCGAGGAAACCCTCTACCCCCTTTGGGACATGCGGCTCAAAATCGGCCACTCTGTCCGCAATATCAAACAAGCCCTCATCGAGGCTCGCACTGAACCTCAATCCAAGAACGCCCTTCTCGAATCCCGCTACGTCTTCGGCTCCGATGCCCTCTACCGCAAATTCGACCACGCCTACACCGCCGAATACCGCAAACGCCAGCCCTCCTCCTACATCGCAGACCAAATCCGCGCCCAGTGCGATCGCCGCCACAAATACGGCAACACCGTCTTCAATCAGGAACCCGATATCAAAAATGGTGTCGGCGGCCTCCGCGACTATCAGCTCATCCTCTGGCTCGCCCGCGTCCGCCACGGGATCAACTCGGTCGAGGGGCTCGCCAAAAGCCGTTTCCTCGCCCCCGCCCGAATGAAAGCCTTTCGGGATGCCTACGATTTCCTCCTCCGCACCCGAAACGAACTTCATTTCAGCGTCTCCCGACCAACCGATCTCCTCAACCTTGACCGCCAACCCTCCATCGCTGCGGGCCTCGGTTACGCCCAGGAAGATATTTTTGAGCGCGTCGAGGCGTTCATGCAGGACTATTACCGCGCCGCCCGAACCATCCGGCGGATCGGGGATCGGCTCGAGAAACAGTTCGGCAGTTGGGATATGCCCCAAAAGGGTCAGAAATTACGCTTCAGCTCGGTCATTTCATCCCATCGCTACGTTCGCCGGGAACGGATCGAAGGCTTTCTCCGCGAGGGTAAGCAGCTCCTCATCGACCAACCAAGGATCTTTCAAGACGATCCCCACATGCTCATTCGGGTCTTCCGCCTCGCCCAAAAACACGACCTCGAGCTCGACTTCGAACTCGAACGCCTGATTGAGGACTCCGCCCGTTTAATCAGCCGCCGGATCATTGATTCGTCTTCTGCCGCCGCCAGCTTTCGTTCCATCCTCCAGGAAAACGGGAAGGTCTATCCAACCCTCCTGAAAATGCACGATCTCGGTATCCTCGGTGCTTTCATACCCGAGTTCGGGCGCCTTACCTGCAAGGTGCAGCACGAATACTATCACCGCTACACTGCCGACATTCACGTCCTCCGCACAATGCGCGAACTTGACCGGATTTTTAATGGCGGAACCAAGGTTCTCGACAACTACCGCAAAGTTCTCCGCGAAAACTCCCGCCCGGGCATTCTCTACCTGATTCTGCTTCTCCACGACATCGGCAAGGCCGACGGGGTCAAGGGACACGATAAACGAGGCGCCCGGATCGCCGTTCAGATCCTCAACCGACTCGAAATCAGCGAACGCATGCAGCAACAAATTCTTTTCGTTATCCGCAATCACCTCGAAATGGCACGATTCTGGCAGCGGTTCGATATTGATGATCCCCAGACCGCCATTTCATTCGCCGATATTGTTGAAAATCCAGAACAGTTGCGACTTTTGTTTGTCCATACCTACTGCGATGCCAACGGGACTTCCGAGGACCTCTGGAACGGGTATAAGGAATCTCTCCATTGGAAACTCTACACCAATACGCTTGAGCAGTTGAACCACCGCGGAGCAGATATAGAGATGGCAACCGAACGGAAACAGCAACTGCGGACGGAGATCGGCGACCTTTCAGAGGAGGGAATTTACACCGACGAAATCGACGCACACTTTAATCTCTTGCCCGACCGATACTTCATGTATCACTCAGCCAAGGAAATCGGACTCCATATCCGAATGGTTCACCAGCTCCTCAGCACCATCATGGAGTCTGATTCGATCGGATCCCTCGTCCCGGTTATCGATTGGTCCCCCATCCCCGAACAGGAGCTGATTGCCGTCACTGTCGTAACCTGGGACCGCGCCGGACTATTCTACAAGCTCGCCGGTGCCTTCTCCCTCTCCGGATTCAACATCCTCAGTACCAAGGCTATCTCCCGCGACGATCATATCGCGATGGATACCTTTTACGTCTCTGACACCGGATCTCCCCGATTCTCCCTCGAAAAAGCCCAGACCGAATTCGACCAATGGGTTCGCGCCGCCCTCGTCGAAAACCGTGATCTTCTTCCCGAGGTCGACCGCAGTGCCGTCCGCCCAAAACCCTCGATTCTTGACACCGGCTCCGAATTCCTCCCCGCCCCGATACCATCCTCTGTTAACGTCTATCACGAACTCTCTCTCAAACGCACCATTATCGAGGTGCGCACCAGCGACCACGTCGGTCTGCTCTTCCGGATCACCAAGGCAATCACCGATGCTGGCTTCGACATCGCCTTTGCCCGCATTGCGACAGACGACGGGATCGCCGATGACACCTTCTACATCGAAAGCCTCAATCCCGACGAGATTATCGACAACGAGACTCTCCTCGACCTTCGCCAAAAGCTCTCCTTCCTCGTCGAAACCGCATCTATCGCCGCCTGATCAGGCCAACCAGCCGCTCCCGCTCTGCATCCGTCATCTGGCAGGTCCAGATCAACACGAGCAGGAGACCGAAAACACTCCCACCAGCCAGCAGACGAAAATACGGGTCCATCGTCAGGGACGGCACCAAACTCGCCCCAAACACGCCCGCCACGAGCCCGAGAAATCTCCCATAGGATCGCATCCCCCGCCCCGCCGCCTTCGCCGTCAGGGTGTATCCAACGACCACATCGATACCAGCTCGCAACGCCCAGAGAACCGCCATTCCAGCCACCCCGATCATCCCGACAACATTCAGTACGCCCGCCAGGTAAATCGGCAACTGTAGCAGATAAACCCCTGCCATCCATCCCGGACGCCCCGCCGCTTCAATAAAAAACACTGCCAACCAGCTCAAAGAAATCAGAAATACCCCCCGCGCCAACCAATCCATCACCGGAATTGCCTCGGACGCAAAGTCCGCCCCCATCCAGACCGTCAGGAACAGCGGCCCCCCAGTCACAAATCCGAACAAGACCACCGTCAACGCCAGCGCCAACACGTTCGCCCCCCTCAACAACAAGGTCACCGCCCCTTCAGGATCGCCCTCAATCTGCTCCGAAAACCTCGGAAACAACACCGCCACCAACGACCGCGCCAGGATCGTCGTTCGCAGAATAATCTCGGCCGGAATTGCGTAAAACGGCACCACTGCCAATCCCAGCACCCGCCCGATGATGAAGCGGTCGGTATGCATCACCAGGTTGTTTGCCACCGTCGATATAGCCGAGAGCATCCCAAACCGGAAAAGCGGCAGGACTGTCAGCAAATCCGGTCGCAGCCTCCAGAAACGCTCCATCAGCGGAATACAGCTAACGAAAAACCCCAAACACTGTACCGAGCGCACCACCACCAGCGCCGCCACCGCATGATCCAGACGACCGCTGAACTCCGAAACCACCGCCGGTGCCAGAAAATAGCACATCCCCACCGGAATCCGGATCAGGTTGATCCGCCGAAACCGGTCAAAGGCCTCCAGCGTCCCCATCAGGATCGGCGTCAACATCACCGCCGGGACCGCCCATGCCACCAAACGCAGCGATGCCCCAAACTCCTCCCGCAATACCTCCGCCGCATTCGCCCCACCCCAGGCATACGCCAACTCATCCGCAAAGCGGTGTAAAATACCGGCCTCAACCACCGACACCAACAACACACTCCAGAAACCCGCCCAAAAAACCCCCGCCAGCTCCCGCCTCCGTCCCTCCCCGATCGCCCGCGAAAGAAACCAGGTCTGGGCTTTCCCCAGTCCAAAATCAAAAAGCCCCATGAACCCGACCACCAGCGTGAGAATCGTCAGCCCACCGACCCGCTCTCCCCCGAGGTTCCCCATCAGGACCGGAAAGGCCACCACCGCTGAACCCATCGGGAGAACAAATCCCGCCAAATTCCAGAGCGTACTCGACCCAACCTTTGCCCTCACCTGACTCATACCACCACCGCCGCCTTTCCGCGCGATTCCAGCCCCTCCCCCGTCACCGCTGCATACAGACGCCTCAGGCGGCGGTCATAGGCCTCCCTCGAAAATTCCCGCCGGACCATCTCCGCCCCCGCCCTCCCAATCGACCGCCCTCCATCATCCATCCGACACCACCGCCCGATCCCCTCCGCCAACCCTTCGACCGTCGGCGCAACCAGGATCGCCGTCTCCGCATCCACCACCTGCGTGTGGGAAACAATCTCCGTCGCAATCACCGGTCGACCCGACGCCAGGTAAGCATACAGCTTCATCGGCGTGTTAATCCCCAAACGCCGCGGCGAAACCAACGCATCCGCCTGCGCCAAATACCCGTTCAAGTCCGCCGCCGGACGCGGCCCCAGAAAGTGCACCCGATCCCCCACACCAGACCCATCCGCCCGCCCACGTGACGCCTCGATCCGCTCCTGATCCCCACCCACAACCACGAGGTGCACCGATGGATCCACCCTCGGGACCGCATCCACCACCAGATCCACCCCTTGATAGTGCTCCAGATTCCCCACGTACAACAACACCCGCGCATCCTCCGGCAACCCCGTCCTGATCGAATCAACCGTCTCCGGATCCACCTCCAACGGTGAAAACACGTCATGCAGCAGCTCGACCGGTTTCCCGCCTCCCACCGACCGTACCCGATCCTCCAAAGCCCGACAGACCGGCGCCAACCCATCCGCCCCCACAATCGCCAAACGCTCTGCAAAATGCAGACCTCCCCCAACAACCTCCAGCCAGCTCCACTTTTCGATCAATTGATCCGCCATCGAGGAATCGAGGTCATAAATCACTGGCACCCGCCAGGCCGCCCCCAGCAACAGGGCCGGATAAACCGACTCCTCGACCGCGTGGATTGCGGCATAGCGCCTCTGCCCCAAACAACCCATCGCCCGGATCGTCAAAAACACATCCGCGACCAGTTTCTGGGGCGAAAAACCAATCGGAATCGGCCCCACCCCCGGCAAACGCGGAACCCGCAACACCCGACATCCTTCGATCCGGGGATCCTCTCCCTCCGCAAATGTCACCAGGTCCACGTCGCGGCCCGTTGCCACCAGCCGTTCCGCCAACAACCGCACCGCGATCGGAGTCCCCCGCTCGACGTAAAACGGATGCGGCGCAAGCAGTAATACCGGTCCCATTGCCCTCAACCGAAACGCTTCCGCCACTGCATCCGCAATTGCCGCAACACAAACGCCCCTAAACCTGTCCCGCTTCCATAAGCCCAGGCATCTCCGCCTCCGTTTTCGACCGTCTCCCGGAGAAGCGATAAAGAGGACCGGTTTTGGAGTGCCGCTTTCTCTAAAACCACTCCCATCTTCCCCACCTGCAATTCCTGCCCGCCCAGCGGCAGCGGATCGCTCCCCGACAACAGCGCCCCCTCATAGCCCAGATCCCGCAGAAATGAACCGATCCCCAACCCGCGCAAGCGGTTTCCATTATCCCCCAGTGCCACCCCCGGAACTTTCGCGATCACCTCGCGCAACACTCCCTGCCGACGCCCCCGCCATTTCCCAACCCCAAAAGGCAGAACCACCAATGCCCCCGCCTCAACCCATTCGCCGCAAAGAGCCTCCGTCGTCCCTGACATCCGCCCCGGATGCTCGCCCCCCACAAAAAAACCATGCACTTCGACGCCTTCATCCGAGACCACCTGCACCCCCGGCAACACGTCCAGAATATATCCGTCCCGTCGCCGTGACCACCGCGAGCCAAATCCCCCTACCCGTTCCCAATCCTCACTCTCCTCCATAAATGTATCCAAAGTTTGGATACATTCGTTCTCGGTTAAGGTCACTCCAATGATTCCCTCGCGCGCCTCCTTCGCAACCCGCCCGAATCCGCTCAGGGCCGATGCGACCACCGCACCCGGATTCATCCCCGGCCAAAGGTGTACATGCAGATCCGCCGCAATCATCCTGACAGCGCATCCTTCCGGTCGAAGCGGGCAATCACCGGCGAGCCGAAAACCCGCGTGATCCGCATCGCCCGCAACGTGTCCTCCACCGTCGCCGCCAATCGCCGCGAACCGTGCAACCGATGCAACGCCATCGGGAACAGAAACTCCGGACGCAGCGAATGCATCGTAAATCCGTTCCCCTTAAATGCCCCCACGATCTGCCGTCGGTTATAAAGGAAATAGTCCCGCGTGTTCCCCTCGATCCGTTTCTTCAATCCAAAGGCCATCGCGCTCAATGCGTTAAAGCTCCGACGATCCGCATAGTCGATCACCACACAGCGTTTCGCCAAACGGCAGTACTCCGCGATCTGTGCCTCCCAGTTCGACTCGTGCGCCAACAAGCGAATCGACACCACCGCGTCAAAACTCTGGTCCGGAAACGGCAGGTCGAGAAGATTTCCCGTCACAAACGCGTACCCTCCCTCCGGCAAACGCTCTTTCAACAACACCTCGCAGTCCGGATCACTCGATGCCACCGTCACCCGGCTGCCGTTCGCGATCAACTGCGGCGTTACCTGGGCATGGCCACCCCCGACATCGAGGATTGTTCCACCCGTCACAAACGCGAGAGCCCGGAAAATCTTCCGCAGCTGAATCTTTAAAAAATACTGTCCGACCGGACCGGCGAAACGGCTCTCGTAATCATGAGTCGAAGCCGCCACATCGCCCCGCTCACTCTGCACGGACTCACTCACGCGATTCGTCAATATAGATCCGGCCGCCACTGTCGCCAACTGTGTTCACGACCCGATCCCCCTCGTATTTCGGATTCCCCGTGTAGGGAACAACCGCCATCTCAATCCGATCTCCGACCGCCGGTGCAAAATCACGCACCTTTCGACCATCCCGGATCACCCAGTGACCAACCAACAATTCTCCCGGCTCGCCCGTATCCGGATGCGCCTCCACCCGATACCGGTAGACCGCGATCGCCTCGGTGTAGGGAATGATTGTCTGCGGATCCGGTGTCTCCGTCATCGCCAGCAATTCACCAACCACCGGAGCTGGCTCAAATTGCGGCGCATTCGCGGTCCGATCAACAAAAGTAACCGCCCCCTCCGAACCCGCCACCGGCGCGTTCTCGAAATCAATCCAGGCATCCGGGAAAAAATCCCCCTCCGCATCATAACTGATCTGCGCCCACGCCTCGACGCCCTCAAACCCCTTCGAGAAACGGCCAATGTAAATATCCGAGGCCGCATTCGCCTTCGGCTGGAAAGGCGCCCCCACCACGATAAAGCGCGGGTGATTTGTCCACCGGGGATAGTAAACCGGTTGATCCGCAATCCCCGGAATCCGCGAAATGCTCGACACGATCGGTTCTTCTGCGTCCGGCAAAAAGAGATTCACGTTGTGGTGCGTTCCCTCGAAAACCCAGTGCAAACCCGACCCATCCGGGGCCAGCGAAACCCAGCACCCCCGCCCAAACCGCGTCCGCTCCTGGGTCTCCAGGTTCACGATCTCAGCCTTCGGCCACGGAAAAAGCCCCACTGCAAACGTCCCGCTCGGATCCACCGTAAAACTGTCCGCCGCTACCTCACGGTTCACAACAACCTCTCGGTCCGTCGGATCATCCACCGGCAAACGCTGCACATTGTTCAGCGTCCCCCGATAGCCTTTCTTTCCCGTCCCGTAGTACACGTAGAGATCTCGCCGGTCCTGATGAAAGGCCAACCCGTGGCCTTCCCCCAACTCCGTGACATCTCCACTGTCCCAATCAATCAGGCGCATTCGGCTCCCGTCCGCCAGCGATACCAGAACCTTCGTCCCGTCCGGGCTGATCAGCGGCTTCGTATAATTGCCAAACCCTTCATGCAGGACCCGCTCACCCTGTCCATCAGCACTGTCAAAACCCATCAGGACGAGATTTTCTCCCGTTGCCAGCCAGTCGGATCCGTCACCCATATCACGCACCCAGACCACCTTCACCCGGGCACCCCCGGTCAACGCTTCCGGTGCCACCAACACCTCCGAAATCCCCTCCGGCGGCTCATAGGTCGGCCCACTGTTTCCGCATCCCGCCAGGAAAACGGCCGTTGTTGCCGCCGCCCAGCGCATCCACTTTGTTCGGTTGTTCATTAAACCCATCACCAACCAGTGATAGGGCTCCAGTCCTTTAAGGCAAGATCTCTCACCGCAAAGGCCCAAACAACCACTTTGAGGTTTGCCGCATCGATTTCCCCCGTACCGATCCGTCGCCGCAGCTCCTCCCGTGGCGCATTCACCCCATCCCCGTTAAAGGCGATCCGCTCGACCCGCTGCCCCAGCCTCCGCTCAAGATGCTCCGCCAGTCCCGCCCCCGTCCCCCATCCGAGGTTTGCCGTTGCGTAAATATTGACAAATGAATCCCCCAAAACCACCACCCACGGAGCCGTCGCATCATCCCCCCCAACCCGATCCCGCAGGCGTTCCAGAACAATCGACTCCGCCCCCGTCACCGCCCACCGGTCCTCCGTCTCGAGAAGGTCCCAGAGGTCCCCCCGGTTCGCCACCGCCAGACGCCCCGTATCCGGGAAAACATGACCCGGCTCAACCCCGAGGTCCTCCACCACCCGCCCGAGGCGTCGCGCCACCTGGACCACCGTCTCCGGCCGCCAATGCGTATCTGCTTTCAGAAAAACCGGATTGCCGAGATCCCGCCGCGCCACCATATCCTCCGTCGGATCGTAAACCTGCACCCCGGCATCCTCCAGTTTCGCCACCCACGCCCCGTAGGCCTCCGGATGCAGCGGTTCGTGATCCCCCGGAATCCTCCCCGACAAATGCCCCGCCTCCACCACTGGCTTGACCGGGATCGGCAGGACCACCAGCTCCACCCCCCGCTCCCGCAAAACATCCCGATAGGCGATCACCGCCTCCGCCGCCGACCCGAAAGCATCGCCCGTCGCCCCGCCCGTCACATAGCGGGCATCATCCGCGAAATACAGCCATCCATCCCGCCCCACCTGCACCTGTATCGTTCCCGTCCGCAGGTAGCGGTAAAGAATTCCCTGATACGGCGCGACGAGGGTTTCCCGCAGGACATTGGTCTGGTTGACGAGACCCTCAAAGTCCTCGATCTCCCGCAGCGCTGCCGCATTCCGCCCGAAAAGCCAGCCCCACAACCCGCCTTCTTCACGACCCGGCTTGACCCACGCCGTCAGAATGTCCCCCGCTTCCGAAACCAACACCCCAGGCCCATCGCCCGTTCGGCTCCGGTGCCAACCGTCGATCAAGGGAAAAGCCACCAGGGTCACCACAAACCCCACCAGCAAAATCCAGCGCGCCCCCCCCACAAAGGTCGTCACCCCGACTTCTTCCCGTGCCTGTTCGTCCGGATCCATCAGAAAATAAAGTAGATAAACGGATTAAACGACTGCACCGACAGAACCGCCAGGGCGAGGAGATACAGCGCCAGCACCCCGACCGCCTTCACCGGCCCGATCCGCCGGGTAAAGTCCCAGGTCTGTCGCCCAAAAAACGCCAATATCGCCGCCCCTGCCAACATCAGCAGGAGAAAAGGCTCCCGCAAGGCCGCCCCCGTCACCGCCGCCACCGGGCCGTCCGCCCCCAGCCCGAACAACGTGCCAAAATATTCATTCGCCACCCCGAAATCCGCCGCCCGAAACCAGACCCAGCCCAGCGACGCCAACACAAAGGTCAACCCCACCCGGAATCCATGCGGCAGGCGTCCGTAAAACGGTTTCCGCCCGACCAACCGTTCGATCGCCAACAACGCCCCATGCCATCCCCCCCAGGCCACGAAATTCCACGACGCCCCATGCCAGAGGCCTCCCAGCAGCATCACAAGCATCAGGTTGACGTAGGTCCGCCCCGCCCCCTTCCGGTTTCCCCCCAGGGGAATGTAAAGGTAATCCCGCAACCAGCTCGACAGCGAGATGTGCCAGCGTCTCCAGAACTCCGTGATCGAGGCGGATTTATACGGCGAATCAAAGTTCTTCGGGAATACGAATCCCAACATCAGTCCTAGCCCGATCGCCATATCCGAATACGCACTGAAATCGAAATAGATCTGGAAACTGTATCCAAATAACCCCAGCCACGCATCGACCGTCCCGAGGGTCGCACTGTTATTAAAGGCCGCATCCGCCACCTGCCCGCAGGGATTCGCGATCAAGACCTTCTTGGCCACCCCGATCCCGAACATCGCCACCCCCCGCGCAAAAAGGTCCTTTGACGGAACCCGCTCCGCCAACTGCCGCCGGATCGTCCCGTAGCGGATGATCGGCCCCGCCACCAACTGCGGGAACATCGCGATATAGCAAGCGTAGTCCCCGAAGTGATGAATCGGCTCCGCCTCCCGCCGGTAAATATCGACCACATAACTGATCGACTGAAAGGTGTAGAAACTCAGCCCCAACGGCAGCACCACCCTGAACAACAAATCGAGCTGTAGTCCCTCCAACCCCGCCGTGACCGCAAAGGCATTCCAGGTATCGACCCCAAAATTGAAGTATTTGAAAAAGCCCAGAGCCCCCAACGAAGCCACCAGCCCGACCCACAACCAACGTTTCCGCGCCCGCTGATCATTCCCTGCCCGCCACATCCGGTTCCCCGCCCACCAGCTCACCGCCGTTGTCCCGAACATCAACAGCACAAAAGCCGGATTCGCCCAGCCATAAAAGACATAGCTAAAGAAAGTCAGAAGGAAATTCCGCCACCCCCGCGGCACCATCAAACACACCCCGATAGCCACCGGGAGAAAGTAAAAAATAAAAACGATTGAACTGAAAACCATACCCAGCGTTCCCGCTTGATTCTAACCAATCGCCAAATCTCAACCCCCTCCCCCCAAAAAAGCAACCCCCGCGTCACCCCCCCTTTTGGAGTGCGGTGGCAGAGCGAGGAACGAGCGCCGACACCGCTTTCCCCGAGCC
>CAZFLQ010000009.1:8704-18759 GCA_964519935.1 uncultured Puniceicoccaceae bacterium | reverse complement strand
TTTGGAGTGCGGTGGCAGAGCGAGGAACGAGCGCCGACACCGCTTTCCCCGAGCCCCTCCCCCCTTTGGAGTGCGGTGGCAAAGCGAGAAACGAGCGTCGACACCGCTTTCCCCGAGCCCACAGGCCGAAACCCACCTAAGATCCTCCCACCAATCAAATCCCAAACCTCAAATCTCAAATCTCCCGCCCCTCCTCCGTTCACCGCAGTGCTCCCAACACCCCCGCATCCACAAACCCCACCATAAAATCGTGCCCACCACTCCGTGACTCCACCACCAGCCCCTCCGGGACTGCCATCACCCTAAAGTTCCGGCCCCGAACCCAGGCCTGGTTGACCCGCTGCCGGATATCCTCCCGATCCGCATCTGTCGCCCCCTCCCGCAACAGCATTCCCAACCACGCCTCCACTTGTTCCGGCTCAACCGCACCCCTCAGACGAACCACCGGCACCTCATCGCCCCGAGTCGGCCCCGGTTCGACAAATGCCAGTCCCGTCACCGCTTCCGAACTCTCTTGATCCCGAACCACCACAACCTTTCGACCTCCCGTCCACCCTCGGGCCGCCTCCATCAACCGTTCCGAGAACAATCGCCAACGGTCATCCCGCATCTCCCGAAACTCACCTCCACTCAACTTCCGCCAATCCCCAGTCTGCGGATTCCAGGCGTGCGAATACCCGTTCGCACCCCGCGCTGACCGAACTGCCATCACCCAGACCTCACCCTCCTTCGTCCATCGGCTGACATCATAGGCATGGCCCGGCGCATCCATCGGGCTTTCCGGCGGCCGCCGCGAACCGAGGATTAGATTCCTCCCGCTGAGGCTTCCCTTTTCAAAAGCCGCCAGCCCACTCACCAAATCCAGATCCGCTCGTCCCGATCGATCCATTCCAAACGGAACAAAGATCACGCGATCCGTTCCCCGCAACCATACCGCCCCGTCCAACCGCGACCGATCCAGCCCGCGCCCCGGTCCCGTCAAATGGTTCCGAAACCGCTCTGACGTACCACTCTCCCGGTCTATCCGGTCAATCCAGGCTTCCGTTCCCTCCCCCTTAACACGCTCTTCATGAAAGAGGAAAAGATACCTCTCGTCCGCATGAAAACCGGTCAACCGAACCCCCGCTAATTCTTTCCCCGGTACCGTCCACACCCGCCGGGGCCAAAACGCGGGTATCTCAATTTCAAAAACCATCCGGCCTTCGCTCATCCAGAGCCGTCCCGGGGTATAGCCGACACCCGACAATTTCGTCGGCTCAAACCGACGGGAGTACCGCGAACCCCAGAGAGGCTCCCCCATCGCCAAATCCCCTAATGTTAAAATCCGTACCGGCACCACCCCCGGCCCTGCCACCGATTCCGCGAGAACTCCCGGAAAACGATATTCCAGATCACGGGCAAATTGCTCCAGCTCTCTTGCCGCCCGCGTCCCCTCCGGGACTTCACCCGCCCGCAATCGGCGCACCCCCTCTGCCAGAACCGCTTCATCACCCGGTTCCAACTCTTCCCACCATCGATTGCTCCAAAAGGCCTCCAGAATCTTCAGCCGGTCCGCAAATGGCAACAGGTACTGCCGAATACTCGGAGTCCGCTCCTGCAAAACCGGTGTTTTCTCCCGTCGCTCCACCACCGTCTTCAGCGGCCCAATCAGGATCGTCTCCGGGTATCTCCCTGCCTCAATTGCCCCCACCAGTTCGTCAAGGGTATCCACAAACACCCCCCAGGCCTCCGCCCGCAATTCCGGAGAGCTTTGCGTCGCAACCCGCAGCTGTTCCGAAAGCCGCAACCGCAAACGCAGATCTTTCTCATTTCCCAAACGCACCCGCAACACCTCAAAAATTTCGTCCTCAATCCCATCCGGTGCGTTGCTCAGATTAAAACCCTCCTCCAGTATCAACCTGACCCATCCATCGACCGTCCTCGTCCGTTCCGCCGCCAGTTGGCGACGCGCGTTTCTTAAAAGACCCATTTTGTATTCATTTAATGGATACGTTTTAACCAACTCAATCTGTTGTTCGACGATCCCGTGAAGTCCCGCCGACACGTCTGGATACCCTTCCCTCGCCGCTATCCCCACGGCCGAGGCGATAAACCTGTCATCCGGAGGGGGAAGGTTTGCCAACCATTCCGGCGACTGTTCCGAACGACCCGCGATTGCCGCCTTCAACTCACGTTCGAGCCGTGACACATGTCGCATCACCCCAAGCCACTCACTGTATCCAATACCCCGATACTCTTGGCGCATCATTCGGCTGCCCGCCTCCAACCGCACCCGGTTGCTATTCCGCCCCGGGGCAATCTCTGCCAACATCTCCGCCAGACGGAAGGCTTCCAAATAGGCCCCTGCCCGCCCCAACCAACGAATCCGCTCCCGCAGGATACGCCCCTCCGCAACCGGCGAAGCATCCACCCCATCACCCATCAAAAGCGTTCGCACGAGAACCTCAACCATCCCCGGAATCTCCTCCACCGATCCTCGGGCCGCCGCCTCCACCCAGCCATCGGCACTCCGTGATCCCATCCGCACCGACAAGCGTCCGCTTTCCTCCAGAATGGTTCCTTCCCACAGCCGCGCCCCTTCCAGTAATTGTCGGGTCTCCCGCCCGAGGGTCCGCTCGAACACCATCTCATCATAAATCCCTCGATGGATCGCCCGCACCGCCACCTCCGCCGTCAGTCTCCGGATCAAAGCCGACTCAAATGCCCCCGAAAGCGCATCAGGCTGCCCATCCGCCCCTGTCAACGGCGCCACCGCAATAAGCCGAAGATCCTTCTCTCCGCCCCCGCCTGACACGAGGAGATCAGCAAAAACACCCCTCAGAAAGGCCTCATCCAAAGACGCCTCCGGCACCTCCCCCGCGGACACCCAGATACCCGAAGCCGTTTCAAGAATCCGCCACCCAATGTTTCCCCGCTCGGCGGGCTCCATCCAAACCAGCCAATCCGCCCCCACCGCGCCAGCTAGTTGGCCTGCCCCGGTCGCCTTCAACCCGGCCCTCCCCAAATTCAACTCCTCTGCAACATCCCCCATCCTCCCGCGATTGACCAGCCTCAGGTTCGGAATCTCCGTCAGAACCACCTCCAACTTCGCCTCGACTTCCGCCAACCCCGGATCCACCCGCAGGCCAACCACCGCCCCGGAAAGTCCCGACGAAAAAACCGTCACCCCAAAAAAAGCGACCAGACAAAAGGTCCATAGCCCCCGACTGCGCCGATCCGCAGGTGCCCGGTGGGGAGCTCGCAAACCAAAGGACGGGGTGATCATTCCCCCTTCCCCGCCAATGATCGCGCCAGCCTCGGCGCCAATTCCCGGGCTGCGTCAACCAGAGCGCGCTTTCCCGCGACATGTTCGGCCACATCGACCGCGACTCCTTCCGCCGCATCGGAAAATACCCGCTCCCCCGTCGATGCGTCGATCGCGATCACCTCTACCCTCGCCCGACAAGAAACCAGTCCTCCAACCGCTGCAGCCCCCTCCGAAAAGGCTTCCCCCCTCAAGTGAACCGTCGCCGTCACCTCATCCCCGATCCCAAAGCCAATCCCTCCCAAAATCCGCGCCAACTCCGTCTCCGCCGCCGGATCCGGAACCACCCGACCAATGTGCGATTCCGGGATCGAAATCGAAAGCATCGGCAATTCCGATCCTCCCAATTCCGTCCGCAACGCCTCCAGAGGATCGACACTCTCGACCGCCTCCGGCAACAGCTCCTCCCGATGGGTCTCCACCAGCTCCACCAGCATCACCGCACCTGCCTCCGCCAGCTCCACCAACGCTCCCGCAACCGTCGCTTTTCCCGCCACGGTCTTACCCGTCGTCACGCTGACCACCCGCAGAACAACCGTCCGGGCCGGGCCCTCCCCGATCAGACGCCCGCTGATCAACAGACGCGCCCCCGTCAACCGCCCGATCTCCACCGCCTGTCCTCGCGTTACCATGCCCCCCGCACCCAACGCCTGCTCGCCCAGAACCGATTCCAGCTCCTCGCGCTCCACCAAAGAGAATTCCTCGCGTATCGTCAGCTCGGCCTCCAGCAAAGCCCGAAAATCCTCCGCCGCCGAAAGCTCCCGCTCCCCGGCCGATATCCCCAGCAAAGCCACCTCAAGGCCTCCCTCACCGCCCCGCAGAACTCCCGCAAAGCCCGCCAGAACCCAAAAACCCCGAATCAAAAACGCCTTCATCAGTTCAAATTTCAACGCCCCCCGGGCCCTCAGTCAAACCGAACACATCCCGCCCACAAAATCACTCCGCAGAAATTCCTACCTCCCCGACATTTCCCGAGACTGCCTAAGAGTCAGACCCCCCGCAATCCCCCCATCTCAAGATAGTTTCGGACCGCCCTCGGAAGAATCCTCGGGCGACGCTTCCTCCTGACTGCCAAACTCGACCACATTCGCCGTCTCCAACGGTGCGCCTTTGTGTATTACCGCATGATCGCGCTTCAGAGCGAGAAACAACCCCACCATCATCGCCAGCAAAACGAACGTAAACGGTAGACCGGCCGAAACCGCCCCAGCCTGCAAAGCACCCAGTGCGGCAACGCCGCCACCAGCGATCAAGGCACACGCAATTGCCCCTTCCATCACCGCCCAGAAGACCCGCTGCTGGACCGGTGCATTCGTCTTTCCGCCCGCCGTAATACTGTCGATCACCAACGATCCGCTGTCCGACGAGGTAACGAAGAAAACCAAAACGAGAACGATCCCTACCACCGACATCAGCGAGGACAACGGCAGGGACTCCAGCATCTGGAACATCGCCAGCTCAACCCCCCCCGAGATTCCGTCCGCAAGGCCACCGACCCCTGCTTGCACCTGCGAAAGCGCCGTCGTTCCGAACGCCGACATCCAGAACGCCGTCACCGCCGTCGGAATCAACAGAACTGCTATCAAAAACTGTCGCACGGTCCGCCCTTTCGATACCCGCGCGATGAACATTCCCACAAACGGTGACCAGGAAATCCACCAGGCCCAGTAGAACACCGTCCACCCATGCATCCACGCTTCATCTTCCCGACCAATCGGATTGCTCAAGGGAACGATATTCGCGACGTAACTGACGGTTCCATTAACGAGATTCCCGAGGATCTCACCCGTCGGCCCAAAGAAAAACACGAAGGCAAGGAACACAAAAGCAATCCCCATATTGATATTGCTCAAAACCTTCACCCCACCGTCGAGACCCCGCACAACCGAAACCAACGCGACCAGGGTCACGCCGACGATAATCAACATCTGCATCCCCACGCCTTCCGGGGTATCAAAAACAAAATGCAACCCACCCGCTGCCTGGGTCGCCCCAAAGCCCAACGATGTTGCCAACCCGAAGATCGTCGCCACTACCGCCAGAATATCGATGAAATGCCCGAACCATCCCCAGACCCGATCCCCCAACAACGGGTAGAACGTTGATCGAATCGTCAGCGGCAACCCTTTATTGAAAGAAAAATACGCCAGCGAAAGACCCACCACCGCGTAAATCGCCCATGGATGCAGTCCCCAGTGGAAGATCGTTGCGCCTAGCGCCAGATTCTCAGCGGCGCCCGTTTCTGGGTTTACCCCCAACGGCGTCCCAAACCAATCCGTGTAGTAGGCAACCGGCTCTGCCACACTCCAAAACAGCAACCCGATTCCCATCCCGGCCGCGAACAACATCGCTAACCACGAAAGCAGCGAAAACTCCGGCTTGGCGTTCGGTCCCCCCAGACGAAGCCTCCCATAGGGCAGAAAGACCAGAACCAGACAAAAGAGAACGAACAAATTACCCCCCGACAAAAACAGCCAGTCAAACGTATTTATCGCCCAACCCCGCAAGGCCAGCATCTTCGCATTCGCCGCCTCCGGGAAGACCAGCGTCGCCACAACAAAAAGAACCACCAACCCCGCGCTCACCGGAAAAACCGGATAGTGAAGGTCCAAACCTATCGGTCGGAGATTGTCTTGCCCGATCTCGTAGTCGGTACGGTAGTGCAGCTTTCGAATCGGCATGATAAATCAAAGAATTCAGGTCGAGCTCGGGAGAAAAACGATCCTCACCCCTCAAGGGGTTCACGAAAACTCCTGCAATGCAAACATTTTCTCAACTCACTATGTATCTATTTTTGTCTTACAAAACCCAACCCCAAAGTTCCCGCCGCCTACACCACCCTGATCCTTCCACCGATCTCCCGACGCTTCTCCAGAGGGACCCCCGCCTCCTCCGAAATCCGTTTCCACTCTCCAACCGCGCTATTCACGGCGTCGATTGACCCGAGCGCGTCCGATCTCTTCATGCCCACCCGCCGGGCCAGTTCCATGATCTGCTCCCGCCCCGGATTTCGTCCCTCCCCGATCACGGTTTGCGAATGCTCGCCCCCCGGCCCTTCGCTGAAAGTCAGATCGTAGGCTGGCGCAAAACACCACTCCTTCCTGTCGTGATCCAACCGATAGGAAAAATTCTTCCCGTGGTCGTCGCGGTTGTGCACCGCAACATTGAAGACCATCAAGCGAAAGACCTTTGCCATTTCCGAATAGCTCCGGGTCAACGCCCGCGTCACTCGCAGGAGATCCTCGTAATCCGTTGTTGGAATCCGAAAATTCACATAGACTAAATTCGCAAAAGTGTGAAGATGACACCTCCGGTTCCCTTCCCTCCGATCAAAACGCTTGACCCCAAAGTAGCGCCGCACTCTCTGCCCGTCCCCCACCTCAAACAGCCGTGTCTCCGGAATCTCGATCCCGGCATCCCTCGCCATCTCCGTGTAGGCAAACTCCACCGGACCGGCGTGTGCCGAATCTTCTCTTGCCGCAAATTTCACCATCCAATGCTCATAGCCAATCGGTAAATCGGTCTCTCCCGAAACAATAGTGTTCCCTTTTACCCCGATCAATGCCTTCGGTCTTGCCCCGCCCGGCGACCCACCCATCCGGCAGCGAATCTGCAAACACCCCCGGTAATGGCCCAATCTTTCGGTCGAAGTGCTCAACCAATCCCAACCGGAGGGGCAGTTTGAAGGGCGAAATCTCCAGTCCCAGTTCAAGAAACCCTGCATCGTATTCGAAATAGACCCGCCGAGACTCCTCCACGAGCACCCCGACCCGAAAAGACCGATCCGGAGACAGCGTCAATCTGACCTCAACCTTTTTCATCGATTCCCCCGCTTCCGTACTGATCCCCGCGCCCGTTCCTCCAGCTCAGCCACCGTCCGGACTGGCGGCGGAACCAAAAGCAGGGAAAAATCATCCAACCGGCCAAGTGCTTGGCCAACCCTCAGGATCTGTAAAAACCCGGTCCGTCCGTTCTTCTCCAGCCGTTTCAGGGTCGCCAACGAAATCCCCGCCCGCTCTGCGAGGGTTTCCTGCTTCCAGCCCAGTCCCAATCGCAAATCACGCACCCGACCCGCTATCTCCGAAGCGACCTCCTCTGGCGACTGCAACTGAAACTCCTCATCCTTTAACGAATCGTATAAAGTTCGTTAGCTAAAATTCAAGCCCTTAAAAGCTCATATGTGATACACTACAAACCCATCCAGGCACCGACTCACCGACTCACCGACTCACCGACCCACCGACCCACCGACTCACCGACTCACCGACTCACCGACCCACCGACTCACCGACTCACCGACCCCTCTTACGCTTGCCTCCCCTCACCCCGATTCACAGCGTCCACCATATGCGTTTCCACAAATACCACGCCCTCGGTAACGATTACCTCGTCCTCGATCCCCTCGACGGCGACCTTCCCGACCCTGCGGGCATCCGCAAAATCTGCCACCGGAACTTTGGTCTCGGCTCAGACGGCATCCTCTTCGGTCCCCTCCCTGCCAAGAACGCCAATTTCGGTCTCCGCATCC
The DNA here is from genome assembly GCA_964519935.1 of uncultured Puniceicoccaceae bacterium. Classification (GTDB taxonomy): domain Bacteria; phylum Verrucomicrobiota; class Verrucomicrobiia; order Opitutales; family Puniceicoccaceae; genus DAISIK01. The sequence goes on along the minus strand of CAZFLQ010000009.1, from coordinate 10,927 downwards.
TCAACCCCGACGGTAGCGAGGCCGAAAAAAGCGGTAACGGTCTCCGCATATTCTGCCGCTACCTTCGCGATCAGGGCAAGGCCGGTACCGATTCGTTCACGATCGAAACCCTTGGCGGAGTCGTCACTTGCCGGATCAACCCGGACGCCTCCCTCATCAACGTCGGAATGGGCGAGGTTTCCTTCGATGCCGCCAGAATCCCCGTCCCCTCCGTCACCGGTGAGGTCATCAACCAAACCCTCATTATCGATCACGAACCCCTTACCTACTGCGCCGCCACCGTCGGCAACCCTCACTGCGTTATCCCCGTAAAAAAAGCCGACCCCGATCTCGCCCACCGCCTCGGTCCGCGGATCGAAACCCATCCCAACTTCCCCAACCGCACCAACGTCCAATTCCTTGAAATCATCGACCGCAACACCATTCGGATCGAGATCTGGGAACGCGGTGCCGGCTACACCCTCGCCTCCGGCAGCAGCAGCAGTGCGGCCGCTGCCGTCGCCCATCGTCTTGGCCTCGTCGATGCCGACATCACCGTCCTCATGCCCGGTGGCACCATCGGCATTCGCATCAGCGACACCTACGAAATCGAAATGTCCGGCCCCGCCACCCCGGTCGGAACCTTCCAAATGGCCCCCGAGGTTCTCTCCCAGAACCTACCCTGAGGACTTCGCTGTCCACCTGGATTCACCCGAGTTATGTTGGTTCAAACGATTTTCAACGTCCTCGAAGAGTCCAATCTACCGGCGTCCCTACCCGTTCTCCAGAACGTAAACTTGGTAGATCCGCTCGCTCATAACCAGAAAAAGGTCGGGGACGTTCGCATGTAACGAACGCCCCCGTTGGGTGCAGGGCCTGGATTTGAACCAGGGACCTTCAGGTTATGAGCCTGACGAGCTACCGGGCTGCTCCACCCTGCAATTTGAAAACGAACACTTTCCAAAATATCTCCACCCCAGTCAAGGGAAATCTGAAACGAGGATTCCGTATCTGCCGGGCTCGAGAGCCTCAGCCCCGGATTTCCGACAGCTCCTGCTCCAACCCGGCGATGTCCCGAATATTCTTATAGGCAATCGCAAACCGCACATAGGCCAGCTCATCAATGTGACGCAACTGATTCATGACCTCCTCGCCAATTGCCCGCGAAGGGATCTCCGAGAGAAACCGCTTTTCCAGCCGGTCAATGATCTCCGTCACCATCATATCAATCCGCTCCATCTCGACCGGACGCCCATCCGTCGCCTTGCGAATTCCGTTTAGAATCTTGTTTCGATCAAAATCCTCTCGACTCCCGTCGACCTTGATCACGCGAAGATTCTCCCGCAAAACCTCCTCAACTGTCGAAAAACGATACTCGCAATCAAGACACTCTCGCCGACGTCGAATCGAGGCATTGTTTTTCGCCAGGCGCGTATCGAGCACCCTCGTATCGGGATAACCACATTTGGGACAACGCATAACTGTATGACCTCCTCAGACCGCGACGGTTTCCGACAACCGAAGAAAGTTTCCCAATAACCGGTGACCGTGCTCTGTCGCTAGCGATTCAGGATGAAACTGCACCCCCCAGATCGGCAGGGTCCGGTGACGCAGTGCCATGATTTCGTGCTCCGCTGTCTCTGCCGTAATTTCCAAACAATCCGGAAACGTTTCCCGCTCGACGATCAGGGAATGATAGCGGGTCGCCGCATAGGGGCTCGGAATCCCCTCAAAAAGATCTCCCCCATCGTGCAAAATCGGTGACGTCTTGCCGTGCATCAGCCGCCCCGCCCGCACGACCCGACCCCCGAAATACTGGCCAATCGTCTGATGCCCGAGACAAACCCCCAGCAACGGAACCTTCCCCGCACAGGCAGCCACCATCTCCAGACTGATTCCCGCCTCGTTCGGCGAGCACGGCCCCGGCGACAACACAACCCCCGCAGGATTCAGGTCCAGCACTGCCTCCGACGACGTTTCGTCGTTGCGAAAGATGCGCTGCTCCACCCCCAGCTCACCAAAATACTGGACCAGGTTGTAGGTGAACGAATCGTAGTTGTCGATGATGACGAGCACACTACACCCAAGCAAGATGGCCCGATCGAGTCAAGATCCCTGGTTTAGGCAATCCGCAGGATGCACCGCCCCTCTGCCCGGTCTCCGAAATCGCCCGACCCGCCAACGACGGGTCGCGAACAACGAACACAGAGGAATCGTCCAACCGATAGACCCCGGCTCCGGAAT
>CAZFLQ010000009.1:6019-8604 GCA_964519935.1 uncultured Puniceicoccaceae bacterium | reverse complement strand
CCGAATTGAACGGAAAGCATCCAAAGAGCCAGCCACCTCACAGAGACAACAAACATAGCCACTACAGGATGATAAAAACGCCCTTGGAATACCATCCCGAAAATGGCCCTGATTGCCCCCCGAAAAATCCCCCAATTTGCCCGCTTTTCGTTTGAAACTGCTCACCCCGGACGGGATGATCGATGCATGAAAACTGCCCTTGTCCTCCTTCACCCCGGCGTCGAGGAAGCCGAGGCCGTCACTCCGGTCGATCTGCTCCGTCGCGCTGGCGTTGAGACCACCACTGCCAGCACCGCCGATTCCCGTCAGGTCACCGGGAAAACCAACATCACCCTCACCGCTGACTGCCACCTCGACGAGGTTTCCGGAAAAATCTTCGATGCGCTCGTGATCCCCGGTGGTCCCGGAATCCTTAATCTTCGCGAAGACAACCGTACCCGCGAAGTGATCGCGGCGCACGACGAGGCCGACAAGATTGTCGCCGCAATCTGTGCCGCCCCCCTCCTCCTGAAAGACACCGGCGTTCTCCGCGACCGCCCCTATACCGCCCACTTCAGCGTCCACGGGGAACTCACGGCGGCGACTGCCGACCCCGTCGTTCAAGCCGAAAACCTGATCACATCCCAGGGCGCCGGAACCGCCGTGCCCTTCAGCCTCGCAATCATCTCCCGCCTCCTCGACGATACCGCTGCCCAAGAGGTCGCCGAATCGATTTGCTGGAAGGCCGGTTCATGAACCTCGATCCCCAACACTTTGACTGCATCATTGTCGGCGGTGGCAGCGGGGGTTACGCCGCCGCCCGAACCGCCCGCGAGGAGACCGATTCTGTCGCGATCGTTGATGGGTCCGAGCGCCTTGGCGGTCTCTGTATCCTCCGGGGATGTATGCCCTCGAAAACGCTCATTTATGCTGCCGAGGTCCTCCACCACGCCCGGCATGGCGACAAACTCGGCCTCGCAATTCCCGAGGCCTCCGCCGACCTTCCCGCCGTCATTCGACGCAAGGACGCCATCATCACTGAATTCGCTTCCTACCGGCAGGAACAGCTTGAATCCGAACGCTTCACCCTCTTTCGCCAGTTCGCCCGCTTTACCGGACCTGACTTGATCGAATTGACCGACGGCACACGCCTGACTGCCGACCGATTTTTCATCGCGACAGGTTCCGTTGTCGCGACACCCCCGGTCCCCGGGCTGGATGCCCCCGGAATCCTTACCAGCGACGACATCCTCTCAATGACTTCGCGCCCCGATTCGATTATCGTCCTCGGCGGCGGTGTCGTCGCCTGCGAACTCAGCCAATACCTCTCCCGGATCGGCTGCCGCGTCACCCAGATCCAACGCAGCCCTCATATTCTCAAGGATGCCCACCCGGATGCCAGCCGGACGATTGAAAAAGCCTTCCGCGACGAGAGAATTGAACTCTTTACGGGCACCTCAATCCGTTCCATCGAATCCCAGGGCTCCGGCTTCACGGTTCACTTCCAACACGGCGACACCCCCGTCCGCCGACATGCCGCCGCCCTCCTCAATGCCCTCGGACGACGGCCCGCTACTGACAACCTCAATCTCGATGCCGCCGGGATCAACACCCTCCGCTCCGGCCACATCGAAACCGACGCGTATCAATTGACCTCCAATCCCCGGGTGTATGCCGTCGGCGACTGCGCTGGACCCCACGAGATCGTCCACATTGCCATCCGCCAGGGGGAAACTGCCGGACGCCATGCCTTCGGGAAACCAACCCGTCCGTCAACCTACGACGATCTCATGTCCGTCGTCTTTACCGACCCTCAGGTCGCTGCTGTCGGTCTCGACCTCGACGCCATCCGCGCACGCGGGGACGCCGTCCTCGCCGCCGACTATCCTTTCGACGATCACGGCAAATCCATTGTCATGAGTCAGATTCGCGGCTATGTTCGCTGCTACGCCGAACGACAAACCGGCAAACTCCTTCGCGCCGAATGTGTCGGCCGCGATGCTGGCGAACTCATCCACGCGATGTCTTGGCCCGTCGCGAGCCAGGCCGATGTTCGCGACGTCGCAACCGCACCCTGGTATCATCCCACCCTCGCCGAGATCTGGAGCTACCCTCTCGAGGACCTCGCCGAGGCCGTCGCTGGGTGCTCCTGAGCCGATGAATCAAAGAATCGACCCTCAGGGCCGGGCGACGATTTCCATCGTCTCGTCGCCCATCGCGAGGCCGTAGAGCCCGGCTTGCTGCACCGCTTTTTGAATCGGAGCGGGGAGCGACCAGGAAGCGAAGATCCCGATCCGTTCCCAGTCGCCGTATTCCGGGTAGAAATCCGTGAAATCCTCTAGTGAAGCAAGGAATTCCGGGATGTGGTCTTTCGCAGGGGATGATTTTACCTCGACGATGAGCACCTTCATCGCGCCGGCGCAGATAATGTCGTATTCCCGCTCGCGTTTTGTGCCCCGTCGGTTGATCCGGTGTGCTCGCACGAGAAGATCTGTTCGTTCCCCCATCTCGAACTCCTCGCGGGCGATCCGCGGGAGGTTCGGAGCGACGATGTCCTCCACAGTGGTCCCCAGCTTGTTGGCGAGATCGCCCCACGCTTTGTTCAT
>CAZFLQ010000009.1:0-5919 GCA_964519935.1 uncultured Puniceicoccaceae bacterium | reverse complement strand
TCCTTAAACTCGCGCATCTCGTCCTTAAACTCGCGCATCTCATCCTTGAACTCGCGCATCTCGTCCTTAAACTCGCGCATCTCGTCCTTAAACTCGCGCATCTCATTGGAGAGAGCCAACAGGGACATCTCCGTGCGCATTTGCGCATGGGCGAGCTCTGCGATTATACCTTCGAGGCGATCAACCCGTTCGTTGGTTGAGATCATAAGAAAATCAGATAACGATTGGGCGCGAAAAGGCAAGCCGGATCGCGAGGCAACATGGTTTCAAAGCATGAAACGTGTTGTTTCCATTGTTGCGGATAATTCGACTTAACCAGCCGCAATTTTTCCCGATCAAATAGACTCAATGGGCTGTCCTCCCCTCCGAACTCCCGACGACCTCAGCCACCGGGACCGTCTTAGGCTCGTAGGGCTTCAGAAAAGCCTTCTCAAAATCATACCCATCCTCAAAGTCCTCTACCCGGTCCTCATCCCGCTTCCCAAGCACACCGTTTTCGATCAGGATAAATACGATTTTCCCAAAATCGAGAGTCTCCCGAATCCCCCAGTTATCCAGAACAGTATACGCCATCGGTCCAAACTGCTCGATTGCGAACTCCCGAATCCCCTCGAGAAGTTGCTGCCCCGAAATATGACGAACTTCATTTAGCTCCCCACGCTCCTTCATCTTCTGCAAAGTGTAATCGAGAGCCCCCCGCACAAAAACATAGGCCGGCTTTTCATACCGGGGCTCCTTCGAGTGGATTTCGTCTAAAAGGTCACTGAATTTCTCCGACATCAGTTCCATCCAAACCCATCACCCCGCAAGCGTCAACCCGCCCGACCAAGCGCACCAACCCCGACCGCTGAAACCTCAACCCTCACGAATCCTTTCCCTCCGCCAGCTCAACAACCCTCCGGTAGCGCTCTCGAAACGCGTCACTGATCTCCTTCGCCAGCCGGATTTCCTCAATCTTGTCACCCGCCCGCAGCACCGGTGCGATCTCATTCAAGGCCGCCTCATAGCTGATCAGCTCCAAATCATCGAAGAGGGTCTCCGCCGCCGCCGCCGCCTCATTCCGACCCTCCTGACGCGCCTTCACGATCGCCGCCCACGCCGTCCGCAGTTCGTCATGGGTGTCGATAAAGGCGACCTTGATGATGAAACGCAAAGGGCTGAACAAGCGACCCGTCCAGTCTCCCCGATAGGCGAACCCACCAACATCCTCGTAGGGATTCACTTCCGGATCAGAAAGATTCTCCACATTTTCCGGCGCATAGACCGCCTTCAGTGCTGCCGAACGGCGCAAGGCATACTCGACCGGTCCACCCTCCGTCCCAACGTTCTGCGACCACAGTCTCTGCCCCGGCATCGTCGAACTGAATTCGATAAAGGCCCCTGCAACCTCCGCATTCGGTGCTCCACGGAACATTCCCACCGGGTCGGCCGAAACCGTCGAACCTCCTTCCGGCGCAATGTATGCCATCCGCGCCCGACCACTCCGCCGGGTGACATTCTCCTCCTGAAACCTTCCGTAAAAATCGATCGCCATTCCCGCCACGCAGTCGCCCATCGAAACATCAATCACCGGCTTGGTCGCCGAATCAGTGAAATAGCGCGCGTTCGCCGAGATTCGCTGAATCAGGCGCATCCCGTCGGTCCATCCCAGGGACACTCCCCGTTCCTCCGCCCTCTCCCGGTCACTCCCACCCGCCTCCAGCGCTGAAACAATACCCTGCATCCGCTCCTGCACGATCATCTCAAAGGCCTTCGTGCTCGAACCACTCTTCGTCGGGTCGGCCAAAGCGACCCTCCCCTCCAACCGGGGATCCGCCAGATCCTCCCACCGCGCCGGCGGATTGTCCATTCCGAGCGCCTCGTAGGCATCCTTATTATAAACGATTCCAAAGGTCGAAAGAACCACCCCCATCCAACGCCCTTCCGGATCCCAGAAAGGTTCTCCGGCGAAATTCTGCGGGATCACATCATCCGTAAAGCGACGCTTCAACTCCTCCGGGTCTGCCCAGGCGACCAACTGCCCCATCGCAGCCTGACGCCCGAAATCGTAACTTCCCCCACCAAAAAAAAGATCAATCCCGATCCCCACATCCGATTCCAGAAACGCCCGCCGCGCCGCCTCCTCGACCGTGTCATCCTCCGGAGTATCGTCCACCGTCAAACGGCGATTCGCAAAAGCTTCCTGAACCTCCAGACTCCACTCGCGCCCCAATTCATTCTCCCAATAGTTTCGAAACCGGCTCATGAAGGTCGAATTCACAAAACGCACGATCTCGCTCGTCCCGCCGATCGTCCGCCAGTCAAAGGCCACCCGCTGACCGGTTTCCTGCAAATACCATTTCTGGAACCCATGCTCGAATTCGCTCCGGATCGCCTCGTTATGCGGCGAGACGATCACCAGTGTAAAGTCCGCATCGCCCCTCGCCTCCGATTCCGGACGCAACAAAAACGGCAACCCCACAATGACCGCGACCAGGCCTACAATTACCAGGTTCTTCATACCTCAGCGCACCGCATCCCCGGCCGGCAGGACCACAACGTCCTCTGGCTCAGCCCAACAGTGAACCCGATCCCCTCCGGCTCCCTCGGCATGACGCGGGTTCAACTCGGAAACCCGCAAATGAACCGCTTCACCGTCGGCATCCCCCCCCTTCAGTTGATAGTGGGCAACCTCACCGAAGTAGACCGAATCCTCAATCTCAGCCGTAAAACCGTTCTCCTCCATCGGCATTGTACCCAACCGAACTGCCTCTGGCCGCAAACAGATCCGCACCGCCGTCCCTTCCGCCGGATCCGTCGAAAAGCCCGACAAAACCCCCTTCAACAACCCGATTGGCGTCTTCACCAAAACCTCCCCCGCCCCGCAAACCGAAACGTTTCCCGACAGGAAATTCGCCTCCCCGATAAAACTCGCCACAAACTCCGATTTCGGCCGCTTGTAAACCGTCCGTGGGTCACCTACCTGTAAAATCTCCCCGGTGTCAAAAACCGCCATCCGATCCGCGATCGAGAGCGCCTCCTTTTGATCATGGGTGACGTAAATGGTCGTCAGATTAAACTCCTTACAAACCCGCCGAATCTCCAACCGCATCTCGTTCCGCAGTTTCGCATCGAGGTTCGAGAGAGGCTCATCCAGCAACAGGCACCTCGGCCTCACCACCAGTGCCCTCGCCAAAGCGATTCGCTGCTGCTGACCACCCGATAACTGATTCGGTTTGCGATCCCCATACGCCTCCATCCGGACCGAGGCGAGCGCCTCCGCCACCCGCTCCCCCCGCTCCGCTTTCGGAACCTTCAGTTGATCGAGACCAAACCCAACATTGTCCGCCACCGTCATGTGCGGCCACAGCGCATAGCTCTGAAACATCATCCCCGTCCGTCGCTTGTGCGGAGGAACCTTTGAAACATCCTGACCGTCAAACGTGATTTCGCCCGCATCCGGGGTGTAAAATCCAGCGATCGTCCGCAACAAGGTTGTCTTTCCGCAACCACTCGGCCCCAACAGAAAAAAGAGCTCGCCGCTGCCGATCTCCAGATCAATGCCTTTCAACGCCTCGGTTTTTCCGAAAAGCTTACGGACCCCACTGACTCGAATTGCCGTCATTCCCAGAAAGCAAACCGAACGAATCCGCCTCCGGTCAAACCGGAAGAGCTCAATCCGCATACCGTGCGACAACTTTGTTTCACTCCCCGCCTCCGTCGTTGCCAAATTTCCGTTTTCCTGCGTGTATCCGGTTTTGAACCCTTCCATTGACGAAGAGAGTCGATTTTTCAAACGCTTATCATCCATGCCGCACCGCATCGTCGAACGCATTACCAAAGAAGAGGTCAACCAACTGCCCTTGATCCGCTTCGAGGGCCAAATCCACCTCATTCGGAGCGACCGGGAGGTTCCTGCCGCGATTGAACAGATCGCCCCCGCTGAAATTCTTGGCTTCGACACCGAGACCCGTCCGGTCTTCCGTCCCGGGCAAAAATCCGGCGGACCCGCCCTCCTTCAACTGGCCACCCTCGACGAGGTCTGGCTGTTTCAACTTCGCAAGATCAAACATCTCGAACCCCTCTTCGCGATCCTTGCCAACCCTACCATTCTCAAAACCGGGGTTGCCCCTCACGACGACATCAAGGGGCTTCGCTCCCTCTTCGATTTCGAACCCGCCAACTTTACCGACATCTCAAAGATTGCCTCGGGCCTCGGGATCATCACCACCGGCCTTCGCAACCTCACCGCGATGTTCCTCGGCGGCCGCCTTTCCAAACGGGCTCAGGTTTCGAACTGGGCGGTCGAAAACCTCAGCACCGCCCAGAAGGTCTACGCCGCAACGGATGCCTGGATCTCCCTCCGGCTCCACCTCGAGCTCACCGAGGTTGTCGCCAACATCAAGTCCGACCCCCCTTCCACGCGACCCGACGAAAACACTCCCGCCGAACTCCCACCCACCGAAGATGCCCCCGAAACGATCGAAACCGAAACAAAAGCCTGAAGCTCCGAAGAAACGGACCTCCTACACCGTCGATCTCGACGATGCCCAAATGGACAAACTGGAGGCCCGTCTCGAAAGCGGGGAATGGTTCGAGACCGAGGTCCCCTACGCCCGCTTCGCCTTCAAGGGCGACCGCGTCAACGTAACCGCTTACGAAAGCGGAAAATGCGTCATTCAGGGTGCCCGCACCGAGGACTTTGTGACCGACATTCTCGAGGCCGAGATCACCCTCGACCCCCGCCTCGGCTACGACGAGGTCCACCACCCCGAATGGTTTGAACTCCACGCCGGGGTCGACGAAAGCGGCAAGGGCGATCTTTTCGGCCCCCTCGTTTCCGCCACCGTCGTCGCCGACGGAGATGCCGTTCGCGCCTGGATGGAGGCTGGGATCCGCGACAGCAAGTCGATCACCTCCGACCGGCAAATCCTCATTCTCGAAAAGAAAATCCGCGCCACCAAAGGGATCGTTGTCCACTTATCCTGGGCGCGAATGCGCAAATACAATCAACTCCACACCAAGTTCGGAAAAAACCTCAACCGCCTCCTCGCCTGGTTCCACGCTCGCTCGATTACCGCTGCGATCGCCGAAAAGCCGGCCCCTTGGGGTCTCCTCGACCAGTTTTCAAAACAGCCCCTCGTTCAACGGCTCCTGAAAATTCCCAACTTCGAACTCCAGATGCGAACCAAGGCCGAAAGCGATCCCGTCGTTGCCGCCGCCTCGATCTGCGCCCGCGCCGAATACGTTCGGCAGATCAAGGCCCTTTCCGAACAGGCCGGAATCGAACTCCGCAAAGGTGCCAGTGCCGCCGTCAAAAAACAAGCCGTCGAGATCATCCAGAAATTCGGCCCCGAATCCCTCCCTGACTACGCCAAAATGCACTTCAAAACCGCCGGGGAGGCTCTCGCCCTCGCCCGTCCGGCAACACCCACCGCCCCCTGAAATCCAACCCGACCTCCGACCTCCTCGAATTCGACCGCACCCGCCCCGCCGCTGGAACCGTCGGGGTGATCGGCGTCGACGAGGTCGGTCGGGGATGCCTCGCCGGCCCCGTCACCGCCGGGGCGGTTTACCTCCCTCCCGCTTTCCTCGTTTCCGCCGCCCCCCTGCCCCCACCGCTCGACCGGACCAACGATTCCAAATGCCTTCGCCCGGCCCTTCGCGCCGAGATCCACGACGCCCTTCGCGCCCTCCGGTCATCCACCGCCCCCCACCCCGTCTTTGCCGTCGCCCACGCCAGCGTCGCCGAAATCCGTAAACTCGACATCCTCGGGGCCACCTGTCTCGCAATGGAACGCGCCATCACTGCCCTCTGCGCTCCCTACGGATGGACCCTTCCGGAAAACGGACTCCCCCTCTTCGCGACCCAGCCCACCGCCCCGCAAATCCTCGTCGACGGGATCCCCCTGCGCCGCCTCCGTCTCGCCCACGAGGCCA
>CAZFLQ010000008.1:36367-39480 GCA_964519935.1 uncultured Puniceicoccaceae bacterium | reverse complement strand
GAAAAGAGTCCCGAGGGAATCGCCTCGGCTTGCGATCTCGACAGGATCAGAGCAGTTGAGGCGGAATCTCCCGTACCCGGTCTTCCGCCGTGATAAAGAAGCGCACGCCCTCACGCCGATAGCAGCGGGCGCACCCGGTTAGGCTACCGAAGGCCGGAAGAATAAGCTGTAGATTTTCGAGGACAAAAGCCGGGCGAACCGGGAGAAATCGACCGCCGGCCCGCAGGCGGACTCCGGGATGCAGATGCCCGGAAAGCGCCGGGGTCCCCCCGGGAGGATCAAGGGGGTGGTGGAAGAGCTGGAGTCCGCATGCGGCGGTGGCGGAGGGCGTGCGCTCGAGAGCCCACTCCGGAGCCCACTGGTGGATTTTTCGGTCGTGATTTCCGGTCAGGAGGGTCAGGCGCATTTCGTGGTGCCTCTGCCGCCACTCTGAAAGTTGGTCCGTGAGAGCGTTGCTCTGTCCGGCCGCGCTGTGGAAAAGATCCCCGACGATCCAGCAATGGCGAGGACGGAGGGTTTCGATCAAATCATCCAGTCGTTGCAGATCGTCGGTGACGGTACCCTCGGGAATTGGAAGGCCGTTCGAACGGAAGGCGCGGGCCTTTCCCAGATGCAAATCAGCGATAAAGAGTTCGCGGGTTGCTGCTGACCATGCGGCCTTTTCGGGGAGGAGCGTGAGCTTGGCTGGACCGATCTGGATCTCGAGGAGGGTATCATCCGGACTGGAGATTTCGGAGCATCGCGTCGATCTGTTGGTTAAAGGATTCACTGGAAACACTTTCGGCAATTTTTGCGGCCCAGAGAGGAAAGGCAAGAGGCGTTAGCCGCTCGGGCCACAGGATTCTCAATTCGTTCCGTTCGCAGGAGTCGAGGGTCCGGGAAAGACGGGTGAGATCGAGTTGACGGGTTAGGATCTCGTTTTTTGCCTGATCGAGCAACTGGTTTGCGGGATCGTAGCGGACAAAGACATCAAAGAGCAACCCGCTGGAGGCCTGGAATTGACGCGCAGATTTTTCTCTGCCGGGGGAGCCCTGAAGAACGAGACCGGCGACCCTGGAAATTTCCCGGAACTGGCGACGGGCCAGTTCGGTGCTGTTCATGCATTCGAGCAGATCCGGGAGGAGGTCTTGGGTCGCGAGCCAGCGGCGGATGCTTTCCGGAGTAATCGCGAGCGGCTTGCTCGCTTCGAGGGCAAACCCGTAGTCGTTGCAGGTTGCCCGGAGGGTAACGGATTCTTCCTTGCTGATTCTCCATGCGACCAAAGTTGCCAGCCCCTCGTGGACCAGTCGGCCTCCGAAGGGATAGAAAAAAAGATGTTGTGTCCGCCGGATGGATACGATTTCGGCGAGCAGGATTCCTGGCAGGGGAAGTGCGGATTGGGAAGCCTGAATCTCGAGCAACGACCCGGCATGGGCCAGCTCGGGTGATTCGAGACGCCCGGCGGCGTAGTGCGTGAGTTGGGTGCGAAGGGCCTCGGCAAGTTCGGAGGAGAGGGGACTTCGACCTCCCTGCCAGGAGGGAATTGCCCCACTTTTTTTTCGGGCCGGGCGGACGGTAGCGACGAAACCATGCAGACGAACCAGCTCCAGCTGGCGTCCAGCGAATTGGAAGGATTCTCCGGGTCGGAGTCGGGAGATGAAGGTCTCTTCAACCGATCCGAGCGTGCCTCCCCGTTGCAGTTTGACGGTGACCGCCCCATCGCTCGTGATGGTGCCGATCGACATCCGGTGCATCCGGATGAGCCGCTGGTCGTCGATACAAAAGCGCCCTTCGAGACATTTCAGTTTATGAAAATCCGGATAGGCAGAGAGGGCGTCCCCTCCGGCCGTGAGAAAGTCGAGAGCCCATTGCCACTCGGTCGAATTGAGATCGCGGTAGGCGTAGGCGGAACGGATTTCAGAGAGGAGTTCGTCGGCCTCAAAGCCACCCCCAATGCCCACCGTGATTAAGTGCTGGAGAAGAACATCCAATGGGCGTTCGATCGGTTCCCGAGGTTCAATATTTCCTGCCAGAATCGCGGAACGGGCAGCGGCGAACTCGATTAGCTCAAGGGCGTTCGTCGGGACGCCGACAATCCGACTGACCCCGCCCGGTTGATGCCCACTGCGTCCGGCTCGCTGCATTAAACGAGCGACACCCTTGGGGCTTCCCACCTGAATCACCTGATCGACCGGAGAAAAATCCACTCCGAGATCGAGACTGGATGTGGAAACCACCGCCCGAAGCGATCCGGCATTGAGCTGAGCCTCAACCTCACGCCGGGTCTCGCGGTCGATGGAACCGTGGTGAATGCCGATGTTTCCCTCGATTCCGGGGATTGCCCGGTTCAGCGCCCGGAACCAATGTTCAGCCTGGGCGCGGGTGTTGGTAAAGAGAAGGGTTGAACGTGCCCAGTTGATGGTTGCGCAAACCTCCGGAACCATCCGGGTGCCAAGGTGGCCCGACCAGGGAAAGCATTCCATATCCGGTGGCAGGAGGGTTTCAATAACTGTTTCTTTAAGGAGCGAGGCAGCGATCAGGTTCGGTTTGGAACGCGTTCCGCAAAGGACTTCGGCGGCCTGCCCGAGGTTGGCGAGAGTGGCCGAGCAGCCCCAAATGACGAGGTCCGGAGAGGCGGTGCGGAGTCTGGCCAGACCGAGCTCAGTCTGAACTCCTCTTTTGGTTGAGAGGAGTTCGTGCCACTCGTCGACAAAGACGAATTTGAGATGCTCAAATCGTTTGCGCCAATCAGGGTAGCTGAGAAGGAGCGAAAGGCTTTCGGGAGTGGTGACGAGGCAGGTTGGCAGGCGCGAGGCTTGGCGCCGCCGAACCGAGGCGGGGGTGTCCCCGGTGCGCTTTTCTACCGAGATCGGCAGCTTCAGTTCCTCGACGGGCAGGAGGAGCGCGTTCACGGTATCCTCGGCGAGGGCGCGGAGTGGAGTGATCCAGAGGCAGGTGAGGGGAAAGCTTGAATCATGATTCACCAAACCCTGCTGCTGATTTAAAAATTCGAGAACCGGGAACCAAAGCGCATAGGTTTTACCGAGTCCGGTCGGAGCGTGCACGAGGCCAGAGTCCCGCTTGCCGATTGCTTTCCATGTTTCCTCTTGAAAAGAAAAAGGGGACCAGCCCCG
>CAZFLQ010000008.1:14360-36267 GCA_964519935.1 uncultured Puniceicoccaceae bacterium | reverse complement strand
GGTTTATGAACGCCGCCGAACTGCGCCAAAGTTTCTTCGACTTCTTCTCCGGAAAGAATCACACCATCGTCCCTTCGGCATCGCTGATGCCGACCTCGCCCAACCTGCTCTTCACCAACGCCGGGATGAATCAGTTTGTTCCCTACTTTCTCGAGGAGGAACCGGCCCCCTTTCCCCGCGCCGCCGACACCCAGAAATGCATCCGCGCGGGCGGTAAACACAATGACCTTGAGGACGTTGGCTTCGACACCTACCACCACACCTTCTTCGAGATGCTCGGGAACTGGTCATTCGGTGATTATTTTAAAACCGAGGCCATCGACTATGCCTGGGAACTCCTCACCAAAGTCTGGAAATTCCCTCTCGAACGTCTCTACGTCACCGTCTACCAGCCGGACGAGGGCGATCCCGCCGACTTTGACGCCGAGGCCGCCGACCACTGGGCAAAAGTTCTTCGCGCCGACGGGCTCGATCCCGCCCGCCACATCCTGACCGGGAACAAAAAGGATAATTTCTGGATGATGGGTGATACCGGTCCCTGCGGCCCTTGCTCTGAGATCCACATCGACTTGACCCCCGCCGGGGACACCGCCGGAAAGCTCGTCAATGCCGACTCCCCGTGGTGCATCGAAATCTGGAACCTCGTTTTCATCCAGTTCAACGCCAACGAGGACGGCACCCTCTCCCCCCTCCCCAACCGCCACATCGATACCGGCATGGGTTTCGAGCGGGTCGCCGGGATCATCGCAACGACGCACCATTTCACCGACTTTTCGCATCCCCCCAGCAATTACAACTCGGATCTCTTCACCGATATTTTCGCCCACCTCGCTGACCGCTGTGGCCACACCTACGGCTACACCATGCCCGAGGACCGCAACCACCTCAGCCCGATTCAGCAAAAGGACTGCGCCTTCCGGGTTATCGCCGACCACATCCGCACCCTTACCTTTTCGATTGCCGATGGAATTCTACCGGGCAACGAAGGTCGCAACTACGTCCTCCGCCGGATCCTCCGCCGGGCCGTTCTCTTCGGACGAAGGCTCGATCTTCCCGAGGGCTTTTTCGCCGATCTCGCTCCCGTTCTGATTCACAAAATGGGGAAAGATTTCCCCGAACTGGCGGAACAACGCACGATGATTACCAAGGTCCTCCAGAGCGAAGAATCCACCTTCGCGGCGACCCTCGAACGGGGCCTCCAACAGTTTGAGAAGTTTGCCGACGCCAGCGAAATCTCCGGCGAAGCTGCCTTTGTCCTCGCCGACACCTATGGCTTCCCCCTCGACCTGACCGAGTTGCTCGCCCGCGAGCGCGGCATTCCTGTCGACGCCAACGGATTCGAGGTCTGTCTCGAAAGGCAGCGCGAAATGGCCCGTGCCGCCCAGAAACGGGAGGTCGTCCGCGTCGCCACGGTTGATGAATCGGTCCCCGAAACCCGCTTCGTCGGCTTTGATCCCGAAAACCTCCGCCTCACCGGGGCCACCCTTCTCGAGGTCCGTACCGAGCCCGACGGTGATGATGCCTGGGCGATTTTTGACCAGTCTCCGTTCTACCCCGAAATGGGTGGACAGATCGGCGATACCGGAATCCTCAAGGGTCCCCGCCGCGATTTCCGGGTCACCGACACCCGCAAAGACAAGCAGGGGCACATCCTTCACCGCTGCGTTCCGGTCGACCCCGCCGATCCCCCCATCCTGCCGGAGACGATTCCCGCCGGGACCACCCTCGGGATGATTGTCGATCTCGAACGCCGCCGTCGGATCCAGCGTCACCACAGTGCCACCCACATCCTCAATTGGGCTTTGCGGTCCGTCCTCGGTAACCACGTCCGGCAGGCCGGATCCTATGTCGGACCAGATCGGCTGCGCTTTGATTTCAGTCACTTCGAGGCGATCCCGCCCCATGCCCTCGCCCGGATCGAGAACCTCGTCAACGGGGCCATCCTTGCGAACAGTGCAGTCCACTGGTACGAGGTCCCCTTCAGCGAGAAACCGGCCGATGTCATCGCCGTCTTCGGCGAAAAATACGGCAACGTCGTCCGCATCGTCGACATCGGGGGATTCAGCAAGGAACTTTGCGGCGGAACCCACGTCAGCGCCACCGGCGAGATCGGTCTTTGCAAGATTCTAAGTGAAACCGGCATCTCCGCCGGAACCCGCCGGATCGAGGCGGTCTGCGGTGAGGCCGCTTTCGCCCTTGTCAGCGAACAGTTCGCCACCCTCCAGCATATCGCGACAACCCTCGCCTGCCCGCCACAGGAGGTTGTCGAACGGTTTGATGCCCTCGTCGAACAACGCGCCGGGCTCGAAAAAGAACTCCGTAAACACGCGCAAAAGGCCGCCGCCGCTGCCGCCGGGGATCTCGCCTCAGCCGCTTTCGACCGCGATGGACTCCGCTGGATCGTCGAGGCCACGACCGCCGAAGATCCGAACGCACTGCGTACCCTCGCCGCCAACGCTCTTGGTCAAGGTCAGGGCGATGTCATCGTCCTAGCGGCCCGGATCGGCGAAAAAACCAGCATCGTCGCAACCGTCGCACCAAAGGCGATCAACCAGAGCCTCAACGCCTCCAGCCTCGTCCGCCAATTTTGCAACGTGATCGGGGGTAAGGGCGGAGGGAAACCCGACTTCGCCATGGGCGGCGGGCCAGCTATCGATGACCTCTCCTCCACACTTGCATCGGTTTTCAGCGACTGATCCAGGGGTTGCTTCCACGCGCGTTCGAGCGCAGATTTTCTCTCGGTAACCTTCCCATGCCAGCTTTCCGCTACACTGCCGTCGACGCCTCCGGCCAACGGGTCGAGGGTTCTCTCGAAGGCCCCGACAAGGCAACCGCTTCCCGTCACCTCGCCGGTCGCGGGCTCACCCCCATCTCAATCCGCCCCACCGACGGAGCCATTCCCCGGCGGGACAAACGTCGTCCTAAACCAACTTCTTCGAAACCCTCGGAAAATCCAAAGAATCAGCCGACCCCTCCCCGCAGTCCGGCCCCGAAGGCTTCATCCGGATCGAGGTCGACCGTCTCCCCCAAAAGCTTCCGCCGCTTTCTAACCCTCGCCCTACGGCTGCATGAGGGAGGCTATTCGATCGGCGACACTGTCAAGGTTCTCCGATCCCGCCTTACCGATCCGGGGGATCAGGGTTTTGCCGAACAGGTTTGGGAGGAGATCAGCGAGGGGCGCGGCTTCTCCGATGCCCTCGAAAACGCCGGCGCCCCGATTCCCCCATCGCTCCTCCAGATGATTCGGGCGGGCGAGGCCACCGGAAATCTCGCGCCGGTTCTCCGCGATCTTTTGAACTACCTCCAAAACCTCGACGCCGTTCGCAAGGAGGTGGTCGGCAGCGTCGTTTACCCCGCCTTTTTGGTCACCTTCACCCTCGCCGTCGGCGGATTCCTCGTCGGCTACATGATGCCGCAGATTCAGGGAATGGTCGCCTCGATGGGGGCCGAGGTTTCGTTCTTCAACCAACTCCTCTCAACCCTGACCGAGACCATCGTCGCCGGATTCCCGATTGCCCTCATCGCTGTCATCCTTGGGGGAATCGCGGTCGCAACCCTTCGACGCCGCGAATCCGGTCGGATTGCGACCGACCGGATCGCCCTTCGCCTTCCCGCCGTTGGAATGATTTTCCGGCTCTTTGACCTTTACCGACTCACCAGCCTCCTCGCATCTCTGCTCCGTAATGGCGTCTCCACCGCCGAGGCCCTCGTCCTGACCGAACCAGCGATCCGCAACAGCCAACTCCGCACCGGCTTTGCCGCCACTCGCGAGGCCGTCTTCGAAGGCGCTCCGGTTTCACGCACCCTCGTTCACCACGGCCTCCTCGATGCCGTCGAGGGCGACCTCCTCGGGGCTTCCGAGGCCGGCGGCGATCTCGCGAGCGGGTTCGGCGACCTCGCCGGGGATTTCCGCGATTCTCTGACCCGATCGACCCGCGTCCTCGTGACCGCGATTGCCGCAGCCGCGATGGCCTTTGCTTTTATTCTGGTTGCATTGGTCGCCCTCGCGATGGTAAGCTCCATTTTCGAAGTTAGTAAGAACCTGCAGTTCTAATGAAAACACGGCTCGCACTCCTCATTTGCCTCCTTCCCCTCATCCCCCTCCAGATCGTCTCGGCCGAGGCCAAATGGCGGGAAAACAAACCCTACGTCTTCTGGCCCTACTACGCCGACCTCCATCCTGAATTGATCGCCGCCTTCGGTTACGACGACAACGAACTGCGCCAACACTTTGCTGAGATCGGTCTCGATCTCGGTCTCCGCAGTTCACCCGTCATGGATGTCCGCTGGTATCTCGAAAACAATCCCGACCTTCAGCGCGCCTTTGGTGCCACCAACTACCGCCGTGCCCTCAGCCATTGGCGCAAACACGGCATGACCGAAGGCCGCGCCGCCCACCCCGGCTTCGACCCGCGCTGGTATCTTGCCAACAACCCCGATGTCAAAGCTTGGGCCGGAACCCGTGAGCCCTTCCGGCGGTCGGTCGAACACTACATGAACTACGGCTACTTTGAAGGCCGCCGGGGTTCACCTCTCAGTGCCCGGGAAATCGAATATAACCGTCCCAACGTCACCATCCCTACTGATCCGACAAATCCCACCATTCCAACGGATCCCACCATTCCAACGGATCCTACCAACCCGACAGATCCGACGGACCCCGCCAATCCGACGAATCCCACCAATCCCACCGACCCGGCAAATCCGACAGATCCCTCTGACCCCGACGGTGAAATTACCCTCCCGATTGATCCCGGTCCCACTCCAACTACCCCCCGCCGCCGGATCATCATCCCCTGACCGATCCGGATGGACCCCCAGGGAAAAAACTCGGAACAACCTCCACGCAAAGAGATCCCATTGAAATGGGTCTTTTACGCCATTCTCGCCTTTGCATTCTTGCAGACCTTCCTTCTCTACATCGCCACAAAATCATGAATATGCTCAAGCTCACCAACAAGTACACCGTAACAGCACTTGCCGTTATCGGTCTTCTCGGCTCGACCGCCATCTCGGCAGAACCCGCTGAAACACCGACCGGTAGCACCGGTGCCCTCGCCAAATCCCTCGGCGATTCTCTCGTTCATTTCGAAAACGGAGAATTGGTCAACATCTCCACCGTCGAGGCCCTCGATGGCAAAAAACTTATTGCGGTTTATTACTCCGCCCACTGGTGCCCACCCTGCCGGGCTTTCACCCCTTCGCTGGTGGACTTTTACAAAGAGACAACCGCTGCTCACCCCGAATTCGAACTCATCTTTGTCAGCAGCGACCGCAGCGAAGATGCGATGGCGGAATACATGGAATGGGGAAAAATGCCATTCCTTGCGGTTGATTTCGACAAGGTCCGCAAATCACCCCTCCGAAAACACTCCGCTCGCGGTATCCCCTACATGGTTGTCCTCGATGCAGACGGAAAAGTAGTCCTCGAAAAACCCGCTGGACAGGATTGGATTCACCCCGGACAGCTCCTTCCTCTTATCGAGGAAGAATTAAAGAAAATTTGACCGAGCGATAAACTTAGGTCCGACAGCCCTTCAGTCATCCGCTGAACGGCCACCTTTGGCCATCGCCAAACACCCCGTCACCAAGGACGTCCAACCCGTCTGGTGACTGGCCCCGCACCCGCGACCGTTGTCGCCATGGAAATACTCGTAGAACAGCACGAGGGATTTCCACGCCGGATCGTCCCGGTATCGCGTCTCCTCTCCATGGCAGGCCCGCCGGCCGTCCGCTTCCGGCAGAAAGATTCGTGCATGGCGATAGGCCAGTTCCCGCGCAACTTCATCCAGGTTCAACCATCGACCCGAGCCCGTCGGGCACTCCACTTTCAGACTGTTCCCATAGAATTCGTGATAGCGTCTGAGTGCTTTCAGGATCAGAAAATTGATCGGGAACCAAATCGGACCCCTCCAGTTCGAGTTCCCTCCGAACAGATACGAATCACTCTCCGCCGCAGTGTAGGCAACCCGGTGGGAAACTCCATCGAAATCGAAAACGTAGGGGTGCTCGGCGTGAACCCGCGATAACGAGCGGATCCCGTAGTCCGATAGAAACTCGGTCTCGTCCAGCATGTACCTCAACGTCCGCTCCAGACGCTCCCGCGTCGGAATCGCCAGTAAACGCTGTCCCCCACCCGCACAGCTCTCGCACAAGGTAATACTCGCCGCGATATCCTTCCGGTTCTCGAGAAACCAATGCATCCGACGGGTGAATTCAGGGAGAGCCTCCAGCTTTCGCCCTTCCAACACTTCAACTGCCACCAACGGTAACAACCCGACCAGCGACCGCGTCTTCAGCGGAATCGTCTGCCCGTGCAAGCGTAGATGGTCGTAATAGAACCCGTCCACCCCGTCCCACAAACCCATCCCTCCATGATGGTTCATCGCCTCTGCGATTTGCACGAAATGCTCGAAAAACTTCGATGCCATATCCTCGTAGACCGGATTCTCCTCCGCCAGCTCCAGCGCCATCGCCAACATCGTCAGACTGTAGAATGCCATCCAGGCCGTCCCGTCGGCCTGCTGAAGGTAACCTCCCGTCGGCAACGGCTTCGACCGGTCAAAGACTCCGATGTTGTCCAACCCCAGAAACCCTCCCTCAAAAAGATTGTTCCCATCGGCGTCCTTCCGGTTCACCCACCAGGTGAAGTTCAACAAAAGCTTCTGAAAACAGCTCTCGAGGAAAGCACGGTCCCGCTCCCCCCGCGCCGACGTCATTTTATAAACCTCCCAGACCGCCCAGGCATGGACCGGCGGATTCACGTCTTTGAAGAAGAATTCATAGGCCGGGATTTGCCCATTCGGATGCATATACCACTCTCGTAAAAAGAGCGCCAACTGGTCCTTCGCAAACTGCGCGTCAATCTCCGCCATCGGAATCATGTGAAAGGCCGTATCCCAAGCCGCGAACCAAGGATACTCCCATTTGTCCGGCATCGAAAGAATGTCATGACAATGGACGTGTCCCCAATCCCGGTTGCGCCCCGCCAATCGTTCCGTCGGCGGCGGGACCTGCCCCGGATCCCCCGCTAGCCAGTCCCGCACCACATAGTGGTAAAACTGCTTGGTCCACAAAAGCCCCGCGTAGGCCTGTCGCGAAACCGCTCGCTCTTCCGGACTCAACCCGGTCGGCATTCGGGAGTCGTAGAATGCATCCGCTTCCTCAATTCGCCGCCGGAAAACCTCCGCCGCTTCAACCCGGTCCTCCCCGCCAAAATTCAGATCAATCCGCCTCAACCGCAGGTTCACCACAACCTCAGCCCGCGCCCCGATCTCAAGGGCAAATAGCGGTGCCGCCTTCGTTCCCATCATCGCCGGGTTCACCGCCCCACTCTCCCCATCCACAAGATAGCGGTGAAACGCATCTTTGACCCAGAGCGATTCATTCGCCGTCCCCCAGATCCGTTCCGAATTTGTTTCGTTATTGGTAAACAGCCGCGCCTCCGCCGAGCCCTCCCAAGTCAGGCGAAAGGTCCCCAGTTCCGGATGCACCGCGACAAAAGCCCCCTCCCCCTCCGCTTCGATCCGGGGACGCACGGTCTCCGGATCCCAGCTCCACGTATTCCGAAACCAAAGGGTCGGAAGCAAGTGCATTCGAGCACTCTCCGGCCCCCGGTTTGCAACTGTTATCCGGATACAAATATCCTCCGGACCCGCTTTCGCGTACTCCGCCGTCACATCAAAATAGCGCCCACCATCAAAAACACCCGTGTCACCCAACTCAAACTCCGGATCCAGCAGTCCCCGCGTAAGGTTCTCCTTAATCAATCGATCATAAGGGAACGCCGCTTGCGGGTATTTGTAGAGCCCCTTTGCGTAGCTGTGGGTCGGGGTCGAATCGAGGTAGTAATAGCACTCCTTGACGTCTTCCGCGTGATTTCCCTCCGGCCCCGTCAGGCCAAACAGCCGCTCCTTCAGAATCGAATCGCGCCCGTTCCACAGCCCAAGTCCAAAACAAAGCCGCCCCTGGCGGTCCGAAAACCCCAATAACCCGTCTTCCCCCCAACGGTAGGCCCGGCTTCGTGCATGGTCATGCGGAAAAGAACCCCAGGAATCCCCGTTTGCTGAATAATCCTCCCGCACCGTCGCCCACTGACGCTCACTCAGGTAAGGTCCCCAACGCTTCCAGTTCGCATCAGGCCGTCGTTCGGCTTCCTCCCGGAGCCTCCGGTCTTCGGCAGTTTCTCCTGTTTCTGTCATAATCTTCCCGATCGCCTTCGACATCGAATCATGCCCGTCTCGATCTCTCCAATCCACCCAAAACCGATTTGCCCCCCATGCCACTCCCTTTTCTGCAACGATCTTGCCACAAAACCAAATTCCTTCGATCCAAACGAGCCCTCAACCATAGTTTCGCCTCTCCAACCTATCCCTCCATTCCGCCATGACTCAACCGACTCCCAACCCTCAGCCCACCCGCATCGTCTGGCCCGAGCCGACACCCCCCGTCTGCCCGATCGTCAAACTCCTCAAAGGCCAAAAAGCCCTCGTCACCGGTGCCTCCTCCGGGATCGGGCGCAAAATCGCGATTCAGCTCGCCAACGCCGGCTGCGATGTGGTTATTAATTACATCGGTCAGAGGGAGAAGGCCGAGGAAGTGGTCGCGGAGGCCAATCGCTGCTCCCCCGAAGGCCAATCCGGATCCTTTGCCTTCCGGGCTGATGTTTCCAGGGAAGAAGATGTTGCCGCAATGTTCGCTGAGGCCTCGGATCGCCTCGGTGCCATCGACATTCTCATTAACAACGCCGGCATTCAGATCGACGCCCCCTTTGACGAACTAACCCTCGCCCAATGGCAAAAGGTTCTCGACGTGAATCTGACCGGTCAGTTTCTCTGCGCGCGCGAGGCCGTCCGCCAGTTCAAGCGTCAGGGTGTTCGCCCCGGGGTCTCCTGCGCTGCCGGCAAAATCATCTGCATCAGCTCGGTCCACGAGGTCATTCCCTGGGCCGGGCACGTCAACTACGCCGCCTCCAAAGGGGGCGTCATGCTCATGATGAAAAGCCTCGCCCAGGAAGTCGCCCCCTGGCGGATCCGCGTCAACAGCATCGCCCCCGGCGCCATCCGCACCCCCATCAACAATCAGGCCTGGGAAACCCGCGAGGCCTACGACGAACTCCTCAAATTGATCCCCTACAAACGCATTGGTGAACCCGAGGAAATCGGCCGCGCCGCCGTCTGGCTCGCCTCCGACATGGCCGACTACATCCATGGAATCACCCTCTTCGTCGATGGCGGCATGACCCTCTACCCCGGCTTCGAAACCGGCGGTTAACGACCCCTCAAATTTCGCATCGCCGTCTTTTCCTCCTCACTCATCCCCGAGGCCCCCAGCCAACCCTCGAACCCTTCCGGATCCTGTTCGCGGTAGACCAAGGTGATCCGCCGCAAACTGCGCCACCGCATCCCTTCGTTTTCAATCGATTCCGCCCACGATAAGGCCGCCTCAGGGTCTTCCTCCGCCGCCCGCAAGCACCTTCTCAACCCGCGATTCAACCCCCATTTTCCCCGATAATCCATCTCCCGCGACCACCTCCGCGCCGTCCGCGTTCGATGTCGAACCCCTCGCCAGCAGGTTCCGATCCCCGAGTCCTGAACCACCCCGATCATTCGCGCCATCCGCCACAGCTTCCTGCCGCACCTCGCCGCTGAACAATCCTCCAGCCAAAAATGCCGCCACCAGACTGACAAACCAAGCAACCCCTAACAGCAATCGTCCACGCCTTTGCATCGATACATTAAAACTCAATTTCCCTCGGATGACGACGCTTTTCCCCGGAATTCGCGTAACCTTCCCAACACCGCGACACGTCCCAATGCCGCCAGAAGCGGCATCAGATCCGGCCCCCCACCCTGTCCCGAAACGGCCATTCGGAGGGCCGGGTAAAAGGCGAAGGGCTTTTCTCCGAGCGATTCGGCAACATCCCCAACCGCCCCGCTGATTGTCTCCGGATTCCACTCCTCGACGGCTTCGAGGGCAGGTAAAACCCGCTCCACCGCAACCGCCGGATCCCCCTTCTTCGAAAGCCTCTCCATCGCCTTCTCATCCACCGGATAGGTGTCCGCGAACGCAAATCCAACCAACTCCGGGAGCCCTTCCATTGATCGCACCTTTTCCTGGGCCAATCCCAGAACCCGATCCACCATCGACCGCTCGATTCCGTCAAGATCAAACCCGTTCCGCACGAGGATCGCGCGTGCCCTTTCCTGATAGTCCTCGAACGGCATCCGGTGAATCCACTCCGTGTTCAATGCCTCCAGTTTCTTCTCGTCAAACCGCGCCGCCCCCTTTTGCACCCCCGCGAGATCGAACCGCGCTATCAGGTCTTCAACTGTCATATACTCCGTGTTGTCTTTCGGCGACCATCCCAGCAGAGCCAAAAAGTTCACCAGCGCCCCCGGAATAAAATCCCGATCCACATACGCCTCGATCAAGGCACCCTGATCCCGCTTGCTCATCTTCCCCTTGCCCACCTTCGGGTCTTTCAGGATCAGCGGCAAATGGGCAAAGGTCGGCACGGTTGCCCCGAGGGCCTCGAACAGGTGAAGGTGCTTCGTTGTGTTTGTCAGGTGATCCTCACCCCGAATGACATGGGTGATCCCCATTTCGATATCGTCGACAACGTTCACGAGGTGGAAGACCGGCTCTCCGTTCGACCGGACAATTGGAAAATCCCGCTCCTCGACCCTCTCGACAGATCCCCTTACCACATCATTGAACCGCACCGGGGCACTCCGCACCTTCTCAACCTCGGCATTCAGGTAAGTATCGAATTCGCGGTACCGCTCTCCCACGAGGCGAAAAAAAACCGCCCCATCCTTCTCATAGGCCCGGCCGCTCGCCTTCAGACGCTCGACCGCCGCCGCATAGAGATCCCCCCGCTCGCTCTGGAAATACGGTCCCCGATCCCCGCCAACCTCCGGACCCTCATCCCAGTCCAACCCCAACCAACGCATCCCGTCGATCAAGACCCGCAGAGACTCCGCCGTATTCCGCGCCTTGTCGGTATCCTCGATCCGCAGAATGAATGCCCCCCCCACATGCCGCGCATACAACCAATTGAAGAGTGCCGTGCGGGCACTCCCGATATGAAAAAAACCCGTCGGACTGGGGGCAAAACGAACACGAACATCAGACATCCTCCCAACCAGAACCGTGGACCGCGATCCCTTCAATTCCAAAAAGGTGGCAGCAGCTTCCAGCTCGGCTGGGTGCCCCTGCCCCGTCGCCGCGAGCGACGCCGATCCAAACTACCGACCACTGGATTAGCTTCCCCAACCAACAAATTCACCGTTTACAACCTACTCGACCTAACCTTTTCTCGGAAGTTTATCCTTTTTCGTCACAATCCATGTCATCCTATCAACTCAAGCACCTCGACCAGTTGGAATCCGAGGCTGTCTTCATTCTCCGCGAGACCGCTGCCCAGTTCGAGCGACCCGCCCTCCTCTTCTCCGGTGGCAAGGACTCCATCGTCGTTGCCCATCTCGCCCGCAAGGCTTTCTGGCCCGGACGGCCACCCTTTCCGTTCGTCCACGTCGATACCGGGCACAACTTTCACGAAACCATCGAATTTCGGGATTCGTTTGTCGCCGAACTCGGCGTGACCCTTGAGGTTGCCTATGTTCAGGACTCGATCGATCAGGGTCGGGTCCAGGAGGAAAAGGGTCCCAATGCCAGTCGTAACGCCCTTCAGACCGTCACCCTCCTCGAAGCGATCGAAAACCTCCGCCTCGACTGCGCGATCGGCGGTGCCCGCCGCGACGAGGAAAAAGCCCGCGCCAAGGAACGTTTCTTCTCCCACCGTGATGATTTTGGTCAATGGGATCCCAAAAATCAGCGCCCGGAACTCTGGAATCTCTTCAACGGGCGCAAAAACCCCGGGGAACACTTTCGGGTCTTCCCCCTTAGCAACTGGACCGAGATGGATGTCTGGCAGTATATCAAACGGGAAAATCTCCGTATCCCCTCGATCTACTTTGCCCATCCCCGCGAGGTCATCCGCCGCGGCGGCACCCTTCTCGCCGTGACCGATTTTATCGCCGTTGCCGAGGGCGAGACCGTCGAGACCCTCACCGTCCGGTTCCGCACCGTCGGGGACGCCACTTGCACGGGAGCGGTCCTCTCCGACGCCGCCGACCTCGACGCCATTATCGGCGAGGTTGCCTCTGCCCGCCAGACCGAACGCGGCACGAGGGCTGATGACAAACGCTCCGAAACCGCGATGGAAGATCGCAAGAAACAAGGATATTTTTAAGATGACCGACAAGGATTACATGGACATGGACCTTCTCCGGTTCACCACCGCAGGCAGCGTCGACGACGGCAAGAGCACCCTTATCGGGCGTCTCATGCACGACACCAAGACGATCTTCGAGGATCAGCTCGAGGCCCTCGAGGAAACCAGCCGCAAGCGCGGGGATGCCCGCGTCGACCTTGCCCTCCTCACCGACGGACTCCGCGCCGAACGTGAACAGGGCATCACGATCGACGTCGCCTACCGCTACTTTGCCACCCCCAAGCGCAAGTTCATCATCGCCGACACCCCCGGGCACATTCAATACACCCGGAACATGGTCACGGGCGCATCTACCGCCAACCTCGCGATCATTCTGATTGATGCCCGCAAGGGCGTCGTCGAACAGACCTGCCGCCACTCCTTCATCGCGTCCCTCCTCCGGATCGAGCACCTCGTCCTCTGCGTCAACAAGATGGATCTCGTTGACTTCGACGAGGCCGTCTTCGACCGGATCGTCGATCAGTTCAAAAGCTTCGCCTCCCGACTCCACGTCAAGGAACTGACCTTCATTCCGATCAGTGCCCTCCTCGGTGACAACGTTGTCGATAAATCCGACAAAACCCCCTGGTATGGCGGTTCCTCCCTCCTCTATCACCTCGAGAATGTCTACATCGGGCCGGATGCCAACCACGTCGACGCCCGCTTTCCGGTTCAGTATGTCATTCGTCCCCACAATGACGCCTACCACGACTACCGCGGATACGCCGGGCGGGTTGCCGGGGGCGTCTTCAAAACCGGCGATGAAATCACCGTCCTGCCCTCCGGATTCACCTCACGTATCAAAGCTTTGGACACGTTTGAATCGCAGGTAGCGGAGGCCTTTTCCCCGATGTCGGTTACGATCCGTCTCGAGGACGAGATCGACATCAGCCGCGGAGACATGCTGGCCAAACCCGGCAACCAACCCAACGTCGGACAGGACATCGACGCCATGGTTTGCTGGTTCGATCAGGACAAACCTCTCGATCCGCGCGGTAAATACCTCCTCCGCCATACGACGAGGGAGGTTAAGGCAGTCGTCGAGGACCTCGTCTACAAAGTCGATATCAACACCCTTCACAAAATCGAGGACGCCGATCAACTCGCCATGAACGACATCGGACGCATCCGCCTCCGGGTCTCCGCCCCCCTCTTTTTCGACAGTTATCGCCGCAACCGGATTACCGGCAGCTTTATTCTCGTCGATCCCTTTAACAACAAGACCGTCGGGGCTGGAATGATCCGCTAGTGTCCTGACTCACAAATAGGCTTGGAAAATGCGCGAGGGATTTATCCCCATTTTCAAGGCGCAAGGCGTGAGATAGGAAGCTAGTCCAAGGACGCAAATTTGCGAGATTGATCTTGCCTGAGGGGTGTGAACAGCGTTGATTAAACAATTCCGGTAACGGGATGTAGCTCAGCCTGGCTAGAGCGCTGCGTTCGGGACGCAGAGGCCGCTGGTTCGAATCCAGTCATCCCGACCATTTCCCTTGGTTCTGGAAACGGGGCTCAATCTCCATCCCCACACCGACAGATCCTTGCTTCGCTCGGTTCCGCTCGTCTATTTGGTTCAGGATGCCCGCAGCTCCCACCATTCCCCTTGGAGTCATCCAGCTCCGAATTCCCACATCCCGCACCGAAGCCCTTCAAGTCGCCGAGGATGCCGTCCGCCGTGCCCACGCCAACGGTGCCCGCGTAATCCTTTTGCCTGAACTCTTCGAAACCCCCTATTTCTGCCAGATCGAGGACCCTCGCTGGTTCGCCGAGGCCACCCCCCTCTCAGAAAATCCCGCCGTTGCCCGGCTCTCCGCCGTCGCCGCCGAACTCGGCGTCGTCCTCCCCGTCAGCTTCTTTGAACGCGATCGCCAGGAATACTACAACACCATCGCGATGATCGATGCCGACGGAGCCATCCTCGGCACGTACCGAAAAACCCACATTCCCGACGGACCCGGCTACGAGGAAAAATTCTACTTTCGGCCCGGCAACACCGGCTACCGCATCTGGCAAACCCACTACGGGACTATCGGTGTCGGGATTTGCTGGGACCAGTGGTTTCCCGAGGCCGCCCGCGCGATGGTCCTCGCTGGGGCCGATCTCCTCCTTTATCCGACTGCCATCGGATCAGAACCAACCGAACCCGATGTCGACACCTCCGGCCACTGGCAAAGGGTCATGCAGGGGCACGCCGGTGCCAACATCGTTCCCCTCGCTGCCGCCAACCGCCACGGTGCCGAGACCTTTGGTAACTCGTCGATCAACTTCTATGGCTCCTCGTTCATCACCGACCCGACGGGACAGATTCTCGAAGTCGCACCGCGCGATGCCGACACCATTCTCCACGCTCTCGTCGATCCAGTCGAAAACAGAATTCTCCGCGCGAACTGGGGGTTTTTCCGCGATCGCTGATCCTCTTACCGGGAGGTCTCAAAATACACTTCGTTACGATTTAGTTTCTCGACTGTTGCTTTACCAACCCCCAATCTTGAGCGGCATGTCAGAGAGACACTTTGAGTCATTCGTTGATAATTACGCCCGCCTCGCGCTGCTGAAGGCACCTGAGCGTCAGGACGGGGTCCCGACAGCGGAAAACAATCCGAGGAAAGGGCCGGTCGTTCTTCTTTTTTCCCCTCATCCTGACGACGAATGCATCAACGGACTCCTTGCACTGCGTTTGCGTCGCGACCTCGGCGCACGTATCATCAACGTCGCCGTGACCCTCGGATCAGATCCCGACCGTCGCGACGGTCGACGCCGTGAACTCGAACGGGCCTGCAAGATCCTTGATTTTGAGAACCGGATTCTTGACATTGAGGGATGCCGGGCTGCCACCAAATCAGAAGACCCTGACCTTTGGGTCGGTTGGGTCAATCTCTTCATCGACGTCATCCTCAAGACCAAACCGGCACTGGTGATTCATCCCCATCTCGAGGACGCACACCCGACCCACGTCGGGGTAGGTTTGCTGATTCGAGATGCTTTCCGCCAATTGGTCGATTCTCCTCTCCCCACTCCATGGCGGGCCGAATGCGAATTCTGGAATCCGCACCATCGCCCGAACTGGCTCATCGGTGGGAGTTCTTCCGATGTCGCCTTGCTTGTTGAGGCCCTCTCTTTGCACACCGGTGAAAACACGCGCAACAACTATGCCACCCGCCTCCCCGCCTGGATGATCGACAACGTTCGCCGCGGAGCAGAGTGCGTTGGAAACCCGGGCGATGCAGCCCCCGACTTTGCCTTTGGAAGCCTCTATCACTTGATTGATGCTGACGGAAAACACCTTACCCCGTCCATCATTGGACCGGAAGAACCCCTTCCCCTCTTGACCCGGAAAAACCGCTTTGAACTGCTTTCCTAGGCCCTGCACTCAGAATTTCGAATCCAAATACCCTCAAAGGTTGAGGTTGATAACGGCATTCTCCTCTTCGTAATTTTCGAGATCAACGTGACCGGGCAAGCTCCACATGGCGCCCGTGGCCGCATCCACCCCAAAGCCGATCAAATTCAGAATATTCGCCCAGTAAATCGGCGTGATCGTAGCAGAAATCTTTATCGACTCGTCCTCTCCATACTTGATCACATAATTCTCTCGACCGAAATTTCGATTTTGCGCCTTCAGGGATACAATATCCGGGGTCGTCCCCTTGTAGATAAATTCCTCCGTACTATCCACAATTTCGAATTCCTGTCCCGGTGCCTCCGGAGTCCGAACATTAACCGTGTACTCATTGGTTGAAAACGCCGTTGCACAGCCGGACAGGACCAGGCCAATCGAGACGAGGGCAAACGAGAGGGCGAGGGATTTAGCTTTCATTGATCGTGAAGAAAAATTCATGAACCTTGTTTGTCAATTCCAGACACCCCGGGCTTCCCTACTTTCGATTCACGCCGAGAACCCCGAACAGAATCAAAAACAAGGCAAATGCCACCCTCAGCAAATCCGGGAAGATCAAAACCAATATTCCCGCCACAATTGAAACGATGTAATAAGGTTGTTTATTCACCTCGAGCTTTTTCAGGGTTCTTCCAATAGAAATCGATGACCCTCTTGACCTCGGCGTCCCGCTGCCCGGCACTCCACCCGAGGATTTCACCAAACGCTTCCGCCAGATTATTTAGCAGTTCCCTCCCCGGAATCACCTGGGTTCCGAAACCATTGCGTCGCAAAACAAAATCACTCAGGTGGCGAACCCACTCATGCCGAACCACCCAGGCGATCTCACCCGACCAAATCGCCGGATCAATCGACACCCAGTGACCTTTTTCTGCACTCACACTAAGAATCTTCGAGGCCGTTCGAACTCCGTATACCGCCGCCAAAGGCCGGAATGCTGCATGGAGATTGGGATACTTCTCCGCATCCGGTTTCGCGACCGGAACCGGAACTCGACGCGGACCCCCCAACTGACGTCTCGCCCAATCCCTCGCCACTTCCGGCGCCGTCGTGTACTTGACGGTGTGGAACGTAAACACTCCCTCGGCGACCTCATCCACCTTCGTCTCCTTCATCGGTTGAACCGGCAACCCCTCTGAACCGCTTCCTGGCTCCTTGTAAAGCAACCCGATCTGCAGATAGGCGATGTCATCGATTTTGAAACGCAATCCCCGGCTGATCCCGTTAACCTCTGCCACCATTCGTTCCACATCCTCCTTCGAAACCGTCCGCAAATCATCGGACCCGGCATGAACTGAATCATACCAGGTCCCGACCATCGTCATCTTCCCGTAGGGGACAAAGAAAAACAGTCGCTTCCCCTTCTGCACCACCGCGCCCTTGTCCTGAAAGGCTTCCGCGCTTTCCAGGCCGATCGCCCGGTCACTGACAAGTCTTCGCTTCACGACCAGATTCACCCCACGCGTAAGCTCCGGCTCGACCACCTCAAGGGGCGGATCAAAAAGGGTTCGGGTCGCTTCGGGCCCAGTACACAGCACAATTTTTCGCGCTTCCGCCTCAAGTAAATTGCCATCCGGCCCCTCCGCAAATACCCGCCATCCACGCGGTGAAGACCGCAAACGGGTCACTTTGTGGTAGTTTTCGACGAACGCCCCCCGGTCAACCGCATCAATCAGGAATTCAATGATCGCCCGTTCCGTATTCTGCAAAACAATCTCATCCCAGGCACCACCCCCGGTCCACTCGTCTGCCAATTCAAGTGCTGGAAACCATTGCTGCAAAAGATGACGATCAACCACCCGGCCGTTACGCATCCAGCGCCAGCGCGGCACACCCCGGTTACGGTCCCAACTGATCAACTCATTCAGCAAGAGCGCACACCGAAAAGCCTTCCTCCCCTTTATACCGACCCCAGCGGTCGGAAAGACAAATCTTACCGGCTCAGTCAGATGTGGCATTACCTGCTGAAAGGTTCGCCTCGCCCGAATGCTTTCGCGCATCCTCTTGATGTTCAAATGTTGCAAATAACGCAACCCACCGTGAATGATCTTCAAGCTCGCCGCCGAGGTACTGGCCCCAAAATCCTCCTTTTCCAAAAGCAGACAGCGTTTCCCTCGCAAGGCAGCTTCACGCAGGACGGCGGCACCCTGAATGCCGCCGCCGATTACGATCAGGTCAAAAGGAGACTGGGAATGTGTCGGCACAGAAAGAACTTTGTGCGAGGGCATCTGCCTTGTCCAGCCAAGGCAAAACCTTCTCGATCCAAAAGGCACCCGCCTTCAGGTATCGAAAACGTTGCAGACCGATCCAATTTGAATCGCGCAAAAACTTGACGGCGCCTTCTTCGAGGCTATCCTCTTTTCCAATGGTAGATCTTGATTTTCCGCGCAACTTTCGGGCTCAAAGGGCTCGGTCTTTTGCGCTTCTCGACTCTTCTCCACAACCTCCGGCGGACTGCTAATGGTTTCGATGTGCCGCCATTTTCTTTTTGTTCCCGACTCAAACGGATGACGGGTTATCGAATCGACAAATGGCTCTGGTGCGTGAGGGTTTTCAAGACCCGCTCCGCTGCAACCGCAGCCTGTAGGAACGGCCACATTAAAATAAACGGCAAAATCGCCAAACCTTCCACCTCCCCTCGCATTGGCCAGACGGTGGTCATTGAATCGGAAGGTCGCCGCACCATCGTCGAGGTTTCTGGTTTCCCCCGCACCCGGGTATCCGCATCCGAAGCCTCCCAGTGGTGTCGGAGTTTCTCGCCGCGTTCGACTTCAGGTCAACCAGCCCAAACCGCCGCCCAGCGAATCCTCGCCCACCCGGACTCATTCGATCACCGCCCTCGCACCGATGGGGGCCGCATTGCCGTATTTCTCGACCAGCTCAAGCAGGCCGGATAGGAACCCGTATCGATCAGAATGGCTTCGCCCGATTCTCGATCTTCGACACCATGGACGTAATTTGTCGCAGATCTGTAATCACACGGTCAGGCATCACATCGCCCGAAAGCGCATCGTCCTGACGCCACCGCAGTGACCGTCCGTCGCCCGCAAACAGCGCCGTTCGAAATCCGACTGCGTTCGCCGGATAAACGTCGTTCCGCCGATCATTTCCAACATAGAGAACCTCCCGAGGCTGAATCCCGTCCTGCCGCTCCATCGCCGCCGCCACCGTGTCGTACAAAAATGTCGACGGCTTCGCTTCCCGGTAAACATACGAATAGCCGCAATACTCAGGCGTGAAACCCAAGGCCTCAACCGGTGCTTTCAAAAACGCCCCGAAAAGCAAGGGCGTAAAAAACTGCGCATTCGAAACGATTCCCAGTTTAAGCCCCATCGATTTCAATCCCCGCAAAACCTCCTCCAAACCCGGCATCGGCCAAACCGGGTTGACCTGCAACTCGAAATCCAGGGCCAACCTTTCGATCGCCTCGTTCTGCCGGTAAACCTCTGCCTCCGGTAAAATTTCCAACTCCACGAGGATTCGCTGCCACACCCTCCGGATGTCCACTTCCGGAAAATCCACCCCATCCAACAGACGCTCTTCCTGCTCTAATTGAACAATGTTTAAATAAGCCGCCGCGAGGCCGTCCTTGGGAATCCTCCCGACCTCGACATTTGCCTCTTTCACCCGCCCTGCAAAGGCCTCCAAGGCCGCGCGGATCGCTCCTTCCCGGTCCATCTCTCCAACCAGACTAATATCACCTACGCCCGAAATAAACAGCGTTCCGTAGATATCAAAAAGAACCGCCCTGATTCCCTCCATAGAGCCTACCTTGGGCACCACTCCAGTCGCAACCGGTTCCATTTCTCGACTGCACTCCCGAATCAGTTCGACCAAAGACTCCATAATCCTCCCACCGTAAACGCGATCCACGCCCGCAATCCACCCTAAATCCGTACGGATCCCTTGCCGGACTGACTCAACTTCGGAACCGCTGCGCCTTCAGACCGTGCCGACGGGTCAGAAAACGCCCCTGCTCCCCGTGTAACCCATTCTCCCCTCCTCCCATCCTGACCCCCTCGATCCGCTTCCATCTTGCTTCTTTCGCAAACCTGCGCTGATTTCCTCAAATGCTCAATCAAGCTGATCAGACCATAGACGCCTCCATGAATCCGCTCCGGCATCTTTCCTTCCCCATCAATTGGGCCGCAATTCACCCCGAATCGGTTGAATCGATGGTCGAGGATCTCCTCGAGCACGGGAACTCCACGGTTTCCGCGATTGCCCAAATCCCGCTCGATCAGTGTTCCTTCGAGAACACCGTCGTCGCGCTTGATCGTATCACCGGGGAGGTTAGTCGTGGCTGGGGATTGGTTGAGACCCTGCACTCGGTCGACGATAACCCGCCCCTCCGCACCGCCTACGCCGCTTGCCTGCCCAAAATCACCGATTTTTTTACCGCCCTCACCCTCAACGCTGATCTCTACGGGCGGGTCCGCGCCGTCGCCGACCGATCCAACCCTGACCTGAACCCCACCAGTCGTCGGCTCCTTGCGGAAACCCTCGCCGATTTCGTCGATGGCGGTGCCGATCTTCCTCCCACCGACCGAGAAACCCTCCGCACTCTCAAACGGGATCTCGCCAACAAAGCTCAAAGCTTCTCTGATAACGTTCTCGATTCGACCAATGCCTGGGAATGGCTGGTGGTCGATCCATCCGAACTTCAGGGCGTGCCCGCCCGGGTTCTCGAGACCATCCGTCAGGACGCCCTTCAACGCGGCCACGGTTCCGAATCCACCCCCGTCTGGCGCGTGACCCTACAGGCACCCACAATGGGCCCTATCCTCCAGCACTGCGATGTTCGTGCAACCCGCGAAAAGGTCTGGCGGGCTGCCCAAACCATCGGACGCACTCCCGACCACGACAACCTGCCCCTCATTCGCGACATCCTCGCCCTCCGTGAACAAAAAGCCCTCCTCCTCGGACATTCCAACTTCGCCTCCAGCATCCTCCATCGCCGGATGGCCGCAACCCCTGAGGCCGTTGACCGCTTTATCGATGAACTCTACGGCCGCATAACCGACCGGTACCGTTCTGAGATCGACGCCCTCCGCAACCTCAAAGCCTCACAAACCAACGAACCAGTCGCCGATTTCCAACCATGGGATGTCTCCTTCTGGGCCGAGCGAATGTCCGCCGCCGAACTCGATTTCTCGGGCGAGCAACTCCGCCCCTGGTTTCCTCACACCAAGGTTCTCCCCGGCCTTTTCGGCTTGTCCGAGAAACTGTTCGGCATCCGCATTCGCGAATGCCCTCCATCCTCCGCTGATATACGACCGCCCGCAACCGCCATCACCCCGTTCCGCGACCGCTGGGACGACGCGGTCAAACTCTACGCCGTCGACGATCTCGATGGCACCCTCCGCGGGTATTTCTACGCCGACTGGTTCCCGCGCGACACCAAACGATCCGGTGCATGGATGTCCCCGATGGTCCACCCCGATGCAGAATCCGGACTTCCCGCGATCGGTCTGATCGCCGGAAACCTGACCCCACCTGCACCCGGTCAACCCGCCCTCCTCAGCCACGAGGATGTTCAGACCATCTTCCACGAATTCGGCCACCTCCTCCACCACATCCTCTCGGAGGTTCCCTACGGCAGCATCGCCGGAACCAATGTCGCCTGGGATTTCGTCGAACTACCCTCCCAGATTCTCGAAAACTGGTGCTGGGAACGCGAATCCCTCGACCTCTTCGCCCGACACTGGGAAAACGGCGCCCCGATTCCAGAGGATCTTTTTCAGAAAATGCTTCGCTCGCGCACCTTTCTCGCAGCCTCTGCCTGTATGCGTCAGCTTGCCTTCGCCCGCCTCGACCTGACTCTCCACACCCTCCCGGCTCCTGCCGATACCGCCGCCGTTGAGCAAACTGCCATCGAAGCCATTCGCGACTACCAGATCGACTATCCAGAACCCGTCCGCCCCATCCACGCCCGTTTTTCCCACCTTTTCGCCTCCCCAACCGGCTACGCCTCCGGTTACTACTCTTACAAATGGGCCGAGGTTCTCGAGGCGGATGCCTTTTCGCGATTTAAGGACGAGGGTATTCTCAATCCGTCCACCGGTGCAGCCTTCCGGACGGCCATTCTCGCCCGCGGCAACAGTGTCGAACCTATGCGGTGTTTTCGCGATTTTCTCGGGCGTGAACCTGACCCGGAAGCCCTCCTCCAGCGCGACGGGCTTTGAAACGAATACCGCTCCAGTCTACAGCCACCCCAACCCCAGCAGGGCCCCATA
>CAZFLQ010000008.1:0-14260 GCA_964519935.1 uncultured Puniceicoccaceae bacterium | reverse complement strand
ACAACCCAAAGGTTGCAAAGGTGAAAAAAATCATTCCGATCAGGCTCAAGGCGAGTGACAGGCGATTCAATTGCGATTCTCGCCGGACCCGTTTGGCCTTCGATTCGCTCCTCAGCGTCAACCCTGCCAACATACCGACCCCGCCGAGAATCAGCGTCAGATTGGTCAGATTGTTAACAACCGCATTGCGAAAAACCTCCTCTCCCGGCGCTCCGTCCCGCAACACCAAAAAGACAAATATCAAGTTTCCCAAACCCGAAAAATACGGCATCACCAAGGTCCCTAAAACCGTCCCCTTCACGCCCCTTCCCGAGGCAATCTCCAGTCTCCAGACAATCAACAATGAGGCCGCCACGAACAGGAAACCCATTACCGAGGGCGTCCAACTCCCCGCCGAGGTTTCAATCTGTTTCAAAATCGTATCCACTTTAGTCTGACGTACCCATGAAAACCGTTACGAGAGCCTTTCGCGGTGCCTATTCCGGCGGCGCAACCGGCCGGATGTTTCCATTGAAAATCGCCGCGTAAATCCGGTTTTTCGGCTCCGGCAGTCTCGTCAGATCATAACCCTCCCGCGCCAGCCGATTCCGCCCAAAGCGATAGGCCGCCGCCAGACGGGGATAGTTGAAGACACCTTCCCGAATCAGAAAATCACGGTTATAGGCAAGGTAGGCGACCCCCACCCGGAGATTCGTCCGCCAATGGAATGCCCGCGAATAGGGTCGGGTCGTCACCATCTCCCAGGCTCCCTCCGTCAACTGCATCAGCCCTCGCGCGACATCCGTCCGCGCACGCGGGTCGAGCGAACTCTCCGCCCAGACAATCGCATAAACGAATCCCGGATCCAGCCCGACCTTGGCCGATTCCTCCCGCACGGACTCCCAGACCAGAGCCGGATCCAGCCGCTCCGCTCCGCCCCCGCAGCCCCCCAGAATGAGGCAGGCCACCCAGGTCATTCGCCAACCACATTGTCTCCGAAATACCGATTCCATCGATCCCATCATCCCGAAACTCACGTCTGAATCACGCTGAAAACCACTCCGTAGAAAAAGAAAGCCCCCGGTCGGAACCGGGGGCCTCTTTGTCCGGGTCAAAGTGAAAGACGCGTTTAACTTCTATCAGAGCCCGAGTTTCCCGAGCTCTTCCTTTGCCATCTCCGGGCTAATCGGAAAATAGCCATTATCCGCCACGACCTTCTGGCCCTCGGCACTGAAGACAAAACGGAAGAACTCCTGCTGTAACTCGGTGATCGGCTGCCCCGGTTCACGGTTGATTGCGACGTAGAGCAAACGCGCGAGGGGATAGAATCCATTCACCGCATTCTTCTCGTTGGCCTCAATCGGCTTGAGTCCAGCATCCCCTGCCAGTGCAACCGTTCGGACGCCATCGGTTTTGTACCCAAACCCGCTGTAGCCAATTCCGAAACGGTCATTGCTGACCGCTTCAACGACCTTTGCAGAACCCGGCAATTCAATGTTTGTGGTCTTGTATTCACCCTTCTTCAGCGCATTGGCTTGGAAAAATCCGTAGGTTCCCGATGCCTTGTTACGACTGTAAACCGTTATCGGTGCATTTGCCCACTCTCCCGTTAAACCGACCTGTCCCCAGGTCACGATATCCTCCGGTGCCCCTCTCGCACGCGTACTTGAAAAGATCGCATCGACCTCCGCCAGCGTCAGACCCCGCTCCAGAATGGGATTATCCGGATGAACGTAAACCGCCAGAGCATCAATCGCCGTCGCCACAACCGTCGGATCGTAGTCGAATCGGACCACAAACTTCTCGACCTCAGCCGCACGCGGCAGGCGGCTCATCGGACCAAACTCTGAACGACCCTCGAGCAGCCCGGGAATCGCCGTGGAGGATCCCCGTCCTTCGTGGGTAACCACGATCGACGGGTGATAGGTCTTGAACTTCTTCTCCCACTCCGCCATCAGCACGTCCATCGTATCGGACCCGATACTCCGCAGTCGCCCAGAGAGCTTTTTCTCCGGAGCATACGATGGCCTCGCGACACTGCCAAATGTCAAGGCCTCTGGAACCGCCAAATCAGATCCCCCCGTCGGGGTCGCCGCGCCGGACATGCCGGTTGAATCCGGGATTGTCCCGCAACCAGTGATGACTAGCAGCCCGAGAGCCGCGAGGAGCGTAAAGCCCCGTTTGTAGACGTAGGTATTCATGGATTGGAACTTTCGGTGAAAATGGACCGAATGGTCAACGAACCTCCGATCAGAACGAATCCACTTCCAGAACAATCCGGAATCCGATGAACTCATTCCCCGCCGCCGCCGAATACTCCCAGCGGTTCGCCGATCTCGCCATCGCCGCGTCATCGATAAACGACCCGCTGCGGACCACCCGCATCGCCAAATCAAGCGAGGGCAGCTGATCCTCCGGGAAGCCCTTCGGATCAATAACATCTTCAGGATCATAGGGCCCTGACCAGTCCTCTATCCATTCCCAGACATTTCCGTGCATATCGAACAATCCAAAACCATTCGCCGGACCCGCACCGCCCACCGGTAGGGGTGCACCCGGTCCCGTCCCGCTCGGGTCATAAACATTCGCATCCTTCGTTGTCAGATTGATTGACCCCGTGTTGTAGGGTGTCGTCGTTCCCGCTCGCGCCGCATACTCCCACTCTGCCTCGGTCGGAAGGCGGTAGTCCCGCCCCTCCCGATCACTCAGCCGACGACAGAACTCCTTGGCATCTTCCCAACTTACACTATGCGCAGGCAGTTTGGGCCCGAAAAACTTCTCATCATCGATTCGAACCGTCAGGGGCTCGTTCATGACCTCTTTCCACTGCTCCTGGGTCACCTCATGGATACCCATAAAAAAGCCCCTCGTCAGCGTCACCTCACGCTGGGTCTCGTCGTTGTCCCGGAACGCCTCACTCTCAGGACTCCCCATCATGAAGGTTCCCGGTGGAACATATGCGAACTTCATCGCCAGCGTGTTCTCGATGATCGTTCCCGGAAGATACGCATTCGTGAAGAGATAATCACTCGCCTCGGTGTTACCGGGATCCAGTTGCAGGACCTTGCGGTACATCCGAATCGCCACTTCACGACGTTCCGCTTCCACAGCCTCGCTCCCGGCGGAAAGCCAGGATGCCAAAGTGTCTTCCCGCAGATCCGGTATCGATTCCTTAAGGACCTGAACCATTCGAACCCCCTCAAGTACCAGCCCGGCATCGAGGTTCGCCCGCGCCAACTCAATCTGACCCTCCGCCTCAATCCAGCGGGCTGTCGGGGTCTCCCGCAGTCCACTCAGCCCCCCCTCGTCTATCCCACTTTCGAAACTTGCTAAGACAGCCTCAAATGCTGCCTTCGAAAGGGATTCGCGACCACGCTCATACAAGGTCACAGCTTGCTCAAATCTGCCCCCCGAGAAGGCCTGGTCTCCCGCCGACTTGAGCGCGGACCCTCGGACAAATTCCGAGGTTGCCAAACCCGATGCGTTCTCGGAATCCGCTACTTCGAGAATCTTCTCCAAGTCCGCACGCAGGGCCGTCGCCTCACCCCGAAAATCACGGGTCGCAACCGGCACCTCGACCGGGGGCGGCACCGGCTTCGGAACCGCTGGCTCCACTGCAACCGGTCTTACGTCTGGAGGTGTCGAGGGATCCGACTTCGCGGGAGATGCGGGTTTGTCAGGATCCTCCTCCCGCATTGTCTCGACAGCTTCGCCCGGCACAAAAATGGATGGGGGCGGCGCCGGTGGACTGACCTCTCGCTGAGCCGAGGCCAAAACCTCTTCATTCGTTGCCTTAATTCCAAATATGATCGCCGCTACAGCCGCAATGATCGCTATCAGAAACACGACTACACCGGGGCTGATCCCTGCCTTGGGCCCGATCTCCAGATGTCTATCTCCTTCTGGACGAATTTGCTTTGGTAGTTCTCTGGCCATGCCTCTCTCCAAGATAATCCGTTGCCCAACACCCCCCTAACGTCCAGCGAAATATCCTCCCGGAATGTTTCAATTCCGACGCAACCCGTCGTTACTCATCCGATGATCACGCCTTCCTCAGGATCGTCGCGCCGTTTCTCTCACTTTTGTGGCGTGCCGACGCAATGCCCCCTCGGGATCAATTCCCGCCTCACGACAGGCCGCCACCAGTTCAAACAGCTGCATCCCGGCTCTATCCGCGTCCAGCGTGTCCGCCAATCCCGAAACCCGCTCAGGGTTAACCTCCGGGGACCGCAATCCGTTCCGCGATAATCGCTTGTAGATGTCCTCGGCGTAGAGGGTTGCCGGCAATGCGGGCGGCAACTCCTTAAAGTGCGGATCGACCGCAACCTCGCCCTTTGCCGCTTTCTCCGCCGCCTTGATCTCCTCCCAACGCCGGAGAACCGCTCCGGTCGTCGTTTCTCCCGCCTCTGGTCCAAAAACATGGGGATGACGGCGGATCAGTTTTTCAACGATCTCCCGCCCCACATCGGCGAGGTCGAACCGCCCCGACTCCGCTGCGATTTGGGCGTGCATGAAAACACTCAGGAGGACATCCCCCAGCTCCTCCCGCAAAAGCTCAGCATCATCCCTGTCAATCGCCTCGAGCACCTCCGCACACTCTTCGACCAAACAGGGTGCCAGTGTCCGATGGGTCTGTTCACGGTCCCAGGGACACCCATCCGGTGCCCGCAGACGCGCAACCACGTTCTTCAATTCCACCAATGCATCCATCACGGACAATACCTTCCTCCGATCTCCCCGAGTTTGGCGATTCCAAAAAATCAGGGACGCATCGCCAGCCCAATCACTTCCTTGTCGAAGTAGTTGAAGTCCATTCCGGCGTTCACAACGATCCCCTGCCCATTGACCCCCGATGACCGTGGACTGAGCAACCAAACCGCCACATCGGCCACCTCCTGCGTGCTCAGGGCCTCCTTCCGCAGGGTCAGCTTCTCGGCGTACAAATAGCTCTCAAGATAGCCCGGGATCCCCGCCGAGGCTGAGGTTTTCAGCGGCCCCGCATTAACCGTGTTGAATCGCACCCGGCTGTCCGCACTGAAGGACTTTGCCAAAAACCGCGAACTGGTCTCCAGCGATGCCTTGATCGGTGCCATGTAACCATAATTCTCTGCCGTCACGTAGGACGATATTCCGATCGAAACAACCGTTCCATCCGGTTCCAATATCGGCTTCAAGGCACGCGCAAGATCGACCAGCGAAAAAGAAGAGATTGCCGTCGCCTGAAGATAACGGTCCCGCCGGGTCTCGTGAAAGGGATGGAACCCGTCCGAATAATCGGCAAAGGCGATCGAATGAACAAAACCCGCCAACCGGACCCCATCATCATTCAGATCCGCCGCCAGTTGGGCGATTTCCTCCTCCGATTCGACATCACAACAGTACACCTTCCGATCCCCCATCAGTTTGGCGAGGCTCTCCCGCCGCGCCGGATTCCGTACGCTGTGAACGACCGTCGCCCCGTTCTCCTCGAGGGTACGCGCAATTGACCAGGCAACACTCTTGCGGTTCGCCACCCCCAGAACCAGGAAGGTCTTTCCGGCGATCTTCAGAAAGCTCATACCAGCGCGAGGGCGTACTCAATCGTCAGGGCGGCTTTCCCTTCCTTCCGCACGACCCCTTTCATAAAGTGAAATTTGGATACGGTCTCGATCAGCTCGACCGAAATTTCAACCGTATCCCCCGGATGGATCATTTGCTTGAAGCGTGCATCCCGAATCCTCGAAAGCACCGGGGTCAAGCCCTCGGCACTCCCACCATCGTGCTCCAGTTTTCGGACCAGGAAATAAGCCCCGGTCTGAAAAACGGCTTCACAGAGAAGCACTCCCGGCATGATCGGATTCCCCGGATAATGGCCCTCAAACTGGGGCTCATCTTCCCGGATCAGCCGCCGGGCAGTGACCCCATCCGGCGTTTCCACCGTAATCGCGTCGATAAAGAGGAAAGGCGGGCGATGCGGGATCGCCCGCAGAATCGATTCTTCTGCCATGGTCGTTCGAGGGTTTGATTCGAGGGGTAATCCGGTTCTCAGGCGACCGCCATCGGCGCCGTCGACTGCTTCGATTCAAATAGAAATTTGTCCACCTTGTTTGCCGTGATCACGCCATAGTTGATCGTCCCCAACCAACCCGACATGATAATCCCGACCGAACCCGCATGATACAGCCCCGGAACCCGCTCCGGCAGCTCCATCGACACCTTCAGCCCTTCGAACTTCGTTCCAAAGGACGTTCCCCCGATGTGGCGGGTAAACCGGTTGATCGTTCGCGGAGTCGCCGCCTCGGCGTGTTCAATCATCCCGCGCACGCCCGGTATGTAGCGTTCGAGAGCGTCGATCGATTCCTCCGTGATCCGCGTTTTTTCCCGCTCATAGTCCTCCTCAGAGAGATTTGCCCATTCGTCCCACCGGGCATTCAGGGAGGCCACGATTGAGGTGTAGGGCGTTTTCAGATGCGGCCGTACCTCCGGGTAATAGACCGAAAAAGTCCGGCTGGTGGTGTGCAAACTGGTCAGCTCCTCGCTCGAAAAACGCTCCGCCTGCGAGGTGAAAATCAGATCTCCGATTGCCGGAATCTTTGACCCCGCTTTCAGCCCGAGATAAACTTGGCACGAGCTGGTGTTGATCCGGACCGATTCGATTTCTTCCCGGTAATCTGCCGGAAGCGCATCCTGATCCAACAGACGGGTAGTCGTGTTTTTGATGTTCGCGTTCGAGACCACCGTCCGCGCCGGAATAAAGCGGCCATTCGCCCGCACCCCCCGGACAACCGGCTTGCCCCCGACCTCTTCCGTCACGATTTCCTCGACCAGCACCTTTCGCCGGATATCCACCCCGTTCCGCTCCAGCTCCGCCTCCATCTGCCCGACGAGGACGTCCGTCCCGCCCTGAAAGGTGTAGACCCCCTTGCTCATGAAATTCGAAAAAACGATCCCAAAGGTAATCGCCGGATCATTCTCCGAGGAGCCGTTGGCATAGGCGATCGGCTCCATCAACAAGCGCTTCACATCCGTCCGACCGGGGAAAAACTCCTCGAACAACTCCCCCGTCGTCCGGTCGTCCCGGTCATAGTAGTTCATCGCCCGCAAGTGGTTGAAAAACGCTTCCACCGTCTCCACCGGTATCTTGAAGGTTTCAATCAGCTGGCGGGTGAAATCCACCCGATCAAAGGTCGTCCAGATGTCGAACTGAGGGTTGATGAACCGAACGTCCCGTAGTTGGTGGATCGAATCAGCAATCGCTTTCGTCCAATATTTTCGACAGGATTTGATCATCCCGATCGGGAACCCGTGCAGCGAGATGTCGAAGATGTGCTTGCCCGGCCGCTTGAACCAGGTCGCCAGCCCGCCCAGTTGATAGTGGTGTTCGAGAAGGAGAACACTGTGCCCTGCCTTCGCAAGACAGTTGGCCGATGTCAGTCCGCCGAGTCCGCTACCGATCACGATCACGTCATACGCATCCTTGATCCCTTTAAGTCTGTCAAAAGCCATACCTGCAAGTGGAAGTGAGATCTTTAATCGGTCAACCTGCTGATCGATTTCGCACAGGGCAACCCGTAAACCCGCCTATCTTACAGGTTTCCATCGCGAAGGGCCGGAGGAAACCTGGAAGATATACCGGTAAAATCCTTGCCCCTCCCGACCGCGCAATCAGGATCAGAAGGTTTCCATTGTTATGTTGAGTCCCTTTCACAGCCAGTTGATCGCCGATGTCGGGATTGCCTTCGGGGACGAGGGCAAGGGCCGACTCGTCTACGAGCTTGTCCACGAACTCCGACAGCAAACCGGATCCCCCGATCCCGTCGAGATGGTCCTGAAGGTCAACGGCGGGGCCAATTCCGGCCACACCGCCGGAGGACTCAAACTCAACCTCCTCCCCGGCGGGGTCATTGACAAAACCGTCCACTACCTCGGAATCGGCTCCGGCGTCGTCGCCGATCCGCGCAAACTGAACTGGGAAACCGCCTCAACCGAGGCCAAGGGCTACACCGTCCGCGAACGCCTCCGGATCGACGAACGGACCATGGTCAGCGACCTCTCCCACCGCCTCCTCGATCTCGCCTGGGAAAATTACCGCGAGAAACAGCTCGGCGAGGATGCCCGCGGGTCCACCGGACGCGGGATCACCCCCGCCTTTTCCGACGAGGTCGCCCAATGGCAGATTTTCTTCGCCGATTTTCGCGGCGATCGCGGACGCTTTTCTCGGCGTCTGCGGGCCCGCTTTGATCGCGCCCTCAAAACCATCGAACACGTCTGCCGGGTCACCCCCGAAGACTGGTTTGCCTTCTTCGAGACCCTCACCGCCGCCGAAACCCGTGCCAACGAGGTCGCCATCCATGATCGGGTGTTCCTGCCCTCCGAATTCGATTTTCGTCGTTTTTCTATCCCCGGGAAGCCCTTCGAGGTCGATCTCGACGCGATCGAGGAAACCTCGTGGCAGGCCGGCAGTGGCTGGGCGAGGCAAATCGTCGACCTCCGCGAGATCGTCATCGACCTGATTGAAAGGGGCCAATACCTCATCGGCGAATTCGGCCAAAGCTACTGGCTCGACAAACGCCACGGCTACACTCCCAACGTCACCGCCTCCCACACCTTTACTCCCGAGATTTTTCAAAGTGCCGGCATCCCGGTTCAACCGGTCCATACCGTCGGGGTCGCCAAGGCTTATGACACCAAGGTCGGTACGCACCTTTTCCTGACCCGCTTTGAACCCGGCCATCCCATTGGCGACCGACTCTCGAAAATTGAATTCGGAACCTCCACCGGACGCCAGCGGATGGTCGGATGGTTCGATGCCGTCGAAAAAGGCACCGCCCTCCGCT
Organism: uncultured Puniceicoccaceae bacterium; assembly: GCA_964519935.1. Lineage (GTDB taxonomy): Bacteria > Verrucomicrobiota > Verrucomicrobiia > Opitutales > Puniceicoccaceae > DAISIK01. Next base: position 5,465 of record CAZFLQ010000008.1, on the reverse strand, counting down.
ATGGCGGCTTCGATGATCTCGTCATTAACAAACTCGATGCCCTTCGCTGGGAGGGTGACGCGGCGGAAATCCCTCCCCTCCGAATCGCCATCGCCTACCGCACCCCTGACGGGAGACTGATCAACCGAGCTCCCCGCGATGATGCCTTTCGGGAAACCCTCGCTCCGGTTTACTGCGATCTCCCCGGGTGGACCGAGGACATCCGGACCATTCGCAGTTACGCCGACCTCCCTCTCGCCGCCCGACGCTATGTCGCCACCCTCGTCGCCGCGACCCTCCGCTGCGCCATCGGCTCAAACTCCGGGAAACATCCCGAAATTAACCTCCGCTACATCGGCGTAGGTCCCGATCCCGACGAGATCATCACCGACATCCCCCCGGTTACCGAAATCCTTGCCGATAGCCTTGAGCTCACCGAATGGCTCCAAGCCGACTGAACCCATCTCCGCCCGAACGCCCGACCGACCCGCAACCATGTCATCGGCAAACCTGCCTTCCGGCTTGATCGATCCGGTCGAATCCTTTCTCGGGTGGGTTCAGCTCGAAAAAGGCCTCGCCGACAACACTGCCACCGCCTACGAGGGCGACATCCTTCAGTTCGCCACCTATGTCCACTCAACGGGTGCAACCACCTGGCGCGAAGTCGATCCCGGAATCGTCGACGAATGGCTCGCTGAACTGACCGCCGAAGCCTACGCCATCAGCAGCCTCTCCCGGAAACTTTCCGCCGTCCGAATGTTTGCCCGCCACCTCGTCCGTGACCGCGAACGCCCCGACGATATCGCCGAACTCGTCCGTGGACCCAAACCAGGCCGGCGAATCCCCAATACACTCTCCATTCAGGAGGTCCTCCGCCTTCTCGAAGCTCCTCCCCGGACAACCCCGACCGGTCTCCGCGACCGCGCAATTCTTGAACTGTTCTACAGTAGCGGGCTTCGCGTCAGCGAGCTGTGCAACCTGCCCTTGACCGCCCTCAATCTCGACGAGAATTTCGTCCGCGTCTTCGGCAAGGGTTCCAGGGAACGGATCGTCCCGGTTGGAAACAGTGCGGTCGAAGCCGTCCGCAATTACCTCGCCGCCGGGCGCCCCTCCTTCGTCAAACCGAAGACCTCCGGCGAGGTCTTTCTCAGCAATCGCGGTACCCCGATTTCACGCAAAACCGTCTGGGTCATGCTCAAGAACCACGCCGCCACCGCCGGTATCTCCCGCAACGTCAAACCGCACACCCTCCGCCACTCCTTCGCCACCCACCTTCTCATGGGGGGGGCCGATCTCCGCGTCATCCAGGAGATGCTCGGTCACTCCAGCATTGTCACAACCGAAATCTACACCGAGGTCGACCGCACCCGTCTCCTCGAGGAACATGCCCAATTCCACCCCCGCAACGATCCATAATCCGACGACCTCAGACGACCAAACAGTTTGCTCCAATCGGATTGAACCCTTTCTTTTTGGTGAAAAGCTTAATGCCGACTGAAACGCAGACTTAATCCGATGCCTTCGCCCGCCTTCAAAATACCGCGCCCGCTTAACACGATCCTCTGGGGCAACTCCGTCGCGATGTCCTGGATGTGGGGTCTCGGACTGTTTTTCTCAGTTCAGTTCAGTATCCAGTTCGGGCTGGTCGGCTTACTCGCTTTCGCAATTCCGAACGCCCTTGGCTTGTTCTTCTTTGGACTCGTCACCCAGCACCTCGCCAAGAGGCGGGATCATCCGGATTCGCTCGAGGACTTTTTCTCGGCCTGGTCACGCCCTTTCCGCCTCGTCTTTTTCCTCTATCAGTTTCTCGCCATCACCTTAACGATTTTTGCTCTGATTCGATACGTCTGGCAACCGTTAAACCTGTCGCCCGAACTGCTCTACCTGCCCCTCACGATGTTCGTTGCCCTGATGGTTGCGATCCTCCTCGGTGAGGAGTTTGACATCCGGCGGATCAAATGGAGCCACGCCGTCTTCTTTGCCCTCGCGGCATTTGCGATCCTCATCGTCCTCCAGGCTCCCCGCCTGATCGGTCAGGATGTGTCCACGACCCCGGTTCCTGCCCAGCCCATCGGCGAACTCAGGTTTTGGGGGTTTGTAATTCCCATCCTCGTCGGATTTCTCCTCGGCCCCTGGCTCGATCTCCAGCAGTGGCAGCGTGCCATTCAGATCAACCGCGAGAAGGTTTCGATCCGCGCTGCCTACGCCAGCGGTTCCCTCCAGTTTTTTCTCCTCCTCCTCTTTCACGGCCTCATTGCGCTCTGGGCGATTGGCCAGATCCCCTCGATCCTTGGTCTGACCGCTGATGATTTTCTTCGTCCCGGTCTCGCTCCCTACCTTTACGGGCACGACAGCACAATGCGCCTTTTCTTCGGCGTTTCGGATCAACATCCCTCGATCTTTGGTGCCTACTGCGTCTTCCTCGCTTCCTGCCTCTTCACAACTCTCGACAGCGGCTACATTGCTCTTCGATGGTTTTTTCAGGGTGCCGTCAACCGCAGTAAAAACGCCCTCCTCGCCTTCGTCCCGAAGGGTCTCATCACATCCCCGATCCCCGTCTTTTCAATCGCCGCCCTGATTGCCCTCGGGGGGGCATTTTTAGGAGTCGAAATCGAGTATTTCATGCTCTTTTACGGAACCTTTTTTGTCGGATACTCCGCCCTTGGTGTCGCCCTCTGCTACCTACCACCACCATCCAACCCCATTTCGCAGATCAAGATGTTCTGCATCGGCTCCATCGCCGTCGTCATCTTTGCTTACGGGTACTTTCTCGCCAATCCCGCATTCATGATCATCGGATCATTGCTACCCCTCGGCTACGTTCCCTGGCTCCTCTTCAAATCATCACCTGACACCGTCGACCTCAACTCCGACGACGTCGTCACAGATTCCCCCACCGAAACCTCCCGCAAATCGTTAACCGCAAACGCCGTTAAAGGCGCCGTTGATCGGATCGAGGGTGCCGTCCATGCCGCCGCCGCCGCCTTCCATGATGTCGGCGGACATTTTGAGGGCAAACGGTTCGTCTATTCCTTCATCGCAACCTATGCCGACACCAACTCGGTCGGGAATGTTTACTTTGCAATGTATCCTCTCTGGGTCGGAAAAGCCCGCGAACTCTTTTTCAACCAGGTCATGCCAGGCTTCGACCTCGATAAAACTCCCTTCTACATTCTCACCCGGTCCTTCGAACATAAGTTCGTCCGCGAGACCCGCGAATTCGAGACCATCACTGTGAAAATCTGGATCGGAGAGTACAACCGGAAGTTCGTAACTCTCGAACATGCGATCTACGATTCCGATACCAACCTCCTCGGAAAGGGGAAGCAAAGCCTCCTCTTTGTCCGGTCGAGCGACTACAAAATGATCGACCTCCCTCCCGAGGTCGCCACTGCCTTCATTCAACACGCTTGACACCATTCGCATAAAGGTAAACTCCGCCGCACAAAAAAAGCCCGGCGTCACCGCCGGGCTTTTGTATTCAATTTTTGGATACGGCTTGGAATCAGCCCTTGGCCGCACCGTAAAGCGCATCCGCCTTCGACCAGTCAACGACATTCCAGAACGCCGCAATGTAGTCCGGACGCTTGTTTTGGTACTTCAGGTAGTAAGCGTGCTCCCAGACATCGAGGCCAATCACCGGGGTTCCCTCGACCTCAGCGACGCCCTTCATCAGTGGGCTGTCCTGATTCGGAGTCGAGGTTACCGCCAGTTCGCCGGATGCGGTAACGACCAACCAGGCCCATCCCGATCCAAACCGATTCGCACCGGCTGCTGCAAATGCTTCCTTGAAGGCGTCAAATGTGCCAAATTGGGCCGTGATCGCTTCACCGAGAGCACCCGTCGGGTTTCCTCCCCCGCTCGGGCTCAGGATCGTCCAGAAGAAGCTGTGGTTGGCATGCCCGCCCCCATTGTTGCGAACTGCACCCCGGATGCCTTCCGGGACCGCCGACAAATCCGCGATCAAATCCTCAACCGCGAGCTCCGCCAACGGACTTCCTTCGAGGGCCGCATTCACCTTGGTGATATAGGTGTTGTGATGCCTGGTGTGATGGATCTCCATCGTTTGGGCGTCGAAGTGCGGTTCGAGCGCATCGTAGGCGTAAGGTAGTTCGGGTAGTGTGTAGGCCATAGTTTTTTCCTTGGTTGGTGTTCAGGTGTTGTGAACAGTTTTCAGTCTCCAGGCGGAGCACCTGATCGTCAACCCATCAACGCAACTTTCAGAATCAGGAGACCGCTGGCTCGCCCGCAACATTCCCATCAACATCCTCGAACTGAGGAAAGTCAGGATAAGCCTCGTTCCCGTGCTCACCAATGTCCAAACCCTGCAACTCCTCCTCGCGGCTCACCCGTAGACCAACCGTCTTGCTCAACACCGAAAAAACGACGTAGGCCGAGATGAAAACAAAGGCAAACACCGCGGCGACTCCCGCCAACTGGATCCCAAACTGGGTCAGACCCCCTCCGTAAAAAAGGCCATCCTTGATCACATCGGCCTCATCCCAGTAAAGCGCATCGATCGCACTCTGCCCGAACAACCCGATTGAAAGCGTCCCCCAGATCCCGCAAGCACCGTGAACGCTGACGGCCCCGACCGGATCATCGACCTTCAAAACCTTCTCGACGAAGACCGCCGACGCCACCACCAGAATACCACCGATCAGACCGATCACGACCGCCGAGCCCGTCGAAACACTCGCGCACGGTGCCGTAATGGATACCAACCCCGCCAGACAGCCGTTGATCGTCATCGAGAGGTCCGGCTTTCCAAACCACACCCAGGTTGTGATCGAGGCCGCAATCAGTCCCGCCGAAGCCGCCAACAACGTCGTCACCGCGACATGGGCCAGACCATCAACCGCCGCGAGGGTCGAACCCGCATTGAAACCAAACCATCCGAACCAGAGGATAAAGCACCCGAGTGTCGCCAGCGGAAGGTTGTGCCCGAGGATCGGACGGGGTTTTCCGTTTGCATCAAATTTCCCGATCCGCGCCCCGAGGACAATCGCTCCAGCCAAACCCGCCCAGGCCCCCACTGAGTGAACCACCGTCGACCCCGCGAAATCCCGCATCCCGATCTCCGTCAACCATCCCCCACCCCAGATCCAATGACCCGCGATCGGATAGATCAGCGCCGTGATCGCGACCGAATAAATCGCATACCCGATGAACCTTGTGCGCTCCGCCATCGCCCCCGCCACAATCGTCGCCGCCGTTGCCGCAAAAACCACTTGGAAAAGCCAACCTGCACTGTCGAGGTTCGAACTGCCATCCGTGAACGAATTCAACCCGACCAGACCTGAATCCCATCCGATGAACCCATTGCTCGCTCCATACATAAATGCATACCCAATCAACCAGAAGGCAATCGCCCCGAACGCAAAGTCCATCAAATTCTTCATCATGATGTTGCAGGCATTCTTCGCCCGCGTCATCCCCGCTTCCAACATCGCGAATCCCGCCTGCATGAAAAAAACCAACACCGC
>CAZFLQ010000007.1:0-39879 GCA_964519935.1 uncultured Puniceicoccaceae bacterium | reverse complement strand
TGGCCTCGGTGGACGGGTCACCTCCTGAGAGGAGGGCGACCTCTGGCGGGACGGAAAGCCGACCGAGCTCGTTGCAGAGGGATTCGACTACGCGGGTAACTCCTCCGCGTTTGAAATGATAGTGAACGATGGCAACCCGCATAGCTTCAGAGAAGATTGATGGGTTAGGCCAGATCGTGCACTGAGGCTCTGAACTGGTCCCTGCAACAAATCAGGGAAGGAGGAGGAAAGCGGGAGGTCAGGCCTTCTCGACCTTGCCGGCTTTGATCATCTTGGCAGACACCCAGAGGCGCTTGACCTGGCCGCTGGGGAGACGCACACGAATGCGCTGCAAGTTGGGACGGAAGGTACGCTTGGTGTTTTTAACAACGTGCGTGCCGATACCGCCACTCTTCTTGGACTGACCCTTACGAGTGATGCTTCCGCCCTTGACGGGACGCTTGCCGGAGATGACGCAGATTCTGGACATGACAGTTAATAGGAAAAGGAAGAAAAAGATGGCTTTGGGGCTGCGTGTCAACCCCTGAATCGGGGAGCAAAACTGTCAAAAGGACCGCTATTTCATAATTGGCAGCTCAGCCCGAGTCCTATCGATGGAGACCGTGGTGATGACAATCTTGCCATCCGTTGCTCAGGTTCTAATTTAAATCGCCATTTGGTGCCCAGTGTCGGGATTGAAAGTCGAGATATAACGCCCGGTTTCGAAGGCGTGAAAGGGAAGTTGACCTTGATCGGACAAAGCACGATTGGAAAATACGAGGTCAGGAACCTTTAACAGTGGTCTTTGGCCAGTAATTGGTGGAAGGTCGGGTGAGCTTTCTGAGCGGATTGGTCGTTCGGGGTTTCCTGATTTTGACGGCAGATCGACCGGGATTACTGAAATTTTGAGGGTTTGTCAGGGGTGTTGCGGGGCCGGGTGTTTTCGGAAAGCCAAACGGCGTAGGCAGGTTCTTCGATCTCGCGGGCAGCAAGGCCGAGAGTCATGATGGCGGCGTCTTCTTCGGTTGCGGTTAGCTCGTAACCGTTGACCTCGAGGAAGAGTGCCGCAGCCATAAATCCGGAGCGCTTATTTCCATCCACGAAAGGGTGGTTGATAACGATCCCAAAGGCATAGCACGAAGCCAACTCGAAGCACGTTGGTTCTTCATATGCAAAAAGATTCTTCGGGCGGGCGAGGGCCGCCTCGAGTGCGTGCATGTCACGAATGCCGTCGAGTCCCCCGAATCGGGCAAGCAGTTGCCCGTGGAATGCGATGCAGTCGTCTACCGTGATCCAACTGGGTTCGGTCATTGAGCGAGTTTCTGAAAAGTGTTTCGATAGCGGTTCATCAACGACTCGGCGACGAGCATTTTATCCTCAAATCCCGGACGGGCGGGGGTGACGGTGAGGGCATCGCCCGGGGCGGCTGTCAGGTAGAGGGATTGACCCTCCTCGACCTTGAGAGCCTGCAGGGCGTCTTTGGAGAGAATGATCCCGAGGGAGTTACCGATCTTTCGAACTTTTGTTTCAATAGCCATGTTCTAACTATCGTTATAACCGTAGAAAAAGTCAAGCTATGGATGGGGGATTCGCGGGCGAACCGGGTCAGCGGTGAACGGTGCGCCAGGATCCGATATTGAGAACGTTGCCGTGCCAGCCCTCAAGTTTCGGATCGATTCGATAGGCGCGGTTGTAGAAGAAAATCGGGATGACCGCCGCCTCCTCCATGAGAATCGATTCGGCCTTTGCAAAGGCTTTCATCCGGGTATCAGGATCGCCGGATGTCCGGGCAGTACGGATGGCGGCATCATAGCCTGGATGGCCCCATCCACCGAAGTTCTGGGTGGCATCGGTCGTGTGGAGACCGAGAAAGGTTAATGGATCGTAGTAATCGCCGAGCCATCCGGACCGCAGAACGGCGAACTGGCCCGCCCGGCGGTCAGCGAGAACGGCTTTCCAGTCCCGGTTCACGAGGGTTACCTCAACCCCGAGAGTTTCGCGCCACATCGATTGGATGGCCTCGGCAATCGGTCGATGGGTCTCCGAGGTGTTGAACAGGTATGCAACTGGGGGAACCTTTCGTCCGTCGCCATATTCCGAAGCTCGAAGGGCAGCACGAGCGGCATCAGGGTCGAAGGACGGTCCGCTTGGGGGCATGTAATCGGTAAAAACCGGCGGGGTCAGGTGGGTTGCGATTCGTTCACCGCGCTGGCGGATATCGCGGACAATCCGATCACGGTCAATCGAGAGGAACAAAGCGCGCCGAAAAGCGGGATCATCGAGCGGGGGAACCCGCGTGTTCAGGGTGAGGTAATAGACGCCAAAGTCGGGTTCGATCACAAGACTGGGATCACCCCGGCGGAGGAGGTCCTGAACCCGTTCGCCGGGAATATTATTGGTGACCTGGAGGATTCCCGAATCGAAGGCACGTTCTTCCGCATAGAAGTTCTGAAGGGGGTAGAATTCGATTGCCGGAGCGAGGGTGGGAGATCCGGTCCGGTAGTGGGGGTTGCGCTCGACGCGGATAAAATGATTGGTGCGCCATTCGGTGAGGACAAAGGGGCCGTTTCCGACGATTCGCCCCGGGCGAGTCCACTCCTGGTCAGGAATATCAATCCCGCCCCACGTTTCGAGAACATGGCGAGGAACCGGATACCAGGCAACGTGCTGGATCAACTGAAGGAAGTACGGAACCGGGTGGGCGAGCCGGATTTCCAACCGATCGGGCGCGAGCGCGCGAACACCGAGGCCATCGGGGCCGGTGAGTCCTTGATTAAAAGCCTCAGCACCCTCGATGCAGAAAAGGTTCGAGGCATAACTGGCAGCGAGTCCGGGGCTGAGAATACGTCGAAAAGAGAAGACGAAATCGTCGGCGGTAAGCTTTTTTCGGTCGGACCAGGTGGCCTCTGGATGCAATTGAAACGTCCAGACGAGATTATTTTCGGAAACCTCCCAGGCAACAGCGGCAGCAGGGAGGATCCGGAGTGTTTTGGGGTCGATTCGGACAAGTCCCTCAAAGAGGGTTTCAAGGATTCGACCGGCGGGTAGGCCGCTTACCTGATGGGGATCGAGGCCCTGCGGCTCCTCGCCGTTGCCCACCCGGACGGTCAGATCGGAGGGGTTTTCCACGGCGGGTTTTGAGATTGCGGGGGAACCGGTGACCAATCCGAGGATGAACCCGATGGTTGGAAGCGAGCGAAAAATCCGGGCGAGGTAGAATCGATCAACGCCGGAGCGGATGCGGGGACGTTTCATCGATCAATACTTTCGGAGATAGCGTTTTGTTGGCGGGCAATGTCGTGGAGGGTGACGATTCCGACTAGTTTAGCGCTGTTTTTCTTGCTGACAACGGGTGCCTGGAGAACGTCCTCGATTACGAGGGTGTTCGCCGTATCGCGGATTGAGGTGTCGGGAAAGACCCGGATGATTGCACGCGGGTTCAAAATGGAGCCAACGGGGGCGTCAGGTTCATCGGCACTGTTTTCGAGAAGTTCGTGATGGCAGACGATGCCACAGAGTGTTCCATCCCCGTCAAGAACCGGATACCCGTGATGAATAAGTCCACCGTCAGTAATTTTGCGAAGGGTCTCGCTGATTGTGTCGTCACGAAGGACATAGACTGGATCGTGGGTCATGATCGCGCTGACGGGAAGGTTCCGCCAATCCTGCTCTCCGCGATAGGTGGGAAGCTTTTTGAGGGAGAACCGGTCCTGAAGGAGAAGGGCATCGTAGATCGGAACCGCGCGGAGGCGGGCGGAGACGGCGTAGGCGATCATGTTCCCGACCATCAGCGGGAGAATCAGGGTGTAATTCAGGGTCATCTCGAAGATGATCAGAATCGACGTAAGGGGGCAGCGGATGACGGCGGCAAAAAAGGCACCCATTCCAAGAAGGGCACAGGCGGCGCGAACGTTATCGGTGGCGCCAAAGACATCGACACAGAGAACACCAAAAAGACCCCCGAGCATACTGCCGACAAAAAGGACGGGCGCAAAGATCCCGCCACTACCCCCCGAGGCGTAGGCAAAGACTGTCGCGATGATTTTACCGACGAGCAAGGTGAGGATGATTTCCCAATCGTGCAGACCGAGGAGGCTGGCGTTGAGGTCATCGTAGCCAATACTGTATATCCCCAGTTTGCCGGTGAAAAAGAGGACGGTGACACCGGTGATCCCGACCATTAATCCACCGGCGGCGGGGCGGATGAAGGGAGGTAGGGGGCTTTCCTTGAACCGTTCCCGGAGGGCGAGGATTGACCCGACGAAAACGTGACCGAGAATTGCCGCCGCGAGGCCCAGGGGTACTGCCACGAGCATCCAGAAGGACGTTGTGAATGTCGCCGTGCGGTCCATCGTAAAAACCGGATTCTCGCCCAGAATGCTTCGTTCGACGACGGCCGCGATGACCACCGCGATGAGAATCGCGCCGAGTGCTTTGCTGGAAAAGTCATCGAGCAACTCCTCGAAGACGAAGGTAATTGCGGCGAGGGGAGTGTTAAAGGCGGCGGCAATACCTGCCCCCATCCCGATGGGTATCATGGCCTGAACCCGTCGTTTGGCGAGCCCAAAGGCCCGACCGACGGAGGAGGCAATCGCCGCGCAGATGTGAACGGTGGGGCCCTCGCGTCCGAGACTGTTGCCGGTGCCGACGGAGATTGTTCCAACGATAAAACGCCAGACCCCTTCCTTGAGAGGTATTTCTCCGAAATCGTTGTGGTAGGCGATTTTGGTCTGGGGAATCCCGCTGCCAGCCGCCCGCGGCGCGAAGTACTGAAGGATCAGTCCGACGAAAAGCCCTCCAATCGCCGGACCGAAGAGCAGGACGAGGGAAAGCTGGCCCGGGCCGGGGGTGCCAGCGGCATCAATAAGATGGTGAAAGATAAAATCGATCGCGATGTGAAACGAGACCGCTGCGAGCCCGGAAAGCAGCCCGACAAGAACGCAGAGGATGGTGTAGCGTTGGTTGTCGTCGAAGCGTCCCCGTAGCCAGTCAGGCAGATCGGTCCAGATGGAAGGTCTCATTGTAACCAAAACCGGCAGTCTTATCCCCCGGCAGCACCGGGGACAACGAAAAGCTTGCCCAGTCGACGATTTTCAAGGCTGAATGGAATCCTTGTTCGAAGTTAAAGAAAAACCACGATTGGTCGAGCGGGCCTTCCTTGTCGGGATCAAGCGACGTGACGTAACGGATGCCCAGGCAGAGGCTTTCCTCGATGAACTGGCGGCCCTCGTTGAAACCCTCGGGATTGCGGTCGTCGACCGGGAGATCGTGCCCTTGCGCGAGCCACAGCCAAAGTTTCTGATCGGCCCGGGCCAGATGGAACGTATTTTGGGGGCGGTTGCGGCGAGCGAGGCGGACGTGCTTGTATTTGATGAACCCCTTTCACCGGCCCAACAGCGCAATTGGGAGCAGGAGGCCAAGAAGCTCCTCGTGATCGACCGACAGGAGATTATTTTGGATATTTTCGGGGAGCGCGCGACGACCCGCGAGGCACGCCTCCAGGTGGAACTGGCAAGGATGGAATACAGCCTCCCTCGGTTGCGGCGGGCCTGGACGCACCTAAGCCGTCAGCGCGGCGGCGGAACGACCCAGCGGGGCGAGGGCGAGACCCAACTGCAACTCGACCAGCGAATGATCCGCGACCGGATTGCCCGGCTGAAGGGCGATCTCGTCGAGGTGGTCCGTCGCCGTGAGATTCAGCGCAGTCGACGGGAATCGGTTCCGGTGCCGACGGCGGCGATTGTCGGCTACACGAACGCGGGAAAGTCCTCGCTTCTAAACCGGCTGACAGAGTCGGCGGTTTTGGCGGAGGACAAGGTTTTCGCAACCCTCGATCCGACCAGTCGGCGGATGGAGTTGCCGAACGGTCGGATTCTCGTTCTAACCGATACCGTCGGGTTTGTCCGGAAGTTGCCCCATCGCCTCGTCGAGGCGTTCAAGGCGACCCTCGAGGAGGCTGTTGTATCCAATTTTCTGATACATGTTGTCGATGCATCAAGTCCGGACCTGGATGAGCATATTGCGACGACCGAGGCGGTCCTCCGGGAACTCGGGGCAGTCGAGAAGGAAGCGGTTCTGGTCCTGAACAAGATCGATCGAATTGAGGATCCGTCCGTGTTGCAGGGCTTGCGGATCCGATTCCCGGGGGCTTTCCCGGTTTCGGTCTCGGAAGGGATCGGGTTAGAGGCGCTCGAGGCCCGGCTGGCCGAGGCGATCACGGGGGTGGGAGAGACACTCCACCTGCGAATCCCGCACGACCGGCATGACCTGATCCATGAGTTGCACGGGTTGGGGGCAGTTCAGGAAAAGCGTTATGAAGCCGACGGGGTTCACATCACCGGGGAGGTTCCGGTAGCGCACGTGAAGCGGTTCGAACCGTTCCTGAATGGGGCAGGATGATGGACGGAGGGGTGAGGATAGCGATTTCGACTCAGTCGATCATGGGGTTCCGACGGTTTCTCGAGACGGAAGGGAACGAATTACGATGGAGCCTGTTGACGGGAGACTTGGGAATCGAATCACTGCAACCGGGCACGGATGGGGTAAGTGGCCGGAAGGTTTCGGAGAGACTGAATGAGATTAACGAGGGCGGGAATTTGTTCGCTGCGGTCAAGGAATCTTTCGCCGGCCTCGCAAAGATTTTGTTAGCGATCCGACCCGGGGATTCCCGCAGCTACCGGGAAGTCGCAACTGCGATGGGTTGTCATCGGACGGCGGCCCGTGCGATCGGGCGGCAGATCGGGACGAATTCACTTTGTGGGCTGATTCCCTGTCATCGTGTGGTGCGTGCGGATGGCGGAATCGGTGGATATCGTTGGGGAACAGAGCTGAAAGTCGCGCTTCTCCGAGCGGAGGAGTTTCTCGATGCTTGACTCGTTTTGGGAAGCATGTTGTCCTTTTTCTTTGTTCGCCAGAGTAGCTCAGTGGCAGAGCAGAGGACTCATAAGCCTTTGGTCGGCGGTTCAAATCCGCCCTCTGGCACCATTTGACTTCAGGTCGCCTCTTCGACGTGGCGGGTTTCCCGGATGACGGTGATGCGGATCCGTCCGGGGTAATTGAGTTCTTCCTCGATCCGATTGCGAAGCTGAATGGCGAGGCGGCGCGATGCCTGATCATCGAGGATATCGGGGTCGACGATGACCCGAATCTCCCTCCCGGCTTGAAGCGCGTAGCATTCAGAAACGCCCGGAAGGGTTTTGGCGAGATCCTCGAGAGACCGCAAACGCTGGATAAAGCCCTTCGTGGAATCGGCGCGGGCACCGGGGCGGGCGGCGGAAAGAGAGTCGGCAAGCATTAAGAGCCCGACATAGGGGGTCTCGGCGGGGATTTCCTCATGGCTGGCCTCAACTGCATTGACAACCTCCGAGGGTTCACCGTACCGACGGAGGAGGGCACCAGCGGCAGCGGCGTGACTGCCCTCATATTCCTCGGACATTGCCTTACCGATATCGTGAAAGAGGCCGGCGCGCTTGGCGAGAACCGGATCAAGACCAATCTCGGAAGCCAAAAGGGAGGCGATGGAGGCAACTTCGATTGAGTGGGAAAGGGTATTTTGTCCGTTCGAATGGCGGAAGTGGAGCTGACCGAGGAAGCCGACGATTTCCGGATGAACGCTGTTGAGCTTGAGCCGCGTGACCGCTTCTTCGCCGATGATGATCGTTAGCTTTTCAACATCCCCGGTAGCGTTACGGACCGCATCCTCGATATTTGCGGGATGGATGCGTCCATCGCGGATGAGGTTTTCGAGGGCTTGTCGGGCAATCTCGCGACGGACCGGATCGAAGGCGGAGATCAGAACCAGACCAGGGGTTTCGTCGATCAAAAGGGTGGTCCCGGTTTCGGATTCGAAGCTGCGGATATTGCGTCCCTCGCGACCGATCAGGCGTCCCTTCATGTCCTCGGAGGGGATCGTGACCTGAGTGAGGGTATGCTCCTGCATCGACTGGATGGAGATCCTCTGCATGACGGAGAGGAGGGTGCGCCGTGCCTCGTCCTCAATCTGGGACCCGGTGCGCTGCTCGAGGTATTTGGGCATCCGCATGGAGTCGGACGTAACCGACCCGGAGAGTTGCTCAAAAAGCTCTTCGCGGGCCTGTTCAGTGTTGAGCCCAGCGAGGCGGGCAAGCGAATCGGTCAGTTTCAGGCGATCAGCCTCAACGGCCTCAATCTGTTCTTGAAGGGAAATTTCGCGGGTTCGGAGGGCCTGGACCCGGTGGCGGTATTCATCGCGGGAGAGGGCGAGGGGCGTTCCAAAGGCGGCATCGGATTCGGGCGAAGGTGTAGGCTCGGGCGTTTGATCAGCCGATTTTACGGAAGGAGCGGCCTTGGGGGAAATTTCATCAATGGGCCGACTGGGGGGTGCAACACGGTCAAGTCGGCCCTGGGCGGAATCGGGTCGAACCAGTGAGGATTCCAGAGTCAGGATTCGGCGCTGCATCGCTCGATAGAGATTAAAAATTATCGCGCCGATGCCGACAGCGAGAGCGATCGAGGTGATCTCCAGAGGACTCATTCCATCAATTCCCAAACATTAAACATATTAAAAAGAGAGGCCAGGCTACCTACGGCACACGCGAATCGCAGCTACCGTTGCTCCCTTCCAGGCCTGGCGGAGTTCACCCGTTCGTCGTTGCATAGGGCCCGACCTCATGAAAAACCATTGTCGATCAGGGGCTTGTTTGCAAACGTTTTCGGTCCAAAACGAAGTCGAGACTGTGGATGACCCGCCCACCAATCCGTCCGAAGCGAACCTCTTTGGGCGCGGTCCAGAGAACCAGCATTCCGATGGGCTGATCGGGGTCGAAAAGGGCAACCGTCTGGAGTTCAACGTCGTTGCCCCCGGCGTCCCGGTATTCGGCGGCGACAACAACAGCGGGGAATTGTTTAATCCGGGTGTGGTACTGTTCGGTGGTAGTGCCGTTGCCGACGTTTTCGATAAAAGGTATCACGATTCGCTCTTCAATCTGACGGGCGTAGGCCGTCAAGGCAGCAGGACTATCGGCTATCGGTTCGTCGAGATGGAGTGGGGAAAAGGTGAGGGATTCCCCATCGGTAGTTTTTGAATCGGATCTCCAACCGAGGACGAGAAATGCCTCTGCAACCGGGGCGGCGGAAACACCCGCATCGATATATCCGGGGACCGCGAGCCGTATTGGGATGGCCGGAGGTTCGTTGGCCCCAAAGGTTTCGAGAAAAGCAGCATCGACGTTCAGAATCCTGAAGGGAGGGGGGTTGGCGGGATCGGTTTGAATCCATTCGGCGGGTTGAATGCCGCGAACCTCAAAGGGTTGAAAAGGAAGGCTTTGCAAGCGGCGGAGTCTCTCGAACGGTGGGAATTCGATTCGGGTGAGATCTCTCAGCCAGAGGGGAATGAATCGATCGAGGTCTTTCTCGAAGGCGGGGACGGCAGACGTCGGAACCAAGCGGGTGTATTCACGGATCTCGGTTGTGTCGTCGTTGAGGTGTTCGAAAGTGTAGAGGTGATAGTTGGTGTTGAGACTTTCGGAATCCGGGTCGATCAGACTATCGGGAATGACGGCTAGAAATGCTGCACGGTTCGGATTTCGACTGGGGACATCAACGACGTTTGCCCCGGACGGGAGGATCCTGCGGGTTTGCTTGACCCAGCCTTCGATCCCGAGGTCATCAACGGCAACGAGAAGAGAGAGGGTCTCGGTGCTCCCGTCGACCGGGGCGAAAGTCGCAATTCGGACTGCTTTACCCATTTCGAGGGAGCTAAGGGAAAACGCGAGGCCCCCGAAGTCGACAACACCGGGTTGATTGTCGTTGGGGGACTCCACCTCGGCGAAACCGGGGTCTCCCTGAGCGTGGATGTAGGCCCCAAGGAGAAGGACGAATCCCGTTCGGAGAATTGCCTGGCGAAGGCGACTCATGCCGAATCGTCGGCTACATCGGCCTGGTGAAGATTCTTCCTCCCGGCAGAGAGGTCGTGAAACAGGCTCGCCAGATTGGCGAGCTTCACAGGTTTGGTGAGGTGGTAGTCCATCCCGGCTTGCAGGCATTGTTCCCGATCGTCCCGAAGCGCGAAGGCAGTCACGGCAACGATAGGGATCTCCGGGGAATTGATCCCGTGTTCACCATTGCGAATTCTGCGGGTGGCTTCGAGGCCATCAACCTTAGGCATCTGAACATCCATCAAGATGACATCATAGGTCTTCTGTGCGAGGGCCGCGATGACCTCCTCACCATCACTGGCGAGGTCGCTTTCGTAGCCCATTTTAGCGAGAATCTGCTTGATGACCCGTTGGTTGACCTTGTTGTCCTCGGCAACAAGAATATCGAGTGGATTGCCGCTGGAATGATTGTGGAAATCGGACAGCTCGGTGCGTTCGGGTTCATCGTCAGCGTAGCGGGTTTTCTCATTCTCCTCCGCCTTGAGGAAGCGGGCCGTGAAATAGACGACAGTTCCTTTTTCGAACCGGCTCTCGAGCCAAATAGAACCCGCCATCGCCTCAACGAGGTTTTTGGAAATTGCGAGACCGAGACCGGATCCACCGTAAACCGCTGAAATTTCCTCATTCGCCTGAACAAACGCATCAAAGAGGTTGGAGGTTTCCTCCGGCTTGATGCCAATTCCGGTATCGGCGCACCTGAAACGAAGACGAACAGAATTCTCGCTCGACTCGTCAATGTTGACGGTGAGGACGACGGATCCTTTCTCAGTGAACTTGATCGCGTTCCCGATCACATTGGTGAGAACCTGGCGCAGGCGGTTGGAGTCACCGACAACGTGGTCGGGGAGATTGTCGTCGATGGTTGCACGCAGTTCGACGTTTTTGTTGGCGGCCTTGATCTGGAAGAAACTGATGACCTCGTTGATGGTCCGGCGGGTCGAGAATCGCTTTAATTTGAGGTCCAGCTTGCCGGAGACGATCCGATTGAAGTCGAGAATTTCATCGATCAAGGTGAGCAGAGACTCGCCGCTCGAGCGAATCATTTGGACGTGCTCGCCCTGCTGCTTGGTCAACGAGGTATCGAGTAGGAGGTTGGTGAAACCGATGACACCGTTGAGAGGGGTTCGCAGTTCGTGTGACATCATCGAGAGGAATTTACCCTTGGCGTGGTTGGCGCGTTCGGCGGCGGCGGCGAGTTCGCGGGATTCCTTGACGGCATCGCGGAGCCGACGGTTGACCTCGCGGAGGGCGAGTTCCGTAGCAACATGTTCGGAGGACGAACATCCGAGGAGGAGGGAGGTCAGCCCGATGATGACGAGATAAGACTGGAGGAGAAAGAGTGTGCTCGATGTATCGATTCCAGCGAAAAGGCCGAGGCCGTTGTAGGTTCCGATCACGCTGATGATTGCAATAAACACGGTCGAAAGGGACGACCCATGGATGCCGAAACGGAGGGCTGCCCAGACAATGAAGGGAAAAACGAGGAACGACAGTCGGAGGTGTCCGTCGATGCCCGAAAAGTCCGATCCGAAGGTGTAGGTACAAAGGGCAAGAAGCCCGGTGAAGAGCGCGAGCATCTCAAGCCTGAAGACGGTAGAGGTTTTCGGAGGACGTTTCCAGACGCTGATTGACGGCGCGAGAAGAGCCCCGCCCAAAAAGGCTGCCAACCACGTCGCGGGAAGAGAGCTCCAGAACGCTTCGGCGGGGATGTCACCGTGCATTCGGTAGATAATCGGGAGACCCATCGCAAGGGCGAGCGGGGCGATGGCTGAAGCGAGGAAAAGATATCCAATATCGCGGACCCGCTCAAAAAGCGGATCGAAGTCAAGCCGGGCGAGGATTGGCTGGGCAATTGCCCCAACCGAGGTGTAAAGCGTCGCCACAATCAGGCCGCGGGAGAGGTCTGCGCCGACGACGAGAAAGGACTCGCAAACAAAAGCAGCGAGGAAGACGCCTATCAGCGAGGGCCATCCAAATGCAGCAACTGCACCAATCGTAACCCCGACACCACCAAGCAGAACCGGCACCCCGTCGGCATTGAAGGTCAACGGGGTGGTCAGTGCCCAGGTGGCCACAAAGAGGAAAAAAGTAACGACAGTGTTCAGAGATTGTCGAAAGGCCTTATTCATAAGGAAAATGTAAACAACATTCCGCCTGCCTAGACAAGGCAAGGTTTACGAGACGCGGATTGTGTTTTGCGCGAAGATCGATCCATGCTTTAGGAGTTTGGAGATGGTTGATGTGAAAGAGGAGCTGGATGCATTGCGAGGGGAGATCGCCCGCCATGATCACTTGTACTACCGAGACGCACGTCCTGAGATCAGTGACCGTGAGTACGATCAATTGAAGGCGCGGCTGGTCGAGCTGGAAGCGGCGACAGGTCTGGGTTCTCCCGATTCCCCAACTGCGGTGGTCGGCGATGACCGGACAGAGGGTTTTCAGACGGTGGCCCACGGGGTGCCGATGCTGTCGTTGGACAACACTTACAACCGTGACGAATTGTTCGCTTTTGACCAGCGGCTGCGCAAAACGCTTCGGCGGGAGGTGCTGCATTACACAGTTGATCCAAAGATCGATGGGCTCGCGATTAGTCTGACCTATGAGGATGGGAAGCTGATCCGGGCGGTGACCCGTGGAAACGGATTCGAGGGCGACGACGTAACCCGGAACGTGCGGGCGATGGGAGGGGTTCCGGAGCGTTTGGGAGGTGATGTCTGGCCGCAGCGGATTGATTTGAGGGGAGAGGTTTTCATGGATTTCGAGACGTTTGCCCGCGTCAACCGGGAGCGCGAGGAGAACGGCGAAGTCCCCTACGCGAATCCCCGCAATCTCGCGGCGGGGACAATTAAACTCCACGATCCTCGAATCGTTGCCCGGCGGGGATTGCGGATGATGCTATACGGTTTGGGGTTGGTGGAGCCTTCGGATTTTGTCGGGACGCAGAGTGCGGTCTACGCGATCCTGCGGAAGTGGGGGCTCCCGACTATTGCCGAACCGGCAACCGTGGAGGGTATCGAGGAGGCTTGGAGGGCGGTCGAACGGATTGATGAGATGCGGTCTGGCTGGAATTACCCGACGGATGGTGCCGTCATCAAGTTGGATGCTTTCGATCTGCGGGACCTCGCTGGGACAACGGCAAAGGCTCCCCGGTGGGCGATTGCCTACAAGTTCGAGTCCGAGCAGGCCGTAACCCGGCTGCGGGAGATTCGGGTGCAAGTCGGTCGGACGGGCGCAATCACGCCGGTCGCCGTCCTCGATCCGGTTCGACTGGCAGGCACAACGGTCTCACGGGCAACCCTCCACAACGCGGACGAGATTGCCCGGTTGGATATCCGCGAGGGCGATTTGGTCCGGGTCGAGAAGGCGGGCGAAATCATTCCACAGGTCCTCGGAGTGGTTGTCGAGGAACGCCCGGTGGAGGCGGTTCCCTTCCGTTTTCCGACGCATTGCCCGGATTGCGGGAGCGAGTTATTGCGGATCGAGGGGGAGGCGGTCTGGCGCTGTCCGAACAGTAAGTGTCCGCCGCAGGTTCGGAGAAGAGTGGAACATTTCGGGTCGCGGCACGCGATGGATATTGAGAATCTTGGGGAGGCAGTGGTCGAACAATTGGTTGCGAGAGGATGGGTGGCGACAGCGGCCGATCTCTACGGTTTGGATCGGGATGGGTTGACGGAGCTGGATAAATTTGGGGAGAAGTCGGCCGATAATCTGGTTCGGGCGATTGAAGGGAGCAAACAGCGGGATCTTTGGCGCCTGATCCATGCTCTGGGAATCCCGCATGTCGGTGCGGGGGTGTCAAAGGATCTGGGACGCCATTTCGGAAACCTGGATGCAATGCTCGCGGCGGCGGAAGCAGACTTGACCGCGATCGATGGAATCGGAGAAGTCGTCGCGCAGAGCATTCTATCGTTTTTCGGCAATTCGGCCAATCATGAGCTGGTTGAGGGATTGCGGGCGGCGGGAGTTGATTTCGGCGGGGGGAGCGATGAGGAGGCGATGGGGGTGGTCAGCCGATCGGAAGATTCACAGTTTGCGGGGCGAACCTTTGTCCTAACCGGAACCTTGACGGCGCACACCCGCGACGAGGCGGCCCTCGAGATCGAGAAACGGGGAGGAAAGGTCACCGGATCGGTCAGTCGGAAAACGGACGTCGTCGTGGCGGGCGAGGCGGCGGGATCGAAGCTCGCAAAGGCGGAAAGCCTCGGAATCGAAATTTGGGACGATGCTGCCTTCAGGGCTGCCCTCGGTGAACGTTGAGGGTCCCGGGATTCAGGCCTTCCGGACCTTTGTGCCGAGGAGGGGGATCGAAGCGAAGGGGAGGAAGCGTTTGACGCTTATTTCGATAAGGACCGGGCCGATGAGACCAGCGAGCAATCCGATTGAACAAAGGAGGGGAAAGCCGCTGATGCCGAGCTTCGTTAAAACGATCCGCGTGGCGGCGGTAAAGAAAACATGGTAGAGGTAAATCGTGTAACTGTAGGCACCAATCCGTGCGAGGAGCGACTGCTGCCAACGGAGAGCGACGAGGGCAGTGCAGGCGATGAGACCGACCGAAAGGGAAACCGGGGTGAGCTGGGCGGGTGCTTTTTCGGGATTCACACCGAGGACGACGAAGCAAAGGGCGAGGAGCGTGCCGGCAGCGACGGCGGGTCGAATGCGTTTGCGGAGGCCAAATCGACCGAGAGCGAGGCCACAGAGAAAAAACGGCAGCAGGTAGATCGCGCCATAAATCGAAAACCAACGGGTGCCGAATCCGGAGAGGTGGAGACCGATGGAAGCGGCAAAGACGATCGTAAACCCTAATCGCTTCCGAATGAGATGGTGGTGTTCGAGAGGGAGCAGAACGAGGAAAACGATAAAAAGGGACTCGATAAACCAGTAGTGGGCGTAGGGTTGGAGATGGAGCAGATACCAGTGTTCCACAGTTGCGCTGGTTCCGGGGGTGAGGCTCTGGACAACTGCGAAAGCGGTCCCGACGACGAGCATCGGAATGATCAGGCGGCGAAATTTTCCACCGACAAATTTGCCCGGACCTGCCTGGTAGGGGCGCATGGCGTAAACCAGACCGGACAAAACGGTAAACAACGGCATTCGAACGAGGGCGAGGATGTCATTGGTGTAACGGATGGGTCCATCGACAATGCGCAGCCCCGACCCCGGGTTGTCGCCGATCACGTGGTAGGATACGAGAAGAACGCAAGCGAGTCCCCGGAGGGTATCGATCGTGATATCGCGGGAAGCAGGCGATTTCATCTCATCCGAGGAAAACCGGCGCGCGGTCGGATGGCAATTCGTTTACTTGAGTTCGCGATTGCGGATCATCCCGAAGACGAGAGAAAACCCGAGGATCGCGGAGAGGACGAAGCCGACCACCCCGATGGCGGAATAGCCATAAATCAGAGGCTGGAGATCGGTTGTGATGACGATCGAGGAACCGATGATGAGCCCTCCGAGGACTATCCCGACCGTGAGGCGGGAAATGCTGACGCTGAGGGTGCGCTCGAGGTGTTGGGTGTCTTTGAGGGAGAGGTTGAAGTTGATATCCTCATCTTCGATCCGCCGAAGGATTCGTTGGGTATCACCGGGGATTTCGCGAAGGGTGCGGAGTGCATTGGCGGTCTCCCGGAGATTGTTCCTGGCGAGGTTGAGCGGGTTCCAGCGTTCATAGCGCAGCTTCGCGGCAAAAGGTTTCGCGACCTCCCAGACATTGAATTCCGGATCGAGGAGCATACCGGTGCGCTCGACCGACATGACCGATTTCGCGAGAAGCGCGTAGTCTGAAGCAACCGGAATACCGTGGGTACTGAACGAGTAGAGCAACTCCAACCCGACCAATCCGACGGAACGGCTATCGCCGAGGGTGGTGTGTTTGCGGAGGATGACGGCGACATCCTTTTCGATTCTCGAAAGATCGAGCCGCTTGTGTCGGCTGCGGCCCATCCGGACGGCAACGAGGACGACCTTTTCGGGATCACGGGCGCCGATGGCGGAAAAAAAGTCGGCCAGAAGGTAGCGCATTTCGCGGGTCAGTTGGCCAGCCTGGCCCCAGTCGAGGAGGCAGAGGCGGTGATCCGGTGTAATCAGGATGTTTCCGCCGTGGGGATCACTGTGGAAAAAACCGGAAACCACGACCTGTTCAAAAATCGACGAACCGCCGGACCGGGCCAGCCGTCGTCCAACATCCGGGGGGAGGGTTTTCTGGGCTTCCTCCGGGGATACACCCTCGACCCAATCGGTCACGAGCACCCGCCGGGTTGAGAAATCCTCGTGGACGGCAGGTGCAAAGACGTCCTCGTTGTAGCTGTTGAGCGTGTTGAAGAGAGAAGCGTTGCGGGCCTCGCGCCGGAAATCGAGTTCCGCAACAAGATCGCGGCGACCCTCTTCGACGAGGGCGGGGAGGTTGAAATGCCGCAGGTTGGCAATCCGTTCGTGAATCTGGCGGGCGAGAAAACTCAGGATCTCGAGATCCGCTGTAATGGTTTTATCAATACCCGGACGCTGGATTTTGACGGCAACAGCTGCGCCCGATTGACGGAGACGGGCGCGATAGACCTGACCGATGCTCCCGGCAGCGGCGGGCGTTTCTGAAAATTCCAGAAAATGAACCGAGGGATCGGTGCCGAGTTCGTCCAGAAGGACGGGCTGGATCTCGGGAAAGGAAACGGGATCAACCTGATTGCGGAGTTTTTTTAGCTCTTCAATGTAAGGGGCCGGGAGGATATCGGGCCGGGTACTGGCGAACTGGCCGAGCTTGATAAAGGTAGGACCGAGTTCCTCGCAAACCCGTCGCAAACGTTCGGCTGTCGTGAGGCGGGAGGTATCGACCTTGAGGAGCCGTCGGGTGATGTAGCCGAGAGCCCCGATCTGGGAGATAATCTCTTCAAACCCCCAACGCACGAGGGTCGAGACGATCTCCCGCGTCCGGTTGGCGTTGGCGATGAAATGGAGGGGTCGCAAGGAGGGACGACTTCAGGATGCCGTATCAGGAGCGGACGCATCATGGGCGTCCGGCGATGCGGCATGCTCTGCGAGCTGGGCCTCGACGGCGGCGAGACGGGCTTCAAGAGCTTCAACCCTTTTGATGCTGGCAAAATTACCGCGTTCCATCATCCCTTCGATAAATGAGTTGAAGTCTCCCTTCGCGGATTCGAATTCGGCCTTGCCCTCGTCGACGATCTTTGAGGCGGCCTCCTCGGCCTCGTCCTTCGAGATGCGTCCCTTTTCGACGAGATCGTTGAGGGAAGCCTCAATTTTTTCTTTGGTGGCAACGGATGCGCCGAGTCCGGCGAGGAATACTTTTTTGAATGTGTCGATCATGGTATCGTCGAGAGTGCGGATCAAGACAGAGGAATGCAACGGTCGATTCCGTCCCCATCACCGAATAGAGGCATCGGAGAGGGGGGGCAGGCTGGAACGATTCGGAGTTTTGACAACACGGACCGATTGCATCATGTTTTTTCGAGCGGTATCAGAGCGGATGCCGGACGATCTAATTTAGCGAATTATGTATCCTGATGATTCCCGAGAGAATTGGTACCGAGGCCAAGGGCTTTGGAGTGCCACCCCTTTTGAAGAGTGGAGCAACTGGAAGTGGCAGTTGCGCAACCGAATCACCCGACCCGAGCAGCTGGAGGAGTATCTCGAGCTGACGGATGCCGAGAAGGCGGGCTGTGCCCACGCCGAAAAGAAACTCAAACTAGCGATCACTCCCTACTTTTTCAATCTGATCGACCGCGCTGATCCGGACTGTCCGATCCGTAAACAGGTTATCCCGCGCGGAGACGAAATGTTTGTGGCACCCGAAGAGTTGGCCGATCCGGTCGGGGAGGAGGGGGCAATGGGGGTTCCCGGGCTGGTTCACCGCTATCCGGATCGATGTCTCTTTCTGGTCACGAACGTTTGCGCGGCCTACTGCCGATATTGTACCCGTAGTCGTCTGGTTTCGGGTGCCCAGGAATACGATTTTCACCCCAACTACGAAGGGGCGATCCGATATATCGAGACTCATCCGGAAATCCGTGACGTTCTCCTGAGCGGCGGTGATCCCCTGATGCTCTCGGACCGCAAGATCGATCAGTTGTTGGCTCGGCTGCGGGCGATTCCCCATGTTGAATTCATCCGGATTGGAAGCCGGATACCGGTTTTCATGCCGCAACGGATCACGCCGGAATTGCAGGAAATCCTCCGCCGTCACGGGCCGATCTGGATCAGCATTCACGCGAATCACCCGAAGGAGTGTACGGAAGAGCTTTCTGCCGCCTGCGAAAGGCTCTCCTTTGCAGGAGTCCCGATCGGGAACCAATCGGTTTTATTGCGGGGCGTGAACGATAGTCTGGAGACAATGCGTTCGCTGATCCATCGGTTGCTGATGATGCGGGTGCGGCCTTACTACATTTACCAATGCGATCTCATAACCGGATCCCGTCACTTTCGGGCCGATTTTGAAAAAGGCATCGAGATTATTCGCGGCCTGCGCGGACACACGACGGGTTACGCGGTTCCCCAGTTTGTGATCGATGCTCCCGGGGGTGGGGGGAAGATCCCCCTGAATCCTGAATACGTTCGCGAGATTACGGAAAGCGAAATTGTCCTGACCAACTTTCAGGGAGATATTTACCGCTATCCGATTAACCCGGAAGCAAGTGGGGATGCTGATCTGGCGGGTTTGGTCGACGTGACGAGCGGCGATTACTAGCCCGCATATCTCACGGATCCTCGTCGCGAAGGTCCGGAGATTTCGACCGGTTGGGATTTGATTGCGAGTCGATGTCCGGAGGCCCTTTGTGTGCGGAAGAGAGGGATTGACATCGGTGGCGCATTTTTGGTTTTGTTTTCGCTTCACCTGCTGGGGTGGCGGAATTGGTAGACGCGCTAGATTCAGGTTCTAGTGTCTTCACGGACGTGCGGGTTCAAGTCCCGCCCTCAGCACCAACCTTGGCGGAATGGAGTGAATAGCGCCCCATCCCGGCTCGGATTTTGAATTTTTTTGGAGAAAGGTCTTGCGCCATTTGGTGGGCGGTGTATCTCTTATCTCTTTCGCAACTGTCCCGTTCGTCTAGCCCGGCCTAGGACACCAGGTTTTCATCCTGGCGACAGGGGTTCGAATCCCCTACGGGACGCCATTCCGGGGCGTTTTCCTAATTTTAACCCTGATCAACCGGGGGAGTAGCTCAGTTGGTTAGAGCGCATGCTTCACACGCATGAGGTCCCGGGTTCGAGTCCCGGCTCTCCCACCAGCGCAAATCGTCGTCTGCCACGCTTATTCGGAAGCGCGAGGCTTCTTTTGAGGGTTCGGTGGTGCCTTAGTTTGCCTTTGGTGGCGATTTCGAAGATGTATTTCGTATGTCGATGGATTTCGGGATTTTTAACGCAGCGTCTGCACCAGCGGGGCTTTTTGTCCACGACGGGGCGACGCGGTTTGATGAGCTGGATGCGCTCTGGGTCTTGCACCACAGCCGGTTGATTGCACATGCGGAGCGATTGCAACAGGCGTGGTTTGATCGGGTGATGGAGCCAGAGGCTTTCGATCCGGCGCGGTATCCGGATCTTTATGTGGTGGTCAAGAATGTGAATGTGACCTACGAGGTCCCGATGAAGGGTGTGGGTCCCTATCGGGCATTTCTTTGGGTGAAGCGTTTGCGGGAAGCCGGTCTGACGACCGGGTTTGAGTTTCGCAGTGCCGATGGACAAAAGCGGTACTGTCGGGGTGAACGGACGGTTTGTCGGCTGAGTGCTCAAACACATCAACCCTGTGGATGGACGGCGGTCTTCCGGGAACGGGTCGAGCCTTGGGCTGAGGCCGGAAGGGCCTTCGGCGGGTGAAGTGGCCAAAGTCGAACGACCCTCGCTATGCGTGGGTGATCCTGCTGGTCGGGACGGTCGCGATGTTCGTGACAATTCCGGCGAGCCCACCCGGTTTTGCGCCCTATGTAGACTATTTATTGGCGGATCTCGGGATCGAACGGGGTTTGCTGACGACGGCTTTTCTGATCGGAACGGTCAGCGCAGGACTCTTCATGCCCCGGATGGGTCGGTGGATCGATGAGATCGGTTCGCGCCGGATTTCGATTTTGGGGTTGCTCCTCCTCGGCGCGGTTCTGGTCGGGTTTGGCTTGATTGATCGTATCCAAAATATTCTTACACAATGGATCGGCGCACCGGATGCGATTGCGCTGGTTCTGTTAACCTTTGGATTCGGGGCGCTGAGGGTATTTGGACTGGGGGTGGTTATGAATGCCTGCCGGACGATGATTTTCCGATGGTTTGTGCGTCGTCGCGGGGTTGCGGCAGGTTTGAATGGGACGGTTTTGTCGCTGATGTTCTCGGCCTCGCCGGTGTTTTTGAACATTCTGATCGGATGGTTCGGTTGGAGGGGATCATGGTTGATGATGGGGGTAGTCATCTCGACCGTTGTGGTGGTGGGGGTTGCCTTGACCTTTCGGGACAGTCCGGAATCCTGTGGGGTACGTGTTCCCGGGATGGAGGATACCGATGAGAACGGGGCAACGCGTGACAATGAAGTCGGCGGTCGGGACTATACCGTAGCGGAAGCGCGTCGGACGGCGGCGTTTTGGATTTTATTGGGAGGTCTCGGGATGAATGTCCTGATTGGTACCGGGGTGGCGTTCAACGTCGTCTCGATTGGTGAGATTCTCGGGGGAATGAGCCGTGAGGAGGCTCTCGGGGTTTTCATCCCTTCAGCGATTTTCAATGTGGTGACCGTTCTCGGGCTCGGGGCGGTATCCGGGCGGATCCGCATGCGCTGGGTGCATTATGTGATGATGATTGCGCAGATGGTTAATCTACTGGGGATTCTCAACTTTGGAAGCCCGGTCGGATTCATGATGTTTGTGGTTGGCAATGGAGTGGCCTGGGGTGCGTTTGGGGTGATGATCAGCGTGCCCTGGCCCCGCTTCTATGGACGAACCCACCTCGGGGCGTTGAATGGAATCGTCACGGGGGTAACGGTTGTGGCAAGTGGGCTGGGGCCACCCTTGTTCGGAATGTCGTGGCAGTACCTGGACTCATATCTGCCGATCCTCGGGCTCTGTCTGGTCGGCACCATGGGGATGGCATTGGCAGGTGCCTGGGCGATCAATCCGAAGCGGCTAGGGCACGAGCGAGCCGTGGAAGGCGGCGAGAGTTAGCCGGAGGACGGGGTTTATTGGGGGTAAGGGTTGGCAAAAGTACAAGCTGGTCGTCTCCGGCGATGTGGTGGAGGCGGAGACGAATGGTGCGTGAACGTGGCCGGAAGTGTCCTCGATCATTTTGAGCTTTATGCGGCTCATCCGGGCACGGCAAAGCCGGAAATTACCGGTGAATCATTGCACATCGGTCCAGCTTGTATGTCAGGTTCGTAAAACATCCTTCATGGGTAGCTCTTTTCTTACCGATCTCTGAAGGCATCACCTCCAAACTTGGCGATTCGAGCAAAGACGTGTTCAACTCGGGCGGGCATCGCTATCTTTTTCAAACCAGCGACTTAAGTTGTATTAAGAATCTGGGTACGTAATCGAGACTTGCAACCCCAATCGAAGCCTTTTTAGCTTAATTTCACGAATTTATTAACATGAAAAAATTCCGAGTAGCCTCGACCATAACCCTATCGTTTTTGGCTGTAGCCAGCCTTTCGGCGGGACTGATGGATCCTGCGATCGGCGTGGTCACCTACCGTGATTTCGCTGAAAACCGGGGGCCGTTTCAACCGGGGGCTCGCAGTGTGCCCATCGTCAATCTGGCCGGCGAGGTTGTCGGCGACATTCCCGTCGTTCCCGACTTCGATTGCGTGATAGATCCAGGCTGGGCGGCGTTGGTGTCCCATCCCTCCTTTATCGCGACGGTGGCCCACAACAATTCCAGAAAGAATATCAGTTTTGCCCGCCGGTTCGGCGCGGATCAGGTGCCTTTCCTTGATCTGTATGATGTCGTGGCCTACAACCGGCTTAGTGACGATCCGACATTATCAGGGCACGAATACGATCATGCCCTCCCGAGGTTCAATAAGATTGTGACCGAGGTGGAGCCCGTCCCCTTTTTCTTCAAAGCGAACTACGACGGGCCTGAAGATTCCTATCTGGAGATTGCGAAAAATCTGTTCACGGTCCGCGCAGGAGGTGGATCCCAGGCCTATGCAACGGCCAAAGGGAAAGAGGAAGGGATTAGTGGTTCGTATCAGTTTATCACGGGAGGAACGATCCTCTTCACTCAAACCACCGAGACCAAAGACCCGCACATCTTTAATTATCGGAACTGGCTTCGACCTGCGGATGCCGAAAGTCCCTTGCCAATCGGCGCAAAGGGCGGTGACAGCGGCAGTCCGAACCTCATTTATAACCCCACTACGGAGCGTTTCGAGTTTCTGGCGGCAAGTCAATCGGGCGGCGATGCGGGATTCGGCAAATTCTCGCAGAGCCGGGGCGCGGTGTATTGGCAGCAGGAGGTGATTGATGCTTACGCCTCCCGGATCACCGACGCGGGCGGAGCCCCTCTTTTGTGGAATGTCAATGCTACCGGCCGCGGCACACTAATTCAAAACGGGAGTCCTGTCGGAGAGTATGTGGGATTACCCAATCATCTTCGCGGTGCCACCTCTGAAGTCGCGGCGGATGGAACGAGCACCGCCTATCCGGAAGAGGGGAAAACGAAGCCGGCGAATAAGTGGTATTACCCGGATCTCGATGCCACGAAAAACCTGGAGTTTGTGGGCGATGGGGCGACCATTACGCTGAATGCGGCCCTTGATCTGGGCGCGGGGTCGATGAGCTTTCACGCCGACTACACCCTGACCGGCGCCCGCTTGAACTCTGCGGGAATGATCGTGAAAGAAGGCGCGATGGTGACAACCGAACTTACGGGCATCGAGGGCGACGAATGGCGCAAAGTGGGCCCCGGTACCTTGGTGATTGGCGGTTCGGGGGAGAATCCGGTCAAGCTCAACACCGGGGGCGGCGGGTTGACTGTTCTTGATCGGAGGGAAGGCTCTGCGGTTTCCCGGGTCAAGATCAATGGCGATACCGCGACGACGGTGCGACTGGCGGCGGCCGATCAAATTGCCGGGGCGAACGGTTCGGCTGAAACCGTGGTGTTCGGCCACCGCGGCGGGTCCCTTGATCTCTTCGGTCTGGATGCCACGTGGGATGGGATCACTCATCTGGATCGCGGCGCAACGATCCTCAACACCAAACCGGGGGACGTGTCGACCTTCACCTTTACTGGAAGCGGTGAGCAGGTTTATCTGGGAGGCTTCCACGACGGCGGCTATCTCAGCCACGGATTGCTGAACGTGGTCTACGACGGAGGAAAGAACTCCAAATGGACGCTCCATGGAGAGAATACCAACAAAGGCCGGTGGACTGTGGCCTCGGGGACGGTGGAGATCGCCGGACGGCCCACGCCGCTGGCCGGGGGGCGTTCCGACGGGGAGAACTGGGAGTGGGCAACTCTGAATTCCGGTGTGGTCACGATTAAAAACGGAGCCACAGTCATCCTCGGAAAGGGGGCGAATGTGGCGTCCGATTTCTACATTGAACAGGGGGGCTCTCTGGTCATCGGATCCTCGATCCTGAAATTCACCGGGCGTGTGCTCACGGAAGCTCCTGCCGCCGAGGAAGAAAGCTTCTCACAGCAGTAGAGGACAGGTGTAAGCGATCCGGAGGAAAAAGAGTCCGTTCAATGTTCAAAGTTTTTTAAGCATTCTTTATTCTTTGGATATCGAACTGCGTCTTTGACGGCTAATGTCATTTCGAGAGGCGGGGCAGCTCGTTCACGAAAGGCTTCTTTGCGAACCCCGTATGTAGGATGCTTTCCTGCCCGATTCCGCTCCGGGGACACATCTTTGTCCACTCACCGCGGAGGTGTGGGTGGGGACGGGTCGCCGGGGAGTGACAGGGTCTCGGGCGAAACGATACGGAACTGAATTTTCTCAATGGCCGACAGGGGTCCGGTTTGCAGGTTGCCATTCCGCAGTAACGTCACCTGTCCGTTCCGAATTACGGTCACCTTGGCCTCGAAGGCGGTTTGGTTGCGCAGTCTGACCCGCTCCACCCTGTATGCTTTCGGGGGCAAAGAATCCGGAGCCTGAAGCCACGTTTCCATCTGAGCAATTTCGTCCGCGAGGGAATCCCGTTCGGTCTGCATTGCCTGAATTGAAAGGGACAGGGATTCCTGCTCCGTTCTGAAGCTCTCCAGCTCCCTGGCCTCCAGCTCATCCAGCCGCGCCAGCTCCCCCCGCAGGTGGGCAATCTCAGCCTCAACGGATTCACGTTCCCCGATGCGCCGATCCGGCGAACAGCCGGAAAGAGCAAGGAGACCGACGCCTAAAAAAATCACATTCCATTTCATAGCGGCAGCGAATCCCTGATCGACATGTTTTTAATGTTCTCCAGATTCTGCAGGAGTTGTTTGCTGTTTGATGTCGTGTTGACGGTGTCCCCGTTGGATCCAGAAAGTTCGATCACATACCGGAAATGATTGAATCCAAGGGAGTGTTCGCCGACCTCCTCGGCGGTGAGCACCATGGGATTGGTTTTGATTTCCGCCATCTGAAGCAAGGTTGGGGTGAAGGTCTCGTCCGCGTGGAGCAGGAGTTTCACATTTCCCGAATTCTCAACGTCTTCAGAAAACACCCAGATGCGCGCCCGAATTTGTTCCCCGTCCTCGAACAGTCCCAAAGGATCAATGGTCAGAACGTATTGCAGCTCCCAGTGCGGGGAATCAGAGGCTCCGATTCCGTTATCCCCGGGGTTATCCGGGCGTCTCCAGATTGTCTTCAGATCGACAGGGTGTCCGGTCATCGACATGTCTGGCGGTGGGGTGGTTTCTGGCCGTTTTCTGACGGGGGATCTTCTCACCGCCTGCTGATGCAGGACATGGGGAGGAAAAATCACCGCCTCTTTTTTGGTGCGCAGCAGAACCGACTGAATCGCGCTTGCCGTCACATATAGACTGTTTCCCTCGGCATCCTCGAGCGCGAAACGTCCTGCTTCGAAGGATGCTACCGAACAGGAAATCACCCGGCCACTGGTAAAGACGACTGTATCATAGGGATCCTCCGGCCTGGAGAGGATTGGCGCGAGCTGTTGCGCTATCTGGGTCTGCTGCTCCTCGATCAACCCATCCAGTTCGCGTTTCCTCTGCTTTAGTTCCTCAAGCTGTCGTTGTAGCTCCTCCCTCTGCTGGATCAGAGCATCCCGAACTTCGAGCTGCTCAGTCGCCCTTTCCGTCCTGACCGCCTTTTTCGCAATCACTTGTTCTTTCAGCCGTTGTCTTTCCGCCCGTTGCTCCACCGTTTGCGACCACGCCAGGGGGAACCCGCCCTGGAACAGGAGAATACCTAAAAGAACCTGGAAAGAGGGTTTGATCATAGGAAACCGCGTATTGAAGGGAAACGTTTTAGGCTGGTGTCCACTGACCACGGACGATTTCGAGGCTTGAAGATGGCTACTGCGAATGAACGTGGGATCCTCATGGTTCAGATTCAACGCACGCAAAGATACGTTTTGAAGCTGTCTAGACCAAAATCGGTCTTAATGGCGTAACTATCGAACGATTCGCGACTAGCGTCAGGTGTTTCCGGTGGTTCAAGCATCTGGCAATTCAGGAAAGTATATGATAATCCAATACTGGGAGGTTAATATAGCCTATCCAAGAGTCGGGATTCAAGCTGCTTCGAGGGCAGTCCCGCACCTCCGGGGGAAATACGAAGCAAATCGGGAAGCAATCACTACAACGTGAGCTTGAGGACGCCTGAGGTGGATTTGGCATGATGCCCTGCCAGAGGGAACGGGTCGGCTGGGTGATTGGTTTGGGGGTTAGAAGAATCGGCGGAGGCCGAGGTGGAGTTGGTCGAGGCCGTTGTTGATCTGGTTGAGGCCTCCGTTTGAAAGGTGGCTGTATTGGAGGTAGATGCCGTCGGTTCCGAGGAGGCGTGAGGGCCAGTCGGCAGTCAGGGTGGCACTGGAAAGGAAGTTGAGCGGTTGACCGGTGGCAGGGGTTCCGACGTCGCTGAGGGCGGCCCCGAAAGCGATCTCGATACCGCAACCGCGTTTATCGGGTTTGGTCAGGAAGGATTGGCGGAGAACGGCTTGGAGCGCGGCGAGGTAGGCGTCCGAGGGACTGTATTGGTGGCCGAGGGCAAGCTCGCATCCCCATTCGGTCGAGCTGCCGGGGTGGATGGGTCGGGTGAAGAGAGCCGTCGCGGTAACAAATCGATGATCCCAGGAATCGCCGGCGTTGTTGGCGGGGAGGGCGGCGCCGAGACGGAGTTCGAAGCGGTCAAAAAACCGATCGGTGTCCGGTGAGTCCCCGGCGGGAACACCGAATAGTGGGTTCAGGGCCAGCACAAGAATCGGGAGCGTCGAGCGGAGGTGATTCTGGAGGCAAGGGATCGGGATCACGGCACGATGGGAATGCGCAGTTCCTGACCGATGCTCAGACGGCCGGGGTTGATGGTCGGATTGACATCGAGAAGTTCTTTCACGGTTACGCCAAGTTTGCGGGAGATGCGGTAAAGGTTGTCACCATCCACAACGGTGTAAACGCGGGTCGGGTCGGGTTGGGTTTCCGGCGGGGGCGGCGGGTCGTCGTCATCGGGAGAGGGCGTCGGTTGTGGCGTTGTGCCGTTGACCCCGAGTCGGCGGCGCTCGCGGCGGACCAACTCAACAACGGTATCACGGACCTGGGTCAATTCCTCGTCGATCCCCTCAATCCGGCTGTGGCCGCGATCGACCTCAAAGCGGGTTTGCCGTTCGAGCTGCCGGAATTTTTCGAGGAGGGTCTCGATCTCGCGGCGGACCGATTCAGTAGCCTCGCGTTCGCCTTCGAAGGTGCGGACGGTTTGTTCGACCCTCCGATTGGCATCCTCGATCTGTTTGCGGGCGTCGTTGAGGGCCTTGAGGCAGACGAGACCGACAACCAGAGAACCGATAGCGACCCATCCGGAGATTCCGAGATGAAAAAAGGAAGGCCTGGCAGGCGGGAAGGGTTCTCGTTCTCGGTCGGAATCGGTCATAGTGGTCTAACGTTGATCGAGGATTGCGGAAGTGAACGCGTATGCAAGATCAGAGGACAAATGTTATTCCGATCCAGATCCAGAAGGGGGTGGTTGCGAAGGCGAGGATCTGGGTAGGAATGACGCTGCGCAGGCTGATCTCGGGTCGACCTCCGTAGAAGCGAGTGAGAACAATCGTGAAGACCCCGGTAGGCATGGCAGCCTGGACGATCGCGATACTGGTGATCCGTTCGGGAAGGGGGAGGAGGGCCACAATCATGAGAAGGATTACCGGGAGGATCGCAAGGCGGATGACGCTACCTCCAATCATGGCGGCGCGGCCGGCGTCGGGGCGGGCCTTTCCCGAGTTGAGTTCGGCGTGAATGACCGATCCGGTCAGGAGAAGCCCGAGGGGGATCGCGAGGACCCCGATTTGTTTGGCGAACCCGAGAAGGGCATCGGGTATCCAGTGATCGAGTCCGCTGACGGTAAGGGCGACCGAAAGGATGATGGCAATGAAGGGTGGATTGAAGGCCTTTCGATACCAGTGCCGATTCCAGCTTCCGGTCAACGTGAGAATGCCGACGGTCCAGATTGCGAGATCGACCCCGGCATTGAAGAGAAAAAGAGTCGGGAGGGCGTCGGTTCCGTAGAGGGCGGTGACGAGAGGGATGGCGAGGTAGCCGAAATTGAAGATCCCAATCGAAAAGGCGAAGGAGCGTCGACCGACGGGTTCACGGACGCCAAAGGGTTCGGCAAGAAGCATTGCAATGGCAAAGCCGACCGAGATGAAAACATATCCAAGGATTGGGGCGAAAAGGAGGTCGACGGGGTTTTCACGGAGACTCTCGTGTCCGATCGTCGAGGCGAAGATAAAGGCGGGATAAAAGACGGAGACGAGGGATTTGATGAGCCCGTCGTCGTTGGGTCCACCAAACCATCCGCGGGCCCGAAGGACGAACCCGAGGACTCCGTTCAGGAAAACCGGAAGAAACGCATTGAAGATGGTTGGCAGCATGGGAACGAGGAGTGATTTCAGCAGGCTGAATGGTTGTGGGAAAGGATGAATCGGAAGGATCGCAAAATCGTCGCGGATTAAGGAAAGATTGCGCTGAAGGGGTTGAGGGGCGAGAAACGTGGGATGTTTGACCTTGAGGCATTTGAGTGGTTGCGGCGGGAGCAGACCTGGATTTTCGGGTTTTTCGCGTTTGGGTTCGGGGCTTGTCTGGGGAGTTTTCTGAACGTCTGCATTTACCGAATCCCGGCGGGCGTCTCAATTGTTGTCCCGGGATCGCGGTGCCCGCACTGTGGGACGCCGATCCGCTGGTATGACAACTTGCCAATCATCGGTTGGCTGCGATTGCGGGGGAAGGCGCGGTGTTGCGGGGCAAGGATTTCGGCGCGTTATCCGGGGGTGGAGTTGTTGACGGCAATCCTCGTGACGGTGGTGGCGGTGCAGAACCCTTTTCCGCTTTCGCTGGTCTGGGTGGTGTTTGTCGCGATTCTCCTCGTGGTAACTTTTATCGATTTTGATTACCTGATCATCCCGGACCGCTTTTCGATCGGGGGAACGTTTCTGTTTCTGTTCCTGAGCATCCTGATTCCGGAGATCCACGGGTTCCGGGGGATCGTTGCGGGGAGTGGCTACGAAGCGTTGCTGGAGGCAGTCATCGGGGTGATGGTGGGGACGGCGACGGTCGCGTGGATCTCAATGGTGGGGGAGGCAATTCTCGGGAAAGAGGCGATGGGGCAGGGGGACTACAAGCTGATGGGGATGATCGGGGCGGCCCTCGGGTGGCAGGGGGCGTTGTTTGCAATTTTCGGGGGGGCGTTTCTGGGAACGATGGTGTTGGTGCCGATCCTGATTGGGCAGCGTCTGAACAGGAAAACGGACGGGGCTGCGAAAGATGCGGATGCAATCCCGGCGAAGGCTGAGGAGGAAGGTGGTGAGGAGGGCGACTGGACGAATCAGCCTCTGGGGTTCGGGGCGCAGGTCCCCTTTGGGCCGATGCTCGTGGCAGGGGCATTGCTCTACCTCGTGGCGATGGAAAGTGCGGTCGACGCGTATTTCCGGGATGCCGCTGAGGCCCTGCGGTATTTGCTCTGAACCTGAAATCCGGCGGCGAGATGGTTCAGGAATCGAAAGGTCGGGTGAGGATCGGTAGGCCGATGCGCTCCTACGCGCGTCGGGTGGTTGGAGAGGAGATTCTCGACAGTCTCGAAGCGGATTCGCGGGAGGCGCAGCGCAATCGGCGAGAGCTGCGGTGGTTGAATGCCCTGATGGGAAATTTCGGATGGTTCCGGCAGCAGATTCGTGAGCGTTTCCCGAACGGGGGTCGGTTTCTGGAGCTGGGGGCGGGGGATGGTTTGCTGGGTTTCTATCTGCAAGAGCGGATTCCGGGGATTCAGGTCGACGGGCTGGATTTGTGGCCGCGTCCGGAGGGTTGGCCGGAGGGTTGGGGTTGGTTGCGGGAGGATCTTTGCACCTTTGAGGCGTTTCGGGGATACGACGGGGTGCTCTGTAATCTAATCCTGCATCAGTTCGAGGAGCCGGTCCTGGGGTCGTTGGGGGTACGGATTGCCGATGCCGGATTGCCGATACTGGCAGCGGAGCCATTTCGGAGCCGATGGCCGGTACTGTTAATTGGGTTGGCGTTTCCCTTTTTGGGGCGGGTCTCGCGGCACGATGCGGTCGTGAGCATTCGGGCTGGTTTTCGCCGGGGGGAGATGGAATCGATGATGAGATTGCCGACCGGGTTGGAATCGGTTTCGGTAATGGGAACGATTCGCTGGGTTGGCGGGTGAATTTTTGCCGGGTGGAGGACGTTTTGTTTTGAGGACCTGGTTCTGGATTTTCGAGATAGCAGATTATGAGTAAGTTTTTGATGAATGAACTTGAGGGCTTTGAAGCGCATGGTGGGGCCGAACTCGTTCGTGCGCTGAGGCAGTGGGCGGGGTTCTATCGAGGACGTTTTTTCTCCCTTGGTTCGCGGGAACGTTTGGATAGAGGGGTGGCATTTTTCGAGGAGGAGGCGCTCCGCGAGGCACGGTTCGATCCGAAAAGTGGGAGTTTTCAGGTCGTGGTCGAGGATGATCCGGAGGCGACGGTTGCGGTTCGCCTCGAGGGGGACAATCTGGAGCCGGTTTGCACCTGTGACACCTTTGTCGGGGGCCTGGGCTCGTGTGAGCACGTGGTCGCCCTGGTGGCATTTCTCTACCGCCTGTCGCAGGGGCTATCGTTCGGGCTGCATCCGCCTCCGGACGAGTATGTCGCCAAACTGGTGCAAGAGATGTTGACGAATGATGCGTCGACTCTGCTGTCAGGGCAGGCGGAGTTGGCGCGGCGGTATTCAGCAACCGAGGATGCCGGGATCAGCGTGAGCAAAGGCCTTTTTCCGGCGGGCCTGATCGGCGAGGATGATGATCGGTTTGTGGCGTTGGTTTTTCGGAACGCATTTTACGAGGCCTACTGGATGGGAGACCCGTCGGATCGGCTTCCAAAGGAGGTCGGGATGCTGGAAACGTGGGATCGGATTGAGCCTTCGAGGTCGTTTTTCTTTCCGTCCGGCTTTGGCGATTTTCTGAAGTTCACGGAGACTCTGTTGGCGGCTGATGCCGGAATCCGGGTCTATGTTACCCCCTTTCGCTGGATCGGCCTGAGCGGCCGTTTCCAGCCGATTGCGGCCGCCCGCCACTACAGTGTCGTGCGCAACGGGCGGATGGTGCGGGAGATTGTTGGTGATCCCGCAAAGGTCGATGGAATTCCAGTGATCGATCTTTATCCCGGACTAACGCTGCTGGCGAACGGGGATTTGGTAAGCTTTCAGGAATCGGGTTCCGATCTCGTCGGTTCGATTCTTGGGCATGCCCGGAATGCTGGATACGTGCGGGCGTTTCGGGGGGGGCGGATGACGCAGACGGAGACGGTGGGATTGGATGTATTCAACGAAGAGAGCCTGTTGATCCGTCTGCCGTCAAAGGACTACGTTGCGGAGCAAAATGAGCTGGCGGTGGATGGCAAGGTGGTCTTGCCGCCGAACTGGTCCGATCCGCAGAAGGCGGATGTCGTGATTGATATCGAGCGCAGCAAAACCGGTGACGGAGGAGCGGGGAATTACGTCGCAGAGGCCTCGATTCAGTTGGAGGTTGATGGGTTTCGGGTCCCCCTCGGGGCTGTCCTCCGCGATGAAATTTTGAAGGACATCGGGGGGGGGTTGATCGATCAACGCCTGATCACGGCGAAGAGCCGACGGAGGGTGCTTTTGGGAGCGCTGTGGGAGCTTTTCCAGATAGAGGGAAGATCCGAGCGCAAGGAGTTTGTAGATACAGTAGCGGATGATGACTCCTTTGCCCAGCTGGCGCTGAGGAATAAAGCCCGCCGATATCTGAATGCTTTTCAGCGGGAATGGGTCAGTCCGAAGCGGGGTCGGCATCTGATCGCCGATCCGGAACGGGGATGGATTCTGATCGAACCGCCCGGCCGGAGATTGGCGAATGTCCTTGTTGGTTTGTTACAGCTGACGAAATGGGTCGACGGGCAGTGGCCCGAGGTTAAGGAAAGCTTGCGGTTTCCGCTGCGGAAGGATGAACTGCGGGCTTTTCTGAGCGGTGCCGGGGCAGTCGCGGCGGCTTGCGGGGCGCGGTTGACGATAGATGCGTTGGAAGTCGAGGCGATTCCGGTGGAGGTTTCGGTCGATGCGAAGCTGACGAATGATATTGATTGGTTCGAGTTGACGGCGGAGGTCCGTTGCGGAGGGTTTACGATTCCCCCGCAGGAGTGGGAAATGTTGATCCGGGGAGATCTCCTGATTGAACGCGACGGTCGGATCCTCGTTCCGCAGATGGATCAGGCGGAGGCGATTGAAGCCCTGCGGGGGTTGTTCGGAAACCCGAAGAAGATGCGCAAGGCGGAGAAGTGGGAAGATGAAGAGCCCGAGATGCGAATTCCGCGGTTGGAGATACTCGACTGGCTGGCGATGCGAAAACGCGGGGTAAGGTTGAAGCTGCCGCCGGAGCTGGAAACGATTTTTGATTCGCTGGAAAGTTTTGAAGGGGTCCGGCGGAAGCCGGTTCCGAAGACCCTGACAGCATCCCTCCGTGAGTATCAACGCCGTGGATACGAATGGATGGTGTTTTTATATGAACACCGGTTCGGGGCCTGTTTGGCGGACGATATGGGGCTGGGAAAAACGGTCCAGGCGATTGCCCTGTTGGCCTGGCGAAGGGGTCGCAAGGCAAAGCGGGTGGGTCCGAACCTCGTGGTGGTGCCGCCATCGTTGCTCTTTAACTGGCAGCATGAACTGGAGCAGTTTTGCGGGGTCCTGAAGGTGGCGGAGTATCACGGGGCGGATCGTGAGATCGAGGCGATGACGGATGCCGACGTGATTCTGACGAGCTACGAGCTGGTGCGACGGGATATCGAAGAACTGTCGAAAGTGCGGTTCGATATTGTGATTTTTGACGAGGCCCAGACCCTGAAGAACCTCGCAGGGGAGCGGACGAAGGCGGCCTTGCAACTGTCGCGGCGGTTCTCGTTGTGCCTGACGGGGACGCCGATGGAGAATCATGTCGGGGAGTATTTTTCGGTCATGAACCTGGCGATTCCGGGGTTGTTCGGGGATTATCGGGAATTTCGAAAGCGGACGAAGGAGGGGGACCTGCGGATTCTTGAGCGGGCGAAGCCCTTTGTCCTCCGGCGGACGAAATCGGCGATCCTGAAGGAGCTGCCCGATAAGGTGGAGAGTGACCTCTATCTGGAGATGACGTCTGAACAGAAGGAGATCTACACCCGGACGGTAGCGGAGGTCCGGGCGGAAGTGGCGGCGGCCTATGGACAAAAGACCCAGGCGCAGGCGGGGATCGTGGCGCTGGCGGCGTTGACGCGATTGCGGCAGGTGTGTGTGTCGCCCGAACTGCTGGGGAAGCCAATCAAAGGTCTCGCGCCGAAGCTGGAGTATTTGGTCGGAAAGATTCGCGAACTGGTCGATGAGGGGCACAGTGCGTTGGTTTTCTCGCAGTTTGTGCGGAGTCTCGACCTCGTCGATAGAGCGGCGAAAGAGGATGGATTGGATTGTCTGCGATTGGATGGTTCGGTTCCGGCGCAGCAACGGAAGAAACGGGTGGAGGCCTTCCAGAAGGGGGACGGAGCGGGGATCTTCCTGATTAGCTTGAGGGCGGGGGGTGTTGGGTTGAATCTGACGAAGGCGCAGTATGTTTTCCACCTTGACCCCTGGTGGAACCCGGCAGTCGAGAATCAAGCAACGGACCGGGCACACCGCATCGGGCAAAAGGAAACGGTTTTCGTCCAGCGCCTTTTGATGCGGGGAACTGTCGAGGAGAAGATTATGGAGTTAAAACGCCGCAAGCGGGCGATCTTTGATTCGATTCTGGGAGATTCGAAGGAGGCGAAAGGAACGGTCCTGACGCGGGCTGATTTTGATGCGTTGTTTTGAGAGGCGAAAAGGAATTACAAATCCCTTCTCCACAAAAAGCGGTTTATGCGACCGTCAGAGCGTTTGATGGTTGTTGGGGAGGCGGGGTTGGCGGGCGAGGAGAACGTCGAAGGGGGTCCGGCGGTGTTCGAGGTCGTCGAGGAGGGATTGGTAGCGATTGACGATCGGGTCAACCCCGTCGATCAGCCGGACGCCGTCGTTGTTGCCGTAATCATCGAAGCCGTTGTGGAAGGTTTCGAGGGACATCGCGGTGAGGGGGCGGCCGGGTTGAAAGCGGGTTTCGCCCTCCTCGCCGGTGCGTTTCGATTCAATTGCGGAGATCCACCCGATGTCATTGAGCTGGGAAAGGCAGGCATTGAGGATCTGGACGGGGACCCGGAGGGTTGCGGCGAGTTCGCCGCCGGAAGGAGGCTGGTCGCAGTTCTGGAAACGGCGGCAAATGAGGATGGTCGCGGCGAGAGCCAACTGTTCCCGGGAGCGGGTGCTGATGTTTTCCCAGGCGGCCTCGTTGGTCAGACTGGAGGCGTTTTGCACTGCGTAGGTGACCTGTCCGCCGAGAAGGACGAAGAGCCAGAACATGTAGAGTCCGAGCATGAGGACAGGGATGATCCCGACCGAACCGTAGAGGCTCTGTTGGTTGATGACGCGGTGAACGTAGAGGAAGGAGAGGTAGTGGTTGCCAATCAGGAGGAGGGCCGCGAGGGTTCCCCCGATCAAGGCGGGGCGCCAGCGGACGAAGGTGTTTGGGAAAAAGCGGTTGAAGAAGGCAAGGAGGAGGGAAAGGAGGAGGAGGGATAGAACCGGGCCGATCCAGACCATGAGCTTTTGGCCGTCGAGGCCGAAGGGGAGGGTCTCGATAAACCGGACAATGGTGGAGGCGGAAAGGAGGGTGAGAGAGGCAAAGGTGAGGACTGCCCCGAGACTGATGATGGTCCAGTAGCTGACAATCCGCTGGGCCCAACTGCGTCCCCGCCGGACTCCCCAGATGTCATTGAAGCTTTTTTCGATCGAGGTGATCATCTGGATGACGATGACGATCAAAAAGAGGGATCCAATCAGTCCAACGGCACCGGATTGGGCACTTTTGACAATGTTGTCGATCAGGGAAACGAGTTCGGGGTTGAGTTCAATCGCGGGAGGTTCCGGATCAGCGGGAGTGACCGCGTCTCCATCGGATGCACCGGGGGGAGTTTCCAAGATGGCCACCTCGGACCGGTTGGACTCGGCTTGGTTCTC
This sequence comes from uncultured Puniceicoccaceae bacterium, assembly GCA_964519935.1. Classification (GTDB taxonomy): domain Bacteria; phylum Verrucomicrobiota; class Verrucomicrobiia; order Opitutales; family Puniceicoccaceae; genus DAISIK01. The sequence continues at coordinate 5,311 of CAZFLQ010000007.1, read as the reverse complement.
CTGGAGCCGATCCCATTCGGCAGTGGGCGGGGCAACAAAATTGATGGCACGAGTGAGGGTCTCGCTAACGAAGGCCGGATCGCTGCGTTGGAGGACAAAACCGGAGATCATGATGGCGATCGCAAGAACCGGGCCGAGACTGATCAAACTGTAGTAACTGAGCGCCGCCGCCTGGCTGAAGAGCTTGTTTCCGGAGACGCCCTTAAAGATAATCGAGGTGATCCGCAGGAAGGCGTAGGCAGGGTTGGTTCCACGTTCGTTTCCATCATCCGTGTTGCCGACCCGCCAGATTTCCTCCCGTAGGAGTTGAGGGATTCTTCCAATGAAAGCGCGAAGATTGTGGAGGCGGCTGGGCACAAAGCGGATTCGTGGATTAACCGATGTTGAGAACGCGGTAGTATCCGGCGAGGGCAAAGACGGCAGCCCCCCCGAGGGCGAGGACTGATGCGATCAGACTGAGCCAGAAGCGGGCACTGAGGGTCAGGACGTAGAGCCCAAGTCCGGTTGCGATGGATGCGCCGAGAAGAGGCCAATTCCCGAAACTGTAAAAGATGATCCCGAAGAAGCCCATCGCGATGATGGCGCGAACCCTGAGGATGGGATAGACCTCGGTGGCGGCGAGCCCGACGGCGATTGCAAGGATGAGATCAATTACCGCGAGGATGACGGTGGGTTGTTCGATGATGAACTGGGGCTGGGCATCGCGGACGGCATCTCTGAGTTGGGGGAAAACGGGATAGATGAAGGAGAAGGCGAGCAGAAGGAGGGCAAACGCAAGGACCGGGGATGACATCGAATAGGCAAGTTCTTTCGAGCGGCGACGGCGTGCGAGGTAGGCAGTGTCCTGGGTTTGGCCCTCGGATTCGGCGAGGATCCTATCGATGTCGGCGGCTTTCCGATCGGAGTAGACGGTCTGTCGTTCAGAGGTTTCGGAGGTGGCCTCTGGATGTGCGGTTTGGGGACCGGTCACCATCGCGGAGGCCCCTGTGACTACGGCCGCCGCGGCTGTGCCGGAGTTTGCAGAGGAGGACTGAGGACGTTCAAGTTCCGCCAGTTCGGCATCGGTTTCGGCGAGCAGTTCTTCGACGGTTGGAACCCGGCGTCCTTCCTTTTTGCGCTTTATCGTTTCGGCTTTCTCGAGTTCCTTGCGTTCTTTTTCGAGTTCGTCGCGGGATTTGCGTTTGCGGAGGCTGAGCTTGTTCTTGTCAGGAAAGATGGACTCTTTGACAATCGGGTTGGATTCGAGGGGCTGCCACGTTTCGGACGACTCGACGTAGTAGAGCGTTTCCGGCGTGACCTGACCGGCCTCGAACAACGTCTTAAGTTCTTCGAGGGTGAACGGTCCCCGGGCGTTTTCAGAGGAAGCTTCGCGGATGATGAAGTCGGACATCGAAGGGGAGGTTGGAGCGAAATTGCGGCACTGGCAAGAGTGATGGTGGCTTGCGGAAGGGCCAAGGATGAATGAAATGGAGGGATGTCTGAAAAGCCTTGGGTTGATTTAGCGGCCTTCCGGTACTGTCCGGCGTGCGGGGTGGCGGGGCTGGATGCGTTTGTCGTAAATGGGAGACGGTGTGGTTCGTGTGGTTTTGAATTTTTCGAGAATGTTGCGGCGGCGGTCGCGGTGTTGATTCGGAATGGATCGGGAGAGGGACTGTTTACAGTGAGGGAAAAGGATCCGGGTTCGGGGTTGCTGGATTTGCCGGGTGGATTCGTTGATCCGGGGGAGGGGGTCGAGGTTGCCGCGAGAAGGGAAATCCTCGAAGAGCTCGGAATCGAACTGGGGGATTTGGCCTACGCCGGGTCTGCACCCAACCGTTATGCTTACAAAGGTGTGGTTTATGCGACGGCGGATGTTTTTTTTACTGCTGGTTTACCTGAAGGGGCGAAAGTTGCGGCCCTCGACGCGATTGCCGGATTTGAGTGGCGGGCCATTTCAGGGGTGCGGGATGAGGAAATTGCGTTCGATTCGATCCGGGCTTTCCTCGCTGGGATGCGGCGGGCGGATTTTGCGGAGTGAGGGCGATGGCGCGAATGCGTAAAAAGAGGGATCTGCCGACAAAGATTTGTCCGGTTTGTGGTCGTTCGTTTGCCTGGCGAAAACGATGGAAGGATTGCTGGGATGCGGTCGTGTATTGCTCGGAACGGTGTCGGCGAAGCCGTTGATGCTCTCAAGGGCGGGCGGCAGCGGCGGCCTCAATTTGACGGCGAAAGGCATCAAACTGAGGATCGTTGGAGAAGCCGGGGGCGGCCCGGCGGATCGCCTCGAGGGCAGATTGAGAGTTCCCTGCGCGGTTTTCGAGAATCGCGAGATTATACCAGGCGCGGTGGAAAGTTGGGTCGAGCTGGACGGCCTGACGGAGGAGGGAACGGGCAGACTCGGTGTCTCCGCTTTCCGCCCGGATGAGGGCGAGTGAGTAGGCAGCGCGGACGGACGAAGGGTCTATTCGGAAGGCCTTTTCGACGCACTCGCGGGAGCGTTCGTTTTGGCCGATCCGTGCGAGGAGGACACCAGCATCGAGGAGGAGGTCAGGGTTCCGGGGTTCGGTACGGATCGTAGCCTCGATCAGTTCAAGGGAGGTCGCAGCGTCCCCGTCTTCGGCAATCCATTCCGCGAGGCGAAAGGCTTGTCCAATGTAATCAGCATTGGCCTCAAGGTATTCGCGATATTCCTGCGGATCGCGAATCCATTCCCGGCGGTCGTGAAGACTGTTGTAGGCCTCGATGCGGACGGTTTTGGCGGGATCGCGCTGGGCCTCGATTGCGAGGGCGGAGGGAGGGGCGGCGATGGTGAGCGCACGGAGGGCACGTTGGCGAATGAGGCTGGAATCACCTTTCAACTGCGATCGGAGGAAGGTTCCGACGGTTGGGTCATCGCGATAGTTGACGAGCATACCGAGGAGGGCGGCGCGCCAGGCCTGATTGGTCTCTTCCTGGGCGAACCTGACAGCCCCGGTCGGATCGGCGGTGCCGTTGCGGAGGGAGGTCATCAGAATGGCCCGTTGCCGCTGGCGTTTTTCCGCAAGTTTTTCCCCATACCACGCTTCAGCGTGCTCGATTGCCCAGTCGACGGTTTCATCGGTGTGACACTGGTTGCAGGCGTTGGGTATTCCGAGTTCGCGGGTCATCAACGGATCGGGGGAAAGAAACTGGTGGTCGCCACGGGGATCGCGCTCCATGTAGGTGGTCTTGGGCATGTGGCACTGGACGCATTGGTTGCCGGTACTGCCCTCGCGGTGAAAGCTGTGGGCGATGGGGTCGATGCGGGTGGCCTCCATTTCTCCAGTTCCGTGGCAGCGCATGCAGAGAGCGTTGTTGGCGACGGGAAGGATTGGTTCGAGGGTGTGTGGGTTGTGGCAGTCGAGGCAGGTGACCCCGGCATCGTGCATCGAGCTCATCGAAAACGATCCATGTACAAAGACCTCGTCGCGGATCTGGCCGTCTTCGTAGTAGAGCCCGGTTTCGTCGGGGAGGGAGAGGGTGTAGTGGTCGTCGTAGCGATCGCCGGGCCGGAATTTTCCGGCGGTCAAATCGGCCCGCCGACTGTGGCAGGAAGCACAATTTTCCATCGCGACAGAGGTTTCGAGCCTTGTCCCGACCGGAATGGATTCACCGTTTCGGGCGGCGGCGACATGGGCATCAAGATTGGGGTGGCATTGAGCGCAGGCGATCCCCTGCTGGGTCCATGAGGAGTCGTACTTTTGGGTGAGATAATCGTAGCCTTTCTCAAATTCGGTCATGTGGCAAAAGGCGCAATTGGCAGTCCAGTTCATCCCGTGTCCGGTCCAGTGACCGTAGTCGCCGGGTTCGCGAAAATCCTCCGGAAAGACGTGAAACCATTCATCTTTGGCAGGATCGTAGGCAACGGCGGTCGTCTGGTAGGCACCGTTGGGAGTGCGGACGAGATATTGAAGGAGGGGCTCGGCACCGATAACCCCGATTAGTGGATGGTCCTTCATTTCGAATCCGGCGATATCGTCGGTTGAAAAGATGAAGGCACCGTCGCGTTGTCTGAGTTGATAGGTGCGGGAGTTGACGGTGAGTTCGCGGTCGGGAAGGAAGGCGATTGAGTCGGCCTCGGCCGAAACCGGGCGGTTGGCGAGGGCGTGATGGCTGCGCCTCCATTCATCATACTCTACCGGATGGCATTCAGCGCAGGATTGGGGACCGATGGCAACAAGCCGCTCGGGGCGGTAGGTGATCGGGAAGGGTTCCGTCGAGGTGTTGGTTGAGACGTTAGTGGCGGAGGATTTCGAATCGGATTCGCATCCAGAGAGGGAAAGCACAATAACGACGAACGCGGAAAAAAGTCGGGGTTGGCTCAAAGTAGGAACGTTAATCGGTCTAGAGTTTACGATAAGTGGAGGTATGGCAATATGGAAAAGTTCACGCTCGGAATTGACGAGGCTTCAAAGATTGGACAGTCATCGCGGATGACGAAATCGGAAAGGGTTCAGTTTATCGATCAATGGTTGGGGAAGCGATTTCCAAATCCTCCAGTTCCGCTTGATCACAAGGACCCGTACACGCTTCTCGTGGCCGTATTGCTTTCGGCGCAGTGCACGGACATCCGGGTCAACCAGATAACCCCAACACTCTTTGGGGAGGCGGATAACCCGGCTGCGATGATTGAACTGGGTGAGGACCGAATCCGCGAAATCATCCGTCCCTGCGGTCTCGCACCAGCGAAGGCGAAAGGGATTTACGGGTTATCCAGAATTCTTGTCGAACGATATCGAGGGGCGGTCCCCGATTCACTGGAGGCACTCGAAGCGCTGCCCGGTGTTGGTCACAAAACGGCCTCGGTTGTGATGGTGCAGGCCTTTGGGACACCGGCCTTTCCGGTTGACACCCACATCCATCGCCTGGCTCGGACCTGGCGGCTATCGAGCGGAAAATCGGTTGAGCAGACGGAGCGTGACCTGCGGCGGTTGTTTCCGACCGAACGCTGGTCGGAGCTGCATTTACAGATCATTTTCTTTGGTCGTGAGGTTTGTACGGCGCGGCAGTGTGACGGTGTGCGGTGTCCGATTTGTGAGGCTTGTTTTCCGGGCCGGGCGGCGAGCCCCAAGGGGGTCCCGAAGGGAAGGCGGTAATGGTTGAATCCCTCGCGTGCGCGGCCGACGGGGCATGGTTGAGTCGGGGGTGATGCCAGTTACTGCTTTTCCTCGACCAGCGGGTTCCATACCCTCTCAAATCCGAGTCCAGCAAAGTCTTTGAAGTTGGCCGTGGCAAATTGAGTGACGCCATGATGCCGGAGGGTCAACCCGATCCGAGCATCGATGATACCTCTGTATCCGCGGGTTGTACGGCC
>CAZFLQ010000006.1:0-40166 GCA_964519935.1 uncultured Puniceicoccaceae bacterium | reverse complement strand
CGGACTTTGATGCGTTTATACTCGACCTCGGCACCTTCGGACTGGATCTGGAGTTCGCAGAGGATCTGCATGCGCTGCTGGTAGGACGCGGACTCAAAAGCAGGATCGGATTCGAAATGGGGGGAGGGATTGCCTCGTCGAGGAGCACGGGCGGAAGCTTCGGCTTCTTCCACGAGGATGCAGTATCCCACGAATGGATTGGCCCCAGCCCCGAGGCGCCCTTCGCGCTGAGTGACGGCGAGGTCGACGCCGGAACCGAGTGCTTCCTCACATCGGTTGTTTGCGTTGTTGCCGAAAGAAGGGCCGCCAAGTGCTTTGAACTCAAGTGTGGCAATGAGACGTTCCCTGAAAATCAAAACCAGATCCCACTGCTTGCTTGAACGGAAATGTCCTGGCAAGACCACTTCGGTTCGGTTCGAGTGTATTTCGAGTCCTTTGACCCCGTGCTTTTTCGCGAGTTTGGCAAACATTTCGATGAAACCATCAAAGTTTTTTCCGGCGGTCGCTGCACCTCGATTACCTTGATCGATCCTGACGCCAGACTGGTTTCTGGTTAAGGCGCTGCTCTTCGAACGCCAGTAATGGCGAATTGCTTTGCGGATTTCCCAGGAGTAATCGTCGTTTACCATGGCTCAATCGCAGGTCAAAGCATTCCAGTCTTGCTCGTCGAGCCCGTATAGCTCGCAGACAGTCGAATCAATGGTCGTTTGGTTGGTCGAGGTGGCCGCATCCCGGAGTTTGTTTCGGAGGGGAGGTGCAACCGCGGACCACTCGGGGATTCTGATCCTTCTGAGGTACTGTGCTTGAAAGCGGAGGCAGTCGCCTCTCATCCGAAGCGAGTAAGTGGCGACGAAAGCTTTAGCCAAACCACTGCGAAGCACGGTTTGCAGGGCGGAAAGATCCCAGGCATCCGAGAGAACGAAATAGAGATTGTGATGAGGGTAAAAATTCCCGGAATCGTAGGCGACTTGCGTCTCGCCCTGAATGTCGGGAATTACCAGCTTTGGTTTAGCGGTTAGGGCAGGGTAGATGCGGTCAATCGTTTTGAACCATGAGTTCGGACTCTTCCTAGCGACATGGCGGACTTCGATTTGATCGCGGTGGGACTCGATGTAGGCTTTGAACCTCGGGTAATCGTCGGGGTTAACGAGCTGCGGCTGATCATCGTCGTAGGGGTTGAGAACATACTTGCCGTTCCATTTGATATGGCTGTCCTTGAGGTCCTTGCGTGTAAGAAGGGGTAGTTTGCGTTCGTCCTCGACATCGAGGTCCTTGTCGCTGCCAATAAACACCTTGTCAGCTCCGGTGGCGACGCCGATGCCCACGCGGCATCCGGCCTCTTCGATCATAGGGAAGGATGTTTCCAGAGACTGGATAATTTGGCGTCGGGAGAGATTGGAGAGCAACCAGGGTGCGTCCCCATTCATGAAGGTTGAGCTGTGCTTGATGCGGTGATCCTTCTTATCGTTGAGGATGACATCTGACAATTCCGCGAGGACATCGCAATGAATGTTGTCCTTGTTCAGGATTCGGGTGTGGGAGCCTTTTCCTCGGCGGATGATCGTGACAGCGGGATAAGCGGTAACCTTTCCGTGAAAGGCATCCACGCCGGTAAAGTCAGCGTAGAGTTCAACGTGAAAGGACCCGGCGATCATTTCACGGAGGGGTCCACCGTAACGGTTCTTTGTCCAACGATCTGCGCAAATATAGCCGAGCTGACCATCGGGCTCCAGCAAGGAAAGGCCTTTTTCGAAAAATGCGACGTATATGTCGGCCCGATCATACATCGTTCGAAAGAGGCTCCGGTAGCGCAGCATCAACGGTTTCGGGAGGGCTTCAATGCGCAGATAGGGTGGGTTGCCGACGACGTGGGTGAAAAAGTGAGAGAAGGGCTGGGTAAGAAAATCAGCGTGCAGCAGCCAAGTCCCGAGCAAGGTTTGACGGTCCTTTAAGCTAAAGCCGTATTTTGCCAGTTCCTGATCAACCCTCGTTGACAGCGTATTGAAAGCGATCCGGCCAACCTCAACGGCACGAATGCAATTGGACAGTTCTTTGGCCTTTGCTTTGGGATTGTCCTTGAGCAGGCGTCGAATTGCGGGAATAACGAAATCGCCCGAACCGCAGGAGGGTTCGAGCAGACGCTTTTCCGAAAGATTTTGCCCAACCCGCCATCCGGTGAGATCGAGGATAAACTCGACCACTTCCGGTTTGGTGAAAACCTCGCCACGGTTCTCTCCGACCGCATCTGCCCAGTAATGGAGCGCATCATGCATCCCGGAACCGGACAGGGGGATCTCGAGTTGTTGCGCCAGTTTCATGTGCCGCTAGTGAACACTATTTCATCAAAATGCCAAGACATTGTAAGATGACGAGGGACAATGTTATTACCCCGATTCCCCCGTCAGCCGTCGAGTTCGGGCCATTGGGCGAGTTTGCGGTGGAGGGTGCGGCGGCTGATGCCGAGCATTTCGGCGGCGCGGGTGCGGTTGCGGTTGCATTTGAGAAGGGCGTTGCGGAGGAGGCGCTTCTCGTTTTCCTCGACCGAGAGGGTGGAGGGGCGGGGGTCGGAGGGGAGATCGTCGTCGGATGGGCCGAGGACGTAGCGGGGATCGATGTCGTATTCGTTGATCTCGCCGCCCTGTTTCATCACGACGATGTTTTCGGCAAAGTTGCGGAGTTCGCGGATGTTTCCGGGCCAGCGGTAGTTGGTGAGGATGCGAAGGGTGCCAGGAGAGAGGCGGGTGGGGGGAAATCCGTTTTCGCGGGAGAATTCCTTGAGGTAGTGTTCGAGAAGGATCGGGATGTCCTCGGTGCGTTCGCGGAGGGGAGGGAGTTCGAGGCGAATAACGTTAAGGCGAAAGAAGAGGTCTTCGCGAAATTCGCCCTTGCGGACCATTTTCTCGAGATTGCGGTTGGTGGCGCAGACGAGGCGGACATCGACGGAGACCTCTTTAATGCTGCCGAGCCGTTCGAAGGAACGGCTTTCGAGAAAGCGGAGGAGTTTGACCTGGGTGGAAGCGTCGATTTCGCCGATTTCATCGAGAAAGAGGGTACCGCCGTCGGCGGCCTCAAAGCGACCGATGCGCCGTTCCATCGCCCCGGTAAAGGCACCCTTCTCGTGTCCAAAAAGTTCGCTCTCGAGGAGGTTGGGGGCGAGGGCGGCGCAGTGGACGGCGACAAAGGGTTTGCGGGCGCGCGGGCTGTTCTGGTGAATGGCCTGGGCAATCAGTTCCTTGCCAGTTCCGGTCTCGCCCTCGAGGAGGATGGTGGCACGGGAGGGGGCAACGAGGCGGACCTTGTCGAGGACGGCCTCAATTTCGGGAGATGTACCGACGATGCGGTCAAAGGTGAATTTCCGGTCGAGCCGTTCGTGGAGGGTTTTGTTTTCGGTTTCGAGCTGGCGGGACTGGACGGCGCGCTGGACGAGGATCTCGAGTTTCTCGAGATTGAGCGGTTTGGTAACGAAGTCGTAGGCACCGCGTTTCATCGCCTCGACGGCGGTCGTGACGTTGCCGTAGGCGGTCATCATGATGCAGGCCGGGCGGGGGTTGAGTTGGAGTGTCCGGTCAATCACGGTCATTCCGGATTTCCCAGCCATCCGCAGGTCGGTCAGGACGACATCGAAGGTTTCGCTTTCGAGGAGGTTAAAGGCCTGTTTGGCGTCCTCAGCGGCGTAGACATCGTAGTTGTCGTCAAAGAGGGCGCTGAGGCCTTCGCGGGTGTGCTTTTCGTCGTCGACTATCAGGAGGGTAGCGGGCACTTCGAAGGAGATGGGTGATCGGGGGGAGACTGCGTTCGGATCAGGATTCAACCAGTTCCCAACCCTCAGAGCGGATGAGGTGTTCGGCCTTTTTGAATTTAATCTGCTGCTTCTGTTCGCCCTTGCGGATCGTGACAACCTCGTTACGGCCGATCTTGGGAGTCTCGCGGCGGACGGGCTCGATCTTCGGAAGCTGGACATTGCGGGTCGTCGGGCGGGGGGCGGCAGGGGTCGCTGCGCTGGCGGCACCGGAGGCGGTGGGGCCGGAACCCGGTTGGAGGAGGCTGGCACCCTCGGCGGGACCGGCCTCGCGGACCCGGCTGTTGAGGCGGGCGAGCATGTTCTGGAAGGCCTGGAGGTTGGTGGCGGAGCGGAAGAGGGCACCGCAAATCTCGCGGCGGACGTTGATCATGAGTTCCTCGAAGTACCCAAAGGCCTCCGATTTGTATTCATTTAATGGATCTTTCTGACCGTAGCCACGGAGGCCGACGCTGCGGCGGAGTTCCTCCATTTCGGTAAGGTGGTCCTGCCAGAGCTTGTCGATTGAACGGATGACGACGTAGCGGGCGAGACCTTTGAGGGCCTCGGGGTCTTCGTATTCAGAGCGGTTGTCGAAGGCGGCGCGAACCTTTGCGAGGATGTTGGCGGCATCCGGCTCGACGTCCCGGCTGAGGTCGATGGCACGGAGGTTGATAGGAAAGCACCCGTTGATCCAGTGGATGAAGGTGTTGACGGCATCCTCGTCGGGTTCGGAGGCGGAGAAGAGGGTGTCGAGCCGTTCGCCGATCTCCTCGCCAATCATTTCGAAGGCAACATCGGCGGGGGTTTCGCTGCGAATGGCGTCATTGCGGATCTCGTAGATGATCTCGCGTTGGCGGTTGAGGACGTCGTCGTATTGGAGGAGGCGTTTCCGGATCGAAAAGTTCTGCTGTTCGACCTTTTTCTGGGCGTTTTCGATCGACCAGTTGAGGGTGCTGCCTTCGAGAACCTCGTCATCGGAAAAACTTTTTTCGAGGAGCCGGGTGAGGGGGCCGGCGTTGGCAAAGAGCCGCATGAGGTCGTCTTCGAGGGAGACGTAGAAGCGGGTTCTTCCCGGATCGCCCTGTCGGGCGCAACGTCCGCGGAGCTGGCGGTCGATGCGGCGGGATTCGTGCCGTTCGGTCGCGACGACGTAGAGGCCGCCGAGTTCGGCGATGCCGTCGCCGAGTTTAATGTCGGTCCCGCGACCAGCCATGTTGGTGGCGATGGTGACGGCACCGCGTTGACCGGCGCGGGCAACGATATCGGCCTCCTGAGCGTGGAATTTGGCGTTGAGGACAGTGTGGGGAATCTTTGACCGCTTGAGCATTCGGCTAAGAACCTCGGAGGATTCGACCGAGGCGGTGCCAACAAGGACGGGTTGGCCGCGTCCGTGGGCTTCCTCGATATCGGCGAGGACGGCGTTGTATTTTGCCCGGCGGGTCTTGTAGACGACGTCGTTGAGGTCCTCGCGGATGCAGGGTCTGTGTGTGGGGATCACCATGACATTGGTGCGGTAGATCTCCATCAGTTCGGATGCCTCGGTCTCGGCCGTTCCGGTCATCCCGGCAAGGGCTTCGTAGAGGCGGAAATAATTCTGGAGGGTGATCGTGGCGTAGGTCTTGGTTTCCTTTTCGATCTTGACCCCTTCCTTTGCCTCGACGGCCTGGTGAAGGCCCTCCGACCAGCGTCTTCCGGGCATCAGGCGGCCGGTGTTTTCGTCAACGATCATGACCTTGCCGTCCTGAACGACGTATTCCTCATCGCGGGTATAGAGGCTGTAGGCGCGGAGGAGTTGGGAGATGGTGTGGATCTCTTCGCTGGCCTTGGCGAACCGGTCCTGGGCCTCGGATTTGGCCTTTTCGCGGGTGGCCTCGTCGATCGAGGTATCAGCATCGATTTTCTGATGGATGGTCGGCAGGTCGGGAAGGACAAAGGCATCAGGGTTGCCGGGCCGGAGTAGTTCGCGGCCCTTTTCGGTCAAGTCGGCCTGGCGTTGTTTTTCGTCAATGACGAAGTACAGACCCTCTTTGAGGGCGTATCGTTGGGCTTTTTTGAAGTCGTTGTTGATCTCGCCGTCGAAGCGTTCGAGCTGCTTGCGGACGGCGGGATCCTCCATCATACGGAGGAACTGCCGATGTTTGGGCATCGCGGTTTTGATCAACCAGAGCTTTTCGTAACCGACCTCGGACTCGGGGGAATCGGCGAGGAGCTTGCGGGCCTTGGTCGCGAGTTCGTTGCAGAGGGCGGTCTGGGCGCGGACGAGTTTTTCGATTTCGGGTTTGAACTCGTTAAAGGGGAGGGGGCGATCATCCTGAACCGGACCGGAAATGATCAGTGGGGTGCGGGCCTCGTCGATGAGGATCGAGTCAGCCTCGTCAATCACGCAAAAGTAGTGTCCGCGCTGGACCTGGTCCTCGGCGCGGGTGGCCATGCCATTATCGCGGAGGTAGTCGAACCCGAATTCAGAAGCTGTCCCGTAGGTGATGTCCCGGCTATACATTTCCCGGCGGGTGGCGGGGTCCATTTGATTTTGGATACATCCGACACTGACATCGAGAAAGTTGTAGAGATTGCCCATCCATTCGGAGTCGCGGAGGGCGAGGTAGTCATTGACGGTGACGAGGTGGCAGCCCTTGCCGGCGAGGGAGCGGAGGTAGAACGGGCAGGTCGCGACAAGGGTTTTACCCTCCCCGGTGGCCATTTCAGCGACGTTGCCCTCGTGAATGGCAATTCCGCCGATGAGCTGGACATCGTAGTGGACCATCTGCCAGGGAAGCTCGTGCCCGCTAACGCTGAAGGTCTGTCCGCAGAGTCGGCGGGCGGCGTTTTTAACGGCCGCAAAGGCCTCCGGAAGGATCTCATCGAGGCTTTCACCATCGGCCACCCGTTTACGGAATTCGGCGGTCTTGGCGCGGAGGCCGGAATCGGAAAGTCGCTGATATTCCTCTTCAAACCGATTGATTCTGGCGACGACCGGGCGGCAGCGTTTTACGAATTTGCGATAGTGGCGTCCGGATAGGGTGCGAAACAGAGCGTTGATCATGGCGTTCAGCCTTCGAGCTGTTCTCGGAAATAGGCGATGGTACGTTTGAGGCCGTCCTCAAGGGGAACCTGGGGCTCCCATCCGAGAACCCGGCGGGCCTGACTGATGTCGGGTTGGCGTTGTTTGGGATCGTCAGCCGGGAGGGGTTTTTCGATCAGGCGACAGCTGCCGCCGACGAGGGAAATGACCTTTTCGGCGAGTTCGCGGATGGTGAACTCGGAGGGGTTGCCGATGTTGATCGGACCGGTCGTCTCGTCCTGATTCATCGTGCGGTAGATGGCCTCGACAAGGTCGTCGACGTAGCAGAAGGATCGGGTTTGGGAGCCGTCGCCGTAGATGGTGATGTCCTCGCCCTTGAGGGCCTGGACAATAAAATTGGAAACGACCCGGCCGTCGTTTGGAAGCATCCGGGGACCGTAGGTGTTGAAGATTCGGACGACGCGGATATCGACCCCGTTCTGGCGATGGTAATCAAAGAAGAGGGTTTCGGCGCAGCGTTTGCCCTCGTCGTAGCAGGCGCGGATCCCGATCGGGTTGACACTGCCGCGGTACGATTCAGGTTGCGGATGCACATCGGGATCTCCGTAGACCTCAGAAGTTGAGGCCTGAAGGGCACGGGCCCCGAGGCGCTTGGCGAGCCCGAGGGTGTTAATCGCGCCCATGACGGAAGTCTTCACCGTTTTGATCGGGTTGTGCTGATAAAACACCGGGGAGGCTGGACAGGCCATGTTGTAGATTTGATCGACCTCAAACTTGAACGGATCAACGACATCGTGGCGAACGATCTCGAAATCGACCCTTCCGAGGAGGTGACCAATATTGGTTTTACGCCCCGTAAAGTAATTATCGAGGCAGATGACCTCGTTGCCAGCCTCGAGGAGGCGTTCACAGAGGTGGCTTCCGAGAAAGCCAGCCCCGCCAGTAACTAAAATTCTAGCCATGATGTGTTTTGGAAAAAGATCGATCCAATCGGGTTCCGGCGAGGGTTTCAACCGGAAAGGGGCGAAATGTCGCAGTGGGTGTGGCGAATGGTGATTTCTGAAGGTGCGAATGAATTGCAGGAACAAGTAGCCTGATGGAGCTGGAACGGGTTGTCTTCGGGATGAACCCGGGCTAGATTTTGGTTTTAAGGAAAAAACTATGACTACAACAACCACACCCACCGCCGAGTCCGCAACGTGCTCGAAATGCAAATACTGGAACGCCGTCGAGTCGGATCAGGGCGAGTGCCGCGTCCGCGCGCCGCAAACGATCGCCTTCAACATCGATGAAGAGACCCGTTTTGAAACGCGCTTTCCAGCGACCGCCGCGAGTGATTGGTGCGGCGAATTCGAAGCCCGCTGATTCGGTGTATCGAGCGAGGGGCAGACCGCTCCAGATCGCCCGACAAACAAGTCCGACTCTTGATGAGTCGGGCTTTTTTTTGCGCGGAGAGAGGGTAATGGTCCATTAAAGCATGATAAGCTAAGGACTTAAGTGAAATGGGAGATATTAGCGATATTCACTTGCAAATGCGTCTCAGGATCACCCATAGTTGTAGGAAATGAATGTTTCACGGTCCGGTTCCGCCCTTCCTTCTGTGCAGACACTCCCTGAGGAGGTCCTACTTCCCCTTTGCGCGCCGCTTTCCAATCAAGCCGATTCAATCCTCGAACTGTATTCGATGACACAGGAGGGGATCCACCATCCCGGGCGTTGTCTTCGGTGCTTCTACAAGTTGCGTGAGGCGGCGGCCCGTCATCGGAAGGCGGCGATGGCATTACAGCCCCTTCAGCGGTGGATCGAAGATCATTTTGAGGTCGTCGCCTCGGGGAACGATGATCCGGCGGTGATTCGTTTTTTACCGGTCGACTTGCGTCAACCAACCCTTGAGAACTTTTGCCAGGAGATGATTCAAAACACCCGTGATGCTGGCGACGGGATGGTTTTCCGCACCCAGTCTTCGGTTACCATTGAAGTGCGCATGAAGCACGCCGTCGCCGCCTGATGCCTGCTGCCCCGAAGAGGACCGACAACGAGATAACGGCACACTGGTCGTCGTTTTTGCGATCCAAAGGGATGCGTTTGACGACTCCGCGCTCGGTTGTGATGAAGGCAGCGATCCAGATGGACCATGCTTTCACGGCGGAGGAGCTTCTTTCTGAAGCGCGCCGGATTGACGGAATTATCTCTTTGCCGACGATTTATCGAAACCTCCCCTTGTTGGTTGAGTCGGGCATCCTTCGCCGCTTGAACAGTCAGGACGGGACTCTCCGGTTCACCCGCCACACAGTGGGGGAGGTCGAGATGATTTTGAGCGACCCTGAACGAAAGCAATTCGAGCGGCTCGATGATGACTGCATCTGCCTGCGGATACTATATCTTGCGCGCGAGCGCGGCTTCAAAGTTGAGCGGATATCCTTGATCGTCGAAGGGCGGAAAGCCAGCTGAGGCAGCCGTCCTGATCGTTGGCACGAGCTTGCAATCGCCCCATGACGCGGGGAGGGCTGTGAGATGCTATTTTTGAGATTTGGTTTTCTTTTCCTGGCAGTGTCGGCGGCGACGTTGTCGGTCGGGGGCTTCCGAGTGCAGCATATCTGCGGGACAACGGGTTTCCGAACGCGATCTATATTGTGAATGGTTTTCAGGGGGATCGACTGAAGGAGGGGCCCCAAGCGGGGCAGCGGCTGGAGAACGGCTGGCAAAATTCCGGACTTCCATGGGAATCAAAGCTGGATCCGGAGAAGACCTACCGTCCGCAGGCAAAGAATCAAAAAAGCTCATTACTCTGCATGTTTGCCGGCATTTTCAAATGTGTTCGTGACCATGAGGGCGGCTTATAGGGGTGCTTAAGAGGTTGTCTCGGTCGGTCTGATGGCACAGGCGTTAAACGATGAGGTTGGAAGGTAAGCGGTTTGGGGAAGGGGCAGTCAGTACGGTGATCCTGCACGGATTGCTCGGCAGCACCCGGAACTGGGCGGCGGTGGCGGCAGACCTCTCGGAGGCAATCGGGGCATGTCTGGCCCTGGATTTACGGAATCATGGACAATCGGGTCATGTCGACGGGATGAGTTTCGCGGAGATGGCGGGGGATGTCGAGGAAACGCTCGACGCGTGGGGATTGGAGCGGGTTCTCCTGATCGGGCACAGCCTCGGGGGAAAGGTTGCGATGCGTTTTGCGGTCGATTATCCGGATCGCGTCGCCGGTCTGGTTGTTGCCGACATCGCACCGCGCGCCTATCCGCCGCATTTCGAGGGGGTGATCGATCTTTTGCGGCGTTTGCCAGTCGGAGAGTTTTCTTCGCGGCAGGCCGTTGATACGGCATTAACGGAGGCCGTCCCGGACTGGGGATTTCGCCAGTTTCTTTTGACCAACCTCGGGCGCAAGCGCGACGGGGGCGGATTTTTCTGGGTACCCAATCTGGAGGCGATTCACCGGCATCGGGCGGGGCTGGCGGACAACCCGCTGAAGGCGGGAGACACCTTTGCGGGACCGACACTGTTCATCCGCGGAGGTCGATCAGCCTTTGTGAGGGAATCGGATGCCGGGCAAATAGCAGGTTATTTTCCGAACGCGGAGTTCCGAGCGATTGAGGATGCCGGACACAACGTCCATTTTGAAACCCGTGAGGAATTTGTTCAGGAGGTCTCTGAATGGCACCTGCGCGCGGTCGTGCCGGGATCGGTTTCGTGCCTTAACAATTGAGAACCCGTATCATCTTTAACCCTTGTCATTTTTTTATTTGCCAGCCTTTCCGACGCAACGCAGAAACCACTTAAGTCTGGGATTCAAAGCACTTCCAGACCCAATCTTTTAACCATGGCCTCATCTCACCACTCTCCCCGCCGTCGTTTCCTGAAGCGGGCTGCCGCAGTCGGCGGTGTCCTCATTGGTGGATCTCAATCTTCCGCTGCGGCTCGTTCTTCGACGGGTGAAGCCCGCGCCCTGTCCGATCGCAAGGGTAGCGTCGCAGAAAAGCCGTCCCGCACGGTTCCCTATTCGGCTGGGCATCAATTCCTCTAAAACCGGGGCCTGACGACCGATGGAATCCAAACCAAAGAACATTTTTCCGGCATGGCTGAACCGGTCACCGTTGAAGGTTATCGGCGGGCTGACGATCCTTGCGGGGGTGGTCGTCTGGATCATCAATTATTACTTCAGTGCGGCCTACACGCGGGTGGGCTATATGCCGACGCAACCGGTCGCTTTCGATCATTCCCTTCACGTCAACCAGCTGGGGATGGACTGCCGCTACTGCCACACCTACGTGGACCGATCGGCGCACTCGAACGTCCCGGCAGCGGACACCTGTATGAAGTGCCATTCGATGGTTCAGGCGAACGCGCCGACCCTCGCACCGATCCGCGAAAGTTACAGCACGGGTGAGCCGGTCCCGTGGGTACGGATTCACAAGGCACCGGACTACGTTTATTTCAATCACGCTGCCCACGTGAACCGCGGCGTCAGCTGCGTGGAATGCCATGGGCAGGTTAACGAGATGGAAGTGGCCTACCATGCGAAGACCCTGACGATGTCTTTCTGCCTCGAGTGCCACCGGAATCCTGAAGAGTACCTTCGTCCGAATGAAGAAGTCTACAATTTGGACTGGCGTCCCGCGAGCAGGGAAGCGCAGTTGGAAATGGGTGAAGAGCTGGTTGAGCACTGGCGCGTGAATCCCCCGGAAAGTTGCTCGGGTTGCCACCGATGAAAAATTCAGAGACAAACTCCCAACCTTCGAACGAGACTGTCGACGTGCAAGGATCGCGTTACTGGAAGAGCCTCGATGAACTCGCGCAGTCCCCCGGGTTCCGCGATTGGGCAGAACGTGAGTTTCCGGCGGCGGCCTCGGAACTGGAAGGATTCAATCGACGCAATTTCATGAAGATCATGGCGGCCAGCTTTGGGCTTGCAGGTCTGGGTTTGAGCGGTTGCCGCCGACCCGAGCACGTCATCCTTCCCTATGGAAAACAGCCGGAAAATATCATCCCGGGGGTCGCCCAGTTTTATGCTTCCTCCCGTCCGGCGGGTGGGGAGCACATCCCGGTGGTGGTGGAAACCCATTCAGCGCGTCCGACGAAGATCGAGGGCAACCCGAGTTATCGGCCGACGGGTGGTAAAACTGATATTTACACCCAAGCCTCGGTGCTGGATCTTTATGACCCCGTGCGGAAAAGACGCAGTCGGGTTGGCCGTGATCGGATGAGCCGGGAGGGGATTCGCGATCATCTGCGGACCTTTGGCGAGGGCTTGCGGTCGCGTAATGGAAAAGGGGTCGCCTTTGTAGCGGGGCGATCAACCTCGCCGGCGCGGCGGGCAGTTGTTGAGGCGATGCTCGGGGCGATGCCGGAGGCACGGTGGTGTGAGTACGATGCGACCGGATACGATAACGCTAATGTGGCGCTGAAGGAACTTTGCGGGAAGGATTTGCGGGTGCATCCACGGTTCGAAAAGGCGAAGCGAATCGTTAGCCTCGACGCAGATTTTCTCGGACAGGCGGAAGGTTCAATTGTCCATACCCAGGCCTTCACGAAGGGGCGGAAAATCCTGTCGGCGAACGAGGCTAAAAAGATGAACCGCCTCTACGCGGTGGAGGGTGATTTCACCCTGACGGGGGCGATGGCGGATCACCGCCTCCGGATGGAGTCGGGACTGATTCCGGCCTTTGCGGCGGCGATGGCGGCAGAGGTTCTGCGCCAGACGAACGGCAATGCGGCGCTTGTCGAGACCCTGGCGAAGGCGTCCGAGGGGCTGCCGGTTGATTCGAAATGGATCCCGGAATGTGTTACCGATCTTCTTACACACAAAGGGACCTCCTTGATTGTGGCGGGGGAGGGTCAGACTCCGGCTGTTCACGCGCTCGTCGCGCTGATAAATGGACGGATTGATGCAGTTGGGAAGACCCTCGATTATCTCGAAGTGGATCCGCCTCTGGCGAACGCGACTCTTGCGGATATCGCGGACGGGCTCCGCAACGGGACGACCGAAACGCTGGTCCTGATCGACGTCAATCCGGTCTACTCGGCACCAGCCGATCTCGACTGGGCACAGGCGCAGGCGACCGCGAAAGAAGTCGTGCATTTTGGTCTGGAGGAGGACGAGACCGGGACCCTTGCGTCGGTCAGTGTGGCAGGATCGCACTATCTCGAAAGTTGGGGCGACGGACGTACCTTTGACGGGACCTACGTGCCGGTTCAGCCAATGATCGAGCCGCTTTCGGAATCGATGGCGGAACTCGAGTTCCTCGCTCTGATCGGCGGAGCGAAGACGGCAGATCCCTACGAGCAAGTGGTCGCCTCTTTCAAAGCGATTGCGGAGGGTTCGGACTTTTCGGTTTTTCTAGCGGAGGGCGTATTGCCGGAATCGGGTTATCCCGTTGCCAAGATAGGAGCAATCGCGACGGAGACGGTTGAACGGCTGGTTGCGGACGCTGCGATCACGGTGCCAGTTTACGACGAAAACCTCCTTGAAGTTGTTTTCAAGCCTGGCTTTGCGACCCTTGACGGGCGCTTCGCGAACAACGGATGGATGATGGAATGTCCCGATCCGATGACGCGTCTGACCTGGGACAACGCGATTCTGGTCAGTCCGGTACTGGCGAGGGCGATTGAAGAGAAGGGCGAAGACTACGTGCTTCCCGGGACCGGGATTATGCAGGATCTTCCGGGCATTCTCGCGAAGTACCAGTTGGTCCGCCAGAAGGGCAATTTTATCCGGGGGCGCGAGGTAGCCCCGATTGTCCGCCTGCTGGTGGACGGGCGCGAAATCGAGGGGCCGCTCCACGTTCAGCCGGGCCTGGCCGATCACACGGTGGTGGTTCACCTGGGATATGGACGGGACATTGTTGGACCGGTCGGGCAGGGGGCAGGGTTCAATGTTTCCCCACTGCGTTCGTCACAGGCCCCTTACTGTGCAGTTGGGGCGCAAATTTCCCTAACCGAAAACGAGTATCGACTGGCAAATGTTCAAGAGCACTGGTCGGTTGAAGGACGGGCGATCATCCGCGAGGCGACAGCCGACGATTACGCCGCGCACCCTGAATTCGTCGACAAGATGGGGATGGAATCCCATTCGCCGCCGGTTTATGGCAAGGATAAGGATCAGCCAATCGAGGTGCTGAGCACGGAGATTCCACGCGGTGGTTCACTTTACAAAACCCCGGGGGCAAGCGACCCGATACCCGGTTTTGACGCCCCGCAGCAATGGGGGATGACGATTGATTTGAACCAGTGCACCGGCTGCAACGCCTGTGTGGTGGCCTGTCAAAGCGAAAACAACATCCCGATCGTCGGAAAGGACCAGGTTTTGCGGGGACGGGAGATGCACTGGATCCGGATTGACCGGTATTTTTCGGCGGCGGAGGACGAGGACACCACGAAACAGATTCCGTCAGATGTTCAGGTAACGTTCCAGGGAATGGCCTGCCAGCACTGTGAGCTGGCACCCTGCGAAACGGTATGCCCGGTCAATGCGACGGTCCATGATTCGCAGGGTCTCAATGTGATGGCTTACAACCGATGTGTGGGGACGCGCTATTGCGCGAACAACTGTCCCTACAAGGTTCGCCGCTTTAATTTCTTCGACTGGAACAAACGGGAAATCGGTCAATTTTACCGCGGTCCGCTTGGCGAAGCGGGTCCGGAGGAGACCGTCAAGATGCAGAAGAATCCCGACGTGACCGTTCGGATGCGCGGGGTGATGGAAAAATGCACCTACTGTGTCCAGCGGATCGAAAACGCGAAGATTCATCAAAAGGCGAAAGCCGCCAAGGCGGGGCGCAACAGTGAGATCGAAGTTCCCGACGGGACGATCAAGACAGCATGCCAGCAGGCGTGTCCGGCCGATGCGATTGTATTTGGTGACATCACCGACACGACCTCGGAGGTCTACAAGATGAAGAATGTCGACCGGGACTACGCGGTCCTCGGCTATCTCAACGTCCGGCCCCGGACGACCTATCTGGCGAAAATCCGCAACCCCAACCCGAAGATGCCGCAGGCCTACAGCCAGCCCTTTTCGCGGCGTGATTACGAGCGTCGTTTCGGCCACGGGGGGCACCACGGGGATGAGCACGGGACGAACGGCAAGCGTTCCGGGGAGCACAGCGGGGCTGAAAACGGGCACGCGACGGAGGCGGCACACTAACCTGGTAACCAACGAGGGAAGCTTTTACTATGTCGAGCGCACCTGAAGCAAAACACTCCCCGGAGAGCGAAAACCCACTTTTGGAGGATGTCCGTCCGGCGGTTCGGCCGCGGCGGAAGATGGTTGAGAACGGACGCGATTATCACTGGGTGACGGAGAAAGTCTGCGGGATTATCGAATCGAAGACGCCGACCTGGTGGTGGGTATTGTTCACGATCGCGGTATCGATGGCCGGATTTACCGGAGTCGGGCTGGTGTACCTCGTCTCGACCGGGGTGGGGGTCTGGGGATTGGCCAACCCGATCAACTGGGGATGGGCGATTGTCAACTTCGTCTTCTGGATCGGTATCGGGCACGCCGGGACGCTGATTTCGGCGGTTTTGTGTTTGTTAAAGCAACGCTGGAGGACCTCGATTAACCGGGCAGCGGAGGCAATGACGATCTTTGCGGTGGTTTGTGCGGGGATTTTCCCGCTATTTCACGTTGGCCGCGTCTGGTTTGCGTGGTGGTTGTTCCCGTTACCGAATTCCAACTGGATCTGGCCGAACTTCCGTAGTCCGCTGGAGTGGGACGTTTTCGCGGTTTCGACCTATGGGACGGTTTCAATTCTCTTCTGGTACATGGGGATGATCCCCGACCTGGCGACCCTGCGGGATCGGGCAAAGCATCAGTGGCGACGGTTTTTCTACGGATTTCTATCGATGGGTTGGCGGGGCAGTGCGCGCCACTGGGCGAATTACGAGATGGCCTACCTGCTCCTGGCGGGGCTTTCGACACCGCTGGTTTTATCGGTTCACACGATCGTCTCGTTTGACTTTGCGGCCTCAGTCCTGCCCGGCTGGCATACGACAATCTTCCCGCCCTACTTTGTGGCGGGGGCGATTTTCTCGGGGTTTGGGATGGTTCTGACCCTGATGCTGCCGCTGCGGGCGGTCTACGGGCTGCATGACCTGCTGACCCAGTATCACATTGACGCGATGTGCAAGATCACCCTCGCGACGGGGAGCATGGTTGGCTACGCCTACGCGATGGAGTTCTTCATCGCCTGGTACGGGGCCAATCCCTACGAGGCGTTTGCATTTGTCAACCGGGCCTTTGGACAGTATGCATGGGCCTACTGGATTATGATTACCTGCAACGTGATCAGCCCGCAGCTTTTCTGGTTCCGGAAAGTCCGGGAGAACACCGCGCTGGTCTGGGTGATTTCGATTTTCGTCAACGTCGGGATGTGGTTTGAGCGATTTGTGATCACGGTTACTTCCCTGGCAAACGATTTCCTGCCGTCGTCGTGGGGATATTATTCCCCGACGGTCGTCGACATCTTTACCTTTTTCGGAACCTTCGGTCTCTTTTTGACCCTTTACCTCCTCTTCCTGCGTTTCCTCCCGTTGATCGCTTTTGCCGAGGTCAAGGCACTGGCGATGCCGGAGGGAGACCCACACAACTACGATCACCCCGCGAATGCGGGATCCTTCTCGAAGGACAAAGTTGCCCACCACTGAGCCATGTCGGACACCTCACTTGGAATCACCGCCACCTTCCGGACCGCACCGGATATTTACTACGCCTGCGAAGAGACCCGCAAGGCAGGGTACACGCGTTTTGATGCCTATACCCCCTTTCCGGTTCACGGCCTCGAGCACGCGATGGGGCTGAAGCGTTCGCGGGTGCCGGCGTTTACCTTGGCGGGGGGGCTGACGGGATTCTCGACCGGGTTGTTGATTGTGGCCTACATGAATCTGGATTATCCCCTCGTGGTCGGGGGGAAGCCGATCTTCAGTCCGATTTTCCCGTTTCCGATCTTCTACGAGCTGACGATTCTCCTGGCGGCCTTTGGAACGCTTTTCGGGATGTTCCTCCTGAATCTGTTGCCAAAATTCCACCACCCACTGTTTGAGCATCCCGGGTTTGACCGGGTGACGGACGATACCTTTATGCTGATGATCGAAAGCCGTGACCCGTTGTTCGACGCCGATAAAGTCAGGGAGTTTCTGGCCTCTATCGGCGGGGAGGCAATTGCCGATGTCGCGCCGTCATCTGAAACCGTAACTGCCGAAAGTCGATAATCATGCGTACCTTTTACATTATCCTGGCGGCCTCCCTGATCGCGATGCTGTCGATTTTCGGAACCCGCGGGCAATTCAGCGAGAAGACGCCATGGATTATTTTCCCGGATATGGATGATCAGGCGAAGTACAAGGCTCAGTCGTCAAACGACTATTTTCAGAATCGAATGAATGACCGCCCGAAGCCTATGAATACGGTGATTCGGGGACAGGCGTGGGATCTGGGAGACGTGTTTTCCCCGGAATACGATGGTGGGCGCTACGCCAAGACCGAATTGCTGACCGGGAAGACCGCAAACGAAGAGTGGGTGCGGGGTTTCCCGATCGAGCTATCCGAGACGATCATGCGGACTGGCGAAGAGAAGTACGCGATTTTTTGTCTGCCCTGTCATGGTTATGCTGGAGACGGAAAAGGGGTGACCTCCCAGTATGGTGTGCTTGCGGCCGATCTGAATCTGGAAATGTATCGGACAATGGCGGAGGGCGAGATTTATAACACGATTGCCTGGGGCAAGGGGACGATGTATGGCTACGCGGAGAAGCTGAGCCCGGAGGAGCGCTGGGCGGTTATTTTGTACGTGCGGGCGTTGCAGCGTTCGCAGAATGCGACGGCGGAGGATATTCCCGCCGACAAGAAAGCTGAGGTAGGACTATGAATGTGACTACGGCGGACACGACAACCGAACTGCACCATCCGGGAATGGCCCGGCTGGGGAATATCGCCCTCGGGGTGGGTCTGGTCTTTACCCTGCTGGCGCTTTTCGGGCTTCTTCTTGGTGTGGTCGAGCATGACAGGCGCCACGCCCTGAGCTACCTCCTGGGATTCTCATTCTGGTATTCGGTTCTCGTCGGGATGCTTTTTATTGTCCTCATCACCTACATTTTTGATGCGGGATGGTCGATCATCATTCGACGGCAACTGGAGCACTTTCTTTCGGCGTTCCCCTGGTTATCGTTGATCTTTTTGCCGCTGATTATCCTTCCCTGGGTATCGCCGGATGCTGGGATCATTTGGAAGTGGCTGGATGGAAACTACGTCATGCCGTCGGGTTCAACCGTTGCCGAGGACGTTCTCTGGATCGAAAAATCGCCCTACCTGAACCAGACATTCTTTACGGTTCGGTCGATTTTGTTTTTAGCGGTCCTGAGCTGGCTGGCCCTCGCGTTGCGGAGGATTTCAGTCCGCAATGACGAAACCGGGGATGCCTCAAACTTTGCGATGGGTCGCAAGCTTTCGGGCCTCGGGATTTTCGTCGTCTCGCTGGCGGCGACCTTCTCGGCCATCGACTGGTTCAAGAGTCTGGAATTCCACTGGTTTTCAACGATGTACGGGGTTTGGTTTTTTTCGGCCTCAATGCGGGCGGCAATTTCTGTAATCGGGATTACCTGTGTCTTGCTGGCCTCGACCGGTTATCTGAAGGGGATCTACAACAAGGCGCATCAGTACGATCTTGGAAACATGGCCCTCGCCTTTACGATTTTCTGGGCCTACATCAGCTTTTCGCAGTATTTTCTGATCTACCAGGCAAACATTCCCGAGGAGACCTTCTGGTACGTCATCCGGCAGTTCGGGGTGGACGGGGCGCACAACTCCTGGTGGGACGTCAGCCTCTTGCTGGTGTTTGCGCACTTTCTTTTTCCCTTCCTGTTCCTGCTGTTCTACAAGAACAAGATTCGGACGGTGACGTATGTATTCATCCTTGGATGGATTCTGCTTTTCCACCTCGTTGACCTTTACTGGAATATCCTTCCTGGAAAGAAAACTGACCTAGAGGCCCCCCTGGGATACACGATTCGCGAGTTTTCGGTGACGCCGTTTGATATCTGTGCGCTGGTCGGGTTTGGCGGGATCATCCTTTGGGCGTTTTTCAAGAGTGCGGCCCAGCACCGGGGCATTCCTATCCGCGACCCTTATATCAACGAGTCGATTCACCATCACGAATAATCCGAAACGGAGACCTTCTCATGGAGCAAACATCGCAAGAGCACGAAGAGCCTGGCCTGCCGACCCAAATCGTTTCCCTGATTGGGATCGTTGGGTTCATTCTTCTTTTTTTGGGGATCGTCGTCATCGCCTATCTGCCGCTGCGTCCCGATACAAGCGCGGACGCTGTTCGGACGGAGCAGCGGATTGAGATTCTTGAAACGACCCGAAATGATGGGATTGAGCGGATTTCCACCTACAAAGCGATCAACCCGGGAGAAGGGGTGTATCAGATCCCGATCGAAAGGGCAAAGGACCTGGTGTTGAAGGAAATGCTTCCCGAAGCTTGAGTCGTAGGTCCTGGATTTTCGGAGATGAGTATTTTTAATCGAGAAATGAAGCTTCCGATCTTTTGCAACCAGACCGATTGCCTTGGGGCAAAACGGGTGCGAGGATTCGCGCATGGATGAAGGTTGGTGGAGCATTTTCCTTTTGGCGATTCTGGTGTTCGCGGCACTCCTGTTTACAACCGGTGTGCTTGCGCTGTTCTGGGCGTCGCGGAATGGACAAATGAACAATTTTGAAAAAGGTGCCCGAACTATTTTTGACGACGAGGAACCGGAAGGCGAACAGCTCGATTTTTTTCCTGGAGCCGATGGTCGCGATAAAACGACGGGTGGAACCGAACTGAATAATTGAGGTATGAGCACGCTTGTTGCAGATCAAACAACTCCGATTCCAGTAGTCCCGGCAATCGACTCGACCAGGGTGCAGTTGTGGGAGATCGACCGATCCCTGCGGAATGCTGGTATCTTCTTCGTAGCGGCGGCAATCATCTGGCTGTTGATCGGCTCGGCACTGGCCCTGATAGCATCAATCAAGCTGCACACGCCTTCATTTCTCGGTGACATGCCGTCGCTGACCTTTGGACGGGCGCGTTCGGCGCATTTGAATGCGATGGCCTATGGGTGGGGAAACAACGTGGTTTTCATTGTCGCAGTCTGGATCATGGCGCGTCTTTGCCGGGCACCGGTGCGGCATTTTGGACTTTTGATCGGGGCAGGTATTTTCTGGAACGTGGGTGTCGCAGTTGGTGTTTTCGGAATCCTCGCGGGTGATATGACCTCGGTCGAATGGTTGGAAATGCCGCCCTACGTGGCCCCGATTCTGGCGTTTTCCTACGCAATGATCGGGTGCTGGGGGATTTTGGCCTTTACCTATCGCAAAGGTGAACACGTTTACGTTTCCCAGTGGTATATTCTGGCGGCGCTTTTTTGGTTCCCGTGGCTTTATACGGTGGTGCAGATGGTGATCTTTTTCGCGCCGGCGCGCGGGGTTGTTCAGTCGATTACAAACTGGTGGTTTGCGCACAACGTGCTGGGGCTGTGGTACACGCCGGTTGGTTTGGCAGCGGCCTACTATCTGATCCCGAAGGTTCTCGGGAAACCGATCCACAGCTACTATCTGTCGATTCTTGGATTCTGGTCGCTTGCCCTTTTTTACAACTGGGCTGGGGTTCACCACCTGATTGGGGGACCGATTCCTCTCTGGTTGCAGGCCGCCGGGACGGTTGGTAGTCTCGGTATGATTATCCCCGTGATCGTCGTCGCGATCAATCATCACATGACGGTGAAGGGTAGTTTTCAGGCAGTCTGGAACAGTCCGACCCTCCGTTTTATTGTATTTGGGGCGATGTCCTACACGATGACGAGCCTGGCGGGTTCTTTAATGGCGATCCCGGAGGTCAATGAGGTGACCCACTTCACTCACTTTACGGTGGCGCACGCCCACCACGGGGTCTACGCCTTTTTCACGATGGTGATGTTTGGGAGCTGTTACTTCATGCTGCCGCGCCTTCTGGCGAAGGAGTGGCCTTCGGGAGCATTGATCAAGTTTCACTTCTGGTGCTGTGCGATGGGTATCGGGATCTATGTATTCGGGTTGTCCTTTGCCGGTTGGTTGCAAGGTCTGGCGATGAACAACCCTGATGTGGTTTTCCTCGACATTGTGCGGATGACGGTTCCATGGCTTTTTTCGCGCTCGGTTGCAGGAATGTTAATGACCTTTGGCCATCTTGCTTTTGCGATCAACTTTGCCTGGATGTTGCTTGGGTCGAACCAGGCAAGCCCGAAGGTTTCCTTTGCCAAGTTCAAACAAGTTCCGACCAACGGCTGATCGCGTATGAAGAATCTTCCACTGCTTTTTTTGGGGATCTTTTTCACCCTCGCGTTTTCCTGGATGGGTCTGATCTGGGCCGGAAACTATCAGTTGGGTTCGCTCGAGGTGACCACAGAGACACTGGACGAGGAGGGCAATCCGGTGGCGGGCGATCCGCTCTTCCCTTATCAGCCGGTGGGGTTGGCCCAGCAGGGAAAACTTGTCTACATGCGGGAGGGCTGCATGTATTGCCATTCCCAGCAGGCGCGTCCACAGGGATTCGGGGCGGACTACGAACGAGGTTGGGGCCCGCGGCAGTCGGTTCCGCGGGATTACATTCTGCAGGATCGAGTGTTGCTGGGTACGATGCGGACGGGACCGGACCTGGCTCACGTCGGCGGGCGACCCTTAACGGCGGACTGGCACCATCAGCATCTCTTCAACCCTCAGATCACCTCGGAGGGGTCGGTTATGCCGCCCTTTGCCTACCTGTATGAAGTGCGCGAAATTGATGGTGATCCTCATCCCCGTGCCATCGCGATCAGCGCGGATTCCCCTTACGCGCCTCCGTCCGGATATGAAGTTCTTCCAACGCGGGATGCCGAGGCTTTGGTTGCTTATCTTTTGAGCCTGAAACTTGACTACAGTCTTCCGGAGGCACCGATTGTAGAATGACAATGAGCGACCCACACGGAGACCCTTCAACCGAATCCCCATCCGGAAAAGACGCGGGCCCGCGTAACGAGGCTGCCAAGATGCAGGACGGATCGTTGTCGGCCCTCCACGACCAGCTCGCGCGTGAAAAGAAAGAACCCAGTGAAATGGCAGCGCCGTTGCCGATCTCGGTGGTTTTTCTCTGTAGTTTGGTGATTGCCTGGGCGGCCTTTTATTTTGGCAGCACCTATAACAAGTTCAGTTGGCAGGTGACGGATCCAAATTATGACCCCGCGAAGGGTTCGGTTGAGCCACCGCCCTTTGACCCGATCAAGGCGGGTGGAAGACTTTTTGCGCAGAACTGTGTTCAGTGCCACCAGACGGACGGTAATGGTGTTGCGGGAGCATTTCCGCCGTTGAACGGGTCGCGTTGGGTTGGCGGAGACGGGAAGCGTTTTTCGGCGATTTTGTTGAATGGACTTATCGGGGAAATTGTTGTGAAGGGGAATACCTACAATGGAAACATGCCGGCATTTGGTGGAAATTTGAACGACCGCAACCTCGCGGCGGTGATGACCTATGTGCGGCAGGCCTGGGACAACGACTATCCGGTGATCACGGAAGAAGCGGTTGCGGATGCCCGGGCCCGATTCGGAAGTCGGGCGGGACCGTGGACGGGTCCGGATTTGCTAGGGGAATATCCATTGGAGTAGAGATACCGGGGCCTGTGACTTAGCGTATTATCGGGTCTGGTCGAAGGAAAGAAGATGAAGCCAGCGAAAAAGGTCGGATTCCTGTCAGGCGTCGTTCTGTGCGGCTTGGTTGTCTTTTTATCGCGGGGAGGAGATGATCCGGAGGAAGCGATTCACAATCGGATGGAGGCGGTGATTGAATGGTTCGAGGAGGGAGCGGGGTTATCGGGTCTGGCGGTGGGCTTGCACGCACGGAAGGTCGAGTCCCACTTTACGGAGGCAGTGGAGTTTGCTGTTCCCGGGTGGACGGGGACACGTAACGGGCGGGGTGCGTTGATGCAGCTGATGGCGGCAACCTTTCAGCGGCTGGAATCCGTGAATTTTCGTCAAACTTTCGAGATTCAGAAATTTGATCTGGAACTGGAGGTGGCGGAAGGAATCCTCGAAATCACCGCGAACCTGCGAGCGGCGGATGGTGCGAGCGGTCGCCACGAGGCGAGGTTAGGGATTTTTTTTCGGCTTGAGGAGGGGAATTGGAAGATCGACCGGGTGATTCCGCTGTGAATATCTGAAGGAACCTGGGAAAAAAGGTGTGAATTGTAACCTCGGGTTGGAGAGCGTATCGCCAAACCGCTTGAATTTGTGATGTCACACCTCACGATAACAGGCCGACTTCGAAACAGTGTCCCTAAAACGATTCCGGATAATGAGTACCCATATTCTTTTTGATCCTTCGCCCGAGGTAATCGAAGCATGTTCCGCCGAGCTTGGTCTGGCGGTACCTTCGGCTGAAGAGCGTGATGAAATTGTCGATACAAGCAGGTTTCAGAAAGTTGCCAACTCCCACATCTTCACGTTCGATATTCCTTATAATCTGAAGGGAGCAAACGTCCGCAGTGGTAAGATATCGCTGGTTTTGGACGGCACGAAATGGATGATTTTCACGAATTTCGACACTCCGGGGATTCGCAGCTCCCTCCTTCCGCTCGAGGGGTATTTGTCTTCGTCGCTGGTTTTCCGCGACCTGTTAACGATTCTCGTGGACCGTTTGGCAGATGGTATTGAGGGGGTGCAGGATTATGCGAACGAGCTGTCGGGGCATCTTTTTGCGGGAACGGAGCTGAAGTCCCCGAAGGCACGGGAGTCGCGCTACGGAGACCTCGTTAAGAGCCTCGCAATCTCGACCGAGCACACGGCGGTTTTTCGTCAGGCGTTGATGACCGTGCGACGGGGTTTGTTACACGATAAGGAACTGGATCTGAAATTGATTGAATCTTCGGCGGCGAAGGCGATCTTGCGTGATATCGATTCGCTGAATGAGCACTGCACTTTTGTGGCGACCAGGCTAACCTATTTTCAGGACAGCGTGTTTGGTCTGCTTTCTGTTGAGCAGAACCGGATCATCAAGATCTTCTCGATTGCGGCGGTGATCTTCCTGCCCCCGACCATGTTTGCGAGCATCTGGGGAATGAACTTTGAGTTCATGCCGGAACTGGACGAGAGCTGGGGTTATCCCTTTGCGATTGGGATGATGATTCTGTCAGGAATCATCCCGTGGCGGATTTTCAAGGGACGCGGGTGGATGTGAGAAAGGTTGGAGCGTCCGAATGGGGGTTGGATGATGGACGACGGAGTCTTAACCTGACGTTATTTCCCGGGCGCGGGCGAGGGCTTCGTCAAAGGTGGCGTAGACGTTTTCGAGACCGATGACTTCGAGCGATCCGGCCCGGCGGAGCATTTGCAGAGGTTGCTGGTGGATCCCGCTGAGGATAATCGCGGTGATCGATCCCGGGATTCGCTTCTTTGTGGTTTCGGCGAAATGAAGAGAACGGGATGGCTGTAAGGGCTTGTCAAAAAATAACTGTAACAATCCGACTTGTTCTTTTGCCCGCTGGCGGCGTTGCTCCTCGGTCACAGATCGCTATATGCTCCATCAGCGCGCCTTGCCAGCGACCAAAATTACGGCGTCTTATTGACACACTTATTTTCTTCCAAGCCCTAAGATCGAAATTCCCGTGAAAGAAGTTCGACATGTGGACTGAATAACTAAAGGTTGGTTAGGATGAAGTCTGCAAACTCTATCATTTGGCTCGTCGTTTTTGGCCTAGGCGCGGGAACGTCGCTTTTCGGGATGCGGGCGGCGGAGTCCACCGGGATCGAATTTTCACTTCTCCATCCTTTACAGGTGCACACGCCTGAGACGGATGTAAAGGGGATCCGGCTGAACGTTTTCTATGCCAAGAACGCGTCTTTGGAAGGGGTCGATTTAAGCCTTTTCGGGGTTGGGCAATTTACGGAACCGAGCGTCGGAGTGATGTTCAATGCTCTCGGTAGCATCACTCAGGACGACTTTGTCGGTTGGCAAACGGGGATTGTGACGATCTCTTCGGGCCGGTTTGTCGGGCTGAAAGGTGGATTCCTGAATTTGAGCAATGACGAGATTCTCGGTTGGCAAGCCGGGGCAATCAGCTTGGGCGAGGGTACGGTCAAGGGACTCCAAACGGGGTTTTTCAATTATGCCGAGGATATGCGCGGGGTGCAGTTTGGATTGATCAACGTGGCGGATCGTTTGCAGGGAATCCAGATCGGGCTGGGGAATGTAAACAAAAGTGGTCCGCTGGTCTTTTTCCCTTTTGTGAATGCGGCGTTTTGACGTTGGGGCATTTCATCTGGCGGGAGTGGGAACTGGTGGTGTTTTTTGAAAACCTGTTAGTCCTGTTCGTCTCGGAGGGCTTGCCCAGCGGCGACCGTTCCGAGTTTCACGGCGAGGGCAGTCCACAGGAGGATAAGGAAGACGAGGGGGGATTCGTTGGTTAAGCTCCTCGTTATGGTACTGTAGGCTGCTATCGAAATGGCGCCGATCAAGAAGATCCCGTTGAAGAGGATGGACAGTTCCCAGAATAGATGGTTTTGGACGAGGGGTTTGAAACCGAAGAGGATGAGGAGATAGCCGATGTAGAGTCCGAAACCCGGAAGGATGATGATGGCGGGAAACACCAGAAGAACGCCGACGAGTGCCATTGGCAAAAAAGGCGATGTTGCCACGATGTGAAGAAACGCGATTGTTTTTTCGTTCATCGGTTCGACTCCGCGACCTATCTGCGGGCGCGGTAGAAGACTGCGCCGGAGGACGGTGGGATGGGGCGTTGGCCG
Organism: uncultured Puniceicoccaceae bacterium; assembly: GCA_964519935.1. Lineage (GTDB taxonomy): Bacteria > Verrucomicrobiota > Verrucomicrobiia > Opitutales > Puniceicoccaceae > DAISIK01. Next base: position 14,574 of record CAZFLQ010000006.1, on the reverse strand, counting down.
GAGATCGATGGGTCGGGGACGAAGGGGTCCCATTGGACGAGGTTGGTGGAGGTTTCGAGGATCATCCCGGGAGCGAGCCGTTCCCAGCGGAGGTGGAGGCCTGCGGGGGTGTTTACGACCGAGAGGGTGGTATTGGAGGTATCCATTTCGGCTGCATTGAGATCGATCAGATACATCTCGAGGTTGGTGTATCCCGCCGTGCTGAGGTCATAGCGGTTGCTGTCCGTTCTGCCTGGATTGAGACCGCGGAGGCGTTCCCAGTCGTCGGGGATGCCGTCGCGGTCGGTGTCCCAGCCGGGTTGGCGGGAGGTTGCGGGGAGGGACGGGAAGCCGCCGACATCATTTTCGCTGTTGATGATTCTGCCGGTTAGGGTGATGACCTCGGCCTTAATACGGGCATCGACCGGATCGATCTCCCAGGGCCGGGCACCGGAGCGGTTGATAACGGATGGTTGGACCTGATCAGAGGGCATTGGGATGACCGATGAGTGGCTGATCGGTGGGGTTGGGACCCGGGTGGAAGGATCGGTTATTTCGCGAAGAAAAATGCCGGATAATTCGGCGAACTCGTAAATGTTGGGATCCTCAAAGCCACTCCGATTGAGCCGGAGATTGTCCTCAAAGTATCCTTGCATGGGGCCGTCTCCTTTGAAAAAGAGGCTCGGGAAGAAAAAACTGTCAGGACCGACTTGAAAAACATTTCCGATCGCGGAGACGAGGGCGGGTTCAGGGGTGAGGCCCGCCCACTCGTTTGGAACATAGGCGTAGTGCATGGCGGCAAGCCCGGGATTATAGATCAGGTTGTTGGCGGCAATCGCGCGGCTCCCGGCCTTGAAGAGCGGGTTGCGCTGGTCGTTGTGGGCGTAGAGGTTGCGGGTGATGACGAGGCGGTTGACGTTGTCCATGATGAGGGTACCCCGCGAATGGGCACCATCGGAATGGGTGGCGTTGAAAAGGCCTTCGGCGATGAGGTTGTTGCTAAGGGTGACTTCCAGCGACTGGTTCTGACGCCACTGGTCGGGATTGCTGCCAGTGAACGGTGGTCCCGTCACGGTCAGGTTCTCATCGACGGCCCAGGAGACCGAGCAGTGGTCGATAATGACCCGGCGGGAGCGGTCGACGGTGATGGCATCAGGTTCCCAGAAGGTCCCGGCGTGACGGGTGGCCCCGGGCCGAACCCGGAGATGGCGGATGACAACATCGTGGGTATAGCGGACGACAAGGCTGCCGTCGATCAGAGTGATCCCCGGATATGGGGCGGTTTCACCGGCGACGGTGATGTAGGAATTGTCGATGAAGAGGGTGGCACCCTTCAAATCGATGACACCGCCGACCTCGAAGACGACCGTGCGGGGCCCGGAAGCGGCGAGGGCGGCGGCGAGGGAGCCGGGGCCGGATGGGTTGAGGTTGCTGACGATCCGGACATCGCCGCCGCGGCCTCCGGGGGTGGCGGCGGCCCAACCCTCGGCCCCGGGGAAGGCGAGGGTGGAGGCGTTGGCGGAACAAGGAAGGACAAGCAAGATAATACGTATCCATAATTCGGATACAAAATTGAACCCTGGCGATTGACGCGCTGAAACACTGGGAGGAGGGAGGTTCATGGAAAATCCAAACACACAAAGGTGAAAGTCGGGTTCATCGTTGGGTCAACCAGTTATGCCAGTCCTGGTGGTTGCGGATACGGGTTGGGTCCGGCCACCAATCGGGGAAGGCGGCGCGGGTTGCGGGTTGATCAAAGCGGCGGCAGTGGAGGAGGACGCGGGCGCGGTGGGATTCTGACCGTATGAGGCGGCCGACTGCCTGGATCACCTTGCGCATGCCGGGGAGGGTGAAGTGCTCGTGGAATCCATCCTGACCGGAGGCGTCGGCATCTTCGCGGGCGCGCCGCCGGACGGCGGAGACCTCGGGGACCCCCGGGCTGATGACAATGGCCTTTCCGCAGTCTCCTCCGAGGGTATCGATGCCTTCACTGAGACGGGAGCCGAGAACGAGGAGGAAGACATCGCCGAGGGGGAGGGCGTTGGTCAGGGTCTGAACGGGGTCGGCGTCCTCGCGGTCTTGAGCCTCGATCAAGAGATCGGCGGCGATCTCGCGGAGGTAGAGTTCGAGGGACTGCAGGTAGCGGAACGAAGGGCAGAAAACGAGGGTAGGACCGTCGGCGGGGATTCGGGCGAAATCGGAAACGGTTCCAGCGGTCAGTCCGAGGTAGCGGTCGCGTTGAGTGCTGCGGGTGTCGATGCGGAGATCGATGGCGAGATCGAGCTGATCGTGGTTCCAGATCAGAGGGGCAGGGACAGCCGCGTTTTCGGTCTGATCGTGTCCGATCAAGCGGAAAAAGGCATCGAAGGGGGAGAGGGTCGCTGACGTCAGGCAAACCCGCTGGAAGGACTGCAGAATTGGCCCGATGATCGGGGCGGGGTTCGTGCAATCGATTTGTAATCGGCCGCCCTGTCCGGTGTGCCGCAAAGACGGGATGCGATCATTAGAGAGCCGCTCGCGGGCTGTGCGGATTTTTGCAAGAGTGGTGATGGAGGCGTCGTTGAGATCGTTCGGCGGCGGGGATTCACCGAGTCGATCGAGGAGGATCTGGAAGCTGTCCTCGAACCAGTAAATATCGCCGAGGTTGAGTTCATGGTTTGGAGGGAGCGGGCGAAGGCGCTGGACGATTTCGGAGATGAGGTCGATGATTGCCCGGGGAGAGCCTGCGAGGAGGAGGGCCTCGCCGAGGTTTCCGAGTTCGGCTGCACTGAGGTTGATCGACCAGGCGGCGGCGGCACGGTCGGGGAGGTTATGGGCCTCGTCGATCACGAGGATGGTGGAGGAGGGGTCGTAGCCGGGGGTTTCGAGGAAAATATGGCTGGAGCTATCGGCAAAGAGATAATTGAGATCGGCGATCCAAATCGGGGCAAAGGGGAGGCTGGCACGCCCCAGTTGGTAGGGGCAGGGTTGGTTAAGGGGCGTCGGCGTGTCTTCATTGCCCGACGGGAGGAGATGGTGGATTTCGACCGCCGGTGCGGCTGGATCGCAGGAGGTTGTGCGGCAGGCGGCGAAGGGGCAGCCGGGGCGGCATTCGTCGCGGGAGCGGAGAATCTCGACCCGGTCGCCGGCCTCGGGTCCGATCCCGCGCTGAAGTTCATCGACAATCTGGAGCCGTCCGGAACGTTTCCCCGTCAGGAAAATAACCCGGTTGATGGAGGGGTTTTCGAGCTGCCGGAGTGCCCAGCGAACAAAGACGGCGGTTTTTCCGAAACCGGTGGGAGCCTCGAAGGCGGCGAGACGACGGGAGCGGAGGGCATTCTCGAGATCGCGGAAGGCGATTTCCTGAGCGGGGCGGAAAGGGCGGAGGGTGTTTTCAGGAGGATCTTCGGAGGTTGCTTCGGAGATAAAGGCGGGCCGTTTCGATTCGAAAATCCGGACGAGGTGGTCAAGAAACGTTCGGGTGTTTTTGGAATCTTCGGGACCGAGAGGTAACGGCATCCGCAGCCCGGTGCGGAGATCGATGAGGAGAATCTCGGCGGATAGGATCGAAGCCCTGAGCCCGGCGCGGTCGGTTTGCTCGGCCAGAAGGGCGTAGAGGGATGCCTGATGAAACCATCCGGGATGGCTGTGCCGGAGATCGGAATCGGGCGACGGAAATCGACTGATCGTTTTGATCTCGCGCAGCCGAAATCCCTCGCGATCGGGAAGCAGTTGGTCGATCCGGCCCTCGAGATGAAAATCCCACCCGCCGAGGGTGAGGCGGCCGCGGCAGGGAACCTCACAACGGATGGTCGGATCGGCGGCGGATTCTTCCTGAACCTGTCGGTGCCATTCGGTACCGATCCGCGCCCGTCCGGCGAGACCATGGGCATGTCCCCCGCCCCGATGAAAAGTGGCCAGAGCGGCGAGATCGCGGATCGATGCGTGGACCGTCCGTCCCGGATAGTCGATCAATACCGGCATCCTCGGGTTAGTAGAGGCTGAGGGCGGCGGCGGAGGGACGGTTGTTCCGGGAGATGATCGTCATGAGGCTTTCGCGGAGAATTTCGCCCATGTTGACGCAGTAGAGGAAGTCATCGTTCTCGTAGTGTTCGGCGAGGGATTCGCGGAGCTGGGCAACTTTTTCGGGAGTTGAGAGTCGATCATGGGACATTTCTGTAATTAAATTCCTGATACGTTTGTGGACAAGCTGAATGCGGCGGATCATGAGGGCGTGTTCCTCGCGCTGGTATTGGAAGGCACTGCCAGGGGTGAGGACGTTCATGCAGAAAAAGACGAGCGGGTTATTATCCTTGAAATACTGGGGGAGGTAGAACTGCTTCCGACCGCTGTAGGATTGCTGGTCGAAGTCCATCGGGCGGATGCGGATCTGAAAGTCTTCGAAATCCGGGGTGATATCGACGACGAAGTTGTAAGAACGCATGTCGCCGAGGAGTCGGACGAAGGCGCGTTCGTTGAACTTGACGAGTTCTTTGGCGAGGCGGACGCGACTGATCTCGGGGTTGGTCAGCCACCGTTTGATAAAGAGATCGCCGGGGATGCCGATGACGTGTTCTTCGATCAGAGTTTCGCCATAGGTGAGGTAGTGCATCCGGTTGGGGGAGAGGAGATGCTCAAGCTCAAGTCCGTAAACCCGGGAGGCATCGGCCTTCTTGATGTAATAGTAATCCTGATTGTCGTTGTGGGCGTTAACAATCCGAATACGGAAGGGTTTCGAATTGCCGAAGGTGCAGAAGTCGATCCGGTCCATGAAGAGGTGTTCCATGACGGAGAAGTCACCATTGGTCTTGAGGATGACGTAAGTGCGGGTGAGCCCCTCGGCGATTGCCTTCATCTCCCCCGGGGGGTAACCGACGGATTCCCAGAGGGTGTCGTTGCCCTCGTGGTCGGTCAGGGGAACCGACATCGAGAAATCGAGGAGTCGTTCGTAGGTAATCGGCAGTTCGGTTTCGCGACCGTGTTTGAAAAGGTATTGGCGGAGGCCGTCACCAATCGGGTAGGTTGGCTTTTTCCGGGTCGCGAGTGGGTGGTCAAATGCCCCTGACTGGATGGGTTGCATGGATAGGGGCGGGGGGGGCGAGTCAGGACATTAGCTGGAGACCGTAATGGGTTCCTGAACCCGCAATTTGGGCAAGGTGAAGAAAAAGGTGTTGCCGACCCCTTTTTCGGACCGGACACCGACCTCGCCGCCGAGTTTTTCGATGATGCGCCGGGTAATGGAGAGACCGAGGCCAGCGTTGACGCCCTTTCCGGGGTGGGGCGCAAAGAAGTCTTGAGCCTCGATGTTGTCGAATCCCTTGCCGTTGTCCTGGACCGAATAGGAAACCTGGTCATCAACGGTTTCCTCGGAAGTGATGGTCAGGCGGGGCGGGGTTCCGGCGAGCTGGATTGCGTTAAGAATCAGGGTCATCCAGACCTCTTCGATCCAACTGGGCACACCCATGGCATCGATGAGGGCTTCGGGGATCTCGATCTCGATCCCCTCGCGACGCTCGAGTTCGACCAGCCTTTGGCGGGTTTTTTCAATCAACTCGATCATGAGGATTGGTTCGTGAACAATCTCGTCCGACCGGACCGAGGAGATAACGAGGAGTTCCTCGACGATGTTGCTGAGTTTGAGGCCAGAGCGGTACATGAAGCGGATCATATCGAGATGATCCTCGGGAGCGACAATCTGTTCAGAGGAGATCAGCGCCTCGGAAACGCCGACGATTGTGTTGAGGGGGCTACGGAGGTCGTGGGCGACCATTCCGGCATAGGCGTTGAGGTCCTGAATCATTTCGTCGCGTTCGACGATGCGTTGGCGAAGGTCATTCTGAAGTTCGCGGATCTTGATATGGGTGCGGATGCGGGCGAGGACCTCCTCTTGTTGGAAGGGTTTGGTAACATAATCCACGCCCCCGGAGTTGAAGGCCTTGACCTTGCTTTGGGCATCATGGAGGGCCGTCATGAAAATAACGGGAATTTCCGCGATCGAATCGATCTGTTTGAGGCGTTTACAGGTGTCGTAGCCGTCGAGACCCGGCATCATGATGTCGAGCAGGATCAGGTCAGGGGTGGCGTGCTGGACCCGCCGGAGGGCACTTTCACCGCTTTCGGCACTGAGAACCCGGAAGCCGAGGCTGGAAAGATATTCAAAGAGGACCGAGAGATTGGTTGGATTATCGTCAACGATCAGAATGGTGGCACGTTCGCTCATAGGTTTTGAAGTAAGGGTGGATTATTTCGAGCCGTTTTTTAAAAGTCCGGAAAGATACTGGCAAAGTTTATCGGTTTGAAAGGCTTTGATGAATCGGTTGATTTTCTCGGCGAAGGGGGCGAGATCGGGGGATTCTGTTTTGATTTTTTCCGCCATATCCCTTGCCGCAGCGAGGTCTCCCATATCAGCGAGTTCGATCAGGGCCTTCAATGTTTTTTCGGGAGGCGGGGTCAATTGTATCGGGGTGTCCATGTCGGTCGCGTCGCGGAATTTCCATTTGAGATCAAGAGTCTCGCGAATGGCCTCGAGGAGGGCAAAAGTGTCTACCGGTTTTGGGAGAATGCGATCAAACTGCTTCCACCGTGGGTCCGAGTCACCGGGGCGGTGGGACATCGCGGTAACCGCAAAAATGGGGGTTTTGCGCTGTCGCGAATGGCTGCGGATAGACTCGACGAAATCCAGTCCGGTCTGGTTGGGCATGCGGATATCGGTTAAGATGAGGTCGACGTTTTGTTCCCGGAGGAGGGTAAGGGCAGTCTCGACACCTTCTGACTTGTAAATATTAAAGCCGATTGGTCCGAGAAAGTCGGAGAGGAGGCGGAGACTTTCGTTGTCATCGTCGACAACGAGGATGTCCCGCCGCCGTCCCTTGTAGCCTTCGGGGTGGCGGCGTTGGCGTCGAACGGCCATGGGGCCACCGGTGTTGATCGGCAGGTCGAGTTCAAACCAGAACATGGTGCCCTCGCCCTCGGCACTTTCGACGCGAAGTTCACTGCCGAGGAGGTTGATGAGACTTTCTGAAATATTGAGGCCGAGGCCGGTCCCCTCCTTTGGAAAACCAGGGGCCTCGATTTGCCGAAAGCTTTCGAAAATTGAGTCCAACTGATCCTCGGGGATGCCAATGCCGGTATCGATGACCTCGAAGCAGACCCGAGCCATCTTGGTTGATTCGATGGCGCGGGACCGTTTGTGAATGCGGAGGCGGACCTCGCCGTTGGGAGTGAACTTGATGGCGTTTCCGAGGAGATTGACGAGAACCTGACGAACGGCCTTCTCGTCGAGGGTGACGGTATCGGGGATGTCGTCGTCAATCTCGAGAAGGAGCCGGAGTCCCTTGTTGTCGGCGCGGAGTCGGATCATTTCGATAATTTCGGAAAGGAATATCCGGAGCGAGAGGGTGTGGGCCTCGAGTTGGCGTTTGCCGGCCTCAATTTTGGAAAGGTCGAGGATATCGTTGATAAGAGTCAGGAGGTGTTCCCCGCTTTTGCGGATGATGTCGAGGCCCTCGCGCTCCGTGTCATCGATGCTGGAGCTGCGAAGGAGAATCTGGGCGTATCCGAGAATCCCATTAAGAGGGGTGCGGATCTCGTGGGACATATTGGCAAGGAACTGACTTTTGGCGCGGTTGGCGTTCTCGGCCTCCTTGGCTGCCTTTTTGGCGGCGGCGACGCTTTCGCCGAGGAGTTGGTTGAGTTCGTCGGCCTTCTTTTTGGCATCGACGAGGCGTCTCTCAGTTTCTTTCTGTTCAGAGATGTCCTCGACGAAGGCGGTGATGCTGGTCGTCTCCCCGGCATCGTCGAGAATAGGATCGATGAACACGCCGAGCCACACAGACGAACCATCAGGGCGGACGACTTCGCTTTCGAAGTGGACGGGTTCATGTTGCCGGATGCTTTGAAGCCATCGTTTGCGTTGTATGCGATCGGAATCGGACTGAACGCTCGGGAGGAGACGGATAACTCCGTCTTTGCCGAGGGATTCGGCATCTTCGGCGGTCAGTTCGGTAAAGCGTTGATTGGTCCAGACGGCCTCGCCAAAGGGCGAACAGACCAGCACCCCGAGGCTTCTGATCCCGGACAACTTGAAGTCCTCGGGGTTGAATCGGGTATGGGTCTGGGCAGAGTCCATCGCATTTCATCTTAGTAACTGAGTTGGTTGGGGGTCAAACGGCAAAGCGAGCTGGTCATGCTGTCATTACACAAACTTTACAGACGGCTTTTCGCTTGCGAAAGTTGGGTGCAGGAGATTGGTTACAAATATCCCGTCATGATAAAACCAAACGTGCTTTCTTTCGGTCTTTGCATTTGGGCGATTCAGTCCGTTTCAGGTGTTACGTTGTTCGAGGATGTCTTTGATTACCCGATTGGTCAGGATTTGCCGCCCTTGTATTTCATGGTCGGCTCGGGGGACCGGGCGGTTGTCGAGAGGGGATTTCAGTCAAAGGTCTACGATCTTGAAGGGGGTTCGGTTGCCTTTCCGGGGCCATCGCTGGAGATGGAGACCGAAATGAATTACGGCGTCCCGATAAATAATCAGCAGGTGGACCAAACGGCGACTTTTTACGTTGGGATGTTTCTACGATTGGATACCCCAGGCAGTTTTGGCAACGGGATCACCGGAATCGCGATCTTCAACGAATCGGATCCAAGCAAAGACGGGCTGATCCTCGGGGCAATCAGTTCCGGGGCGGGGGACGACCGCCAGGAGCTCGCGGTTATCGGGGTCGGAGCACGGCCCTCGGATCAGTTGAACTCTCCGAATCTTGCAACAGCAGGGGGGTTGGTCCTCGAGCCTGAAAAGACATACCTCCTGGCGGCACGTTTCGATGCCGATTTGAACGGTCGGGAAGGGGCTTTGCGGGGATATGCAAAGCTATACGGCCCGGATGATCCGATTCCTTCGGTGGAACCGACTGAGTGGGATCTGACGATTGTCCGCGACAAGCAGTGGCCACTAACGGAGCGGGAAAAGGTTCTCAATCGGATCCAGCTGTTCCGCGGCAACAGCGCGTCCCGCATCGGGATCGACGATCTTCGTGTTGTCGCCAGCTTTGAGGAGATCGTGGATCCGGCGAGAATTCCGGAGGTTTCAACTTTTGGATTTGTCAGTTTTCTTGGGATGCTTCTCTTGCGCCGCGGCCAGCGCAAATGAGTCGCGCGGCGAGGAGTCCGGTGAGGATGTAAGAGAGGGATGTGAGTGTCCCGAGGCAGGGCATGGCCTGCAGGACCGCGATGGGTGTGGTGGTGTTTGACTGGGCGGGAAGAGAGAATAACGCAAATGTCAACAACGCTGAAAAGAGGGCGGACGAGAGGGCTGGGATGTTTCGGATCATTATAGTTCGGAGCGGTGGAGGATGTAGGCGGTGACACCGGCGATGCCTGTGGACACGGCGATCAAGACAGGCTTTTCGGCGAGGCCGAGAAAAAAGAAGCTGAAGACCGCGAAAGTCGTCGCGAAAATAAAGACGATCCAAATGAGGACAGTATTCACGTTAGGGAGGTTGATAGCCGTGTGTTGCCTTGCTGCTGAGGACTCTGCTCCAGAATGGGTATTGCGATTACAGCGTAAATTGCGGTTGCTTTGGGTGCGAAGTTTGCTTCTACCTTGAAAGCTTATGCGCTTTCCGAAAGTCTTCAAATTTTTTGTGTCAGGTGTGATCTGCGCGGCGGTGCTGCCCTCTGTGCGCGGGGAAGTTGCGGAAACGATCCCCCTTCCGGAGGATTATTTCCCGGAGTTGCGGGCCCTCCTCGAGGTGTCCGGGACGCGGGCACCGGCCCTTGTTCAAGTCGGCCTGGACCGGCAGATTGCGGACCAGGAACTGAAGGTTGCGCGGTCCCGGTACTATCCAACCCTTGGGGTGAACGGTAATTTCGGTTACCGGTTTGAAAGCCGTTCGGGAGATGCCGAGGATTATGAAGCGGTCAGTGCCAACGCGAGCATCGGGGTCAACCGTCCGCTCTACCACTGGGGATCAATTGAGGCGCAGGTAAATATTGGTGAAATCAACTACGAGAATTCGCTGATCCGGACTCGCCAGCAGTTTCAGGACATCGTCGTTCAACTCCGGGAAGACTTTCTGGATCTGGTGTTGAATGAGATGCGCCTGCGTAATGCCCGGTTGCGGCGAAACATCCTCGAGCAGGAAATCGCTCAGAAACGTGCCGATTTTGATGAGGGCCGCCTGTCGCCGGAAGGCTATCTGACCTTCCAGATCGACCTTGAGAACAGCCTTTTGGAAATCGAGGATCTTGAAATGCGCAAGGATCGTTTGATCCAGCAGTTCTCACGCGTGGCGGGTGTGGATGGGGATCTGGGCATCCCGGCGAGGGTTGGGGCGTTGGATTCGGAAACACTTGAGCGACTTTTCGGGGGCAAGTTTGTCGGTGAAGGCTGGGCGGACGAGACGGATACGGTCAGGATCGCCCAGAACGAACTGGAAAAGGAAAAGCGCAACCTCGTAATTGTGGAGTCGCGACAACGGCCCAACCTGAGTTTCGCGGCTAGCGTGAGCCAGCGCCCCGTGAACACTGCGAATGAGAACGACGTTGACTCGATCGCTTATTTTGCGGGGATTTCCCTCGGATGGAACATCTTTGACGGGTTTGCGACGCAGGCGAACAAGCGGATCAGTCTCCTCCGGGCCCGGCAGATCGAGTTCGACTACCGCAACATGATGGAGGAGAAAATGCAGGCCGAGCAGGATTTCCGGGAGAGAATCCTGATACGCCTGCGCAAGCACAAGCTGCTGGAGAGCCAATTGGACCTTTACACTCAAATCTATCAGCGAGCTAAGTCCGAGCACGAGATGGGGCAGACGTCGTCGAATGCCCTCCGTGCGAGCCAGCTTGAGTTTTATTCGCGAGAGCTGCGGGTACACGAGTCCCGCGCGGAAATCCTGATGCTGCTGACGCGTTACCTGGTCCTGACAGGACGTGATCGTGGTCTCCAGTTCCTGAAATTCGACGAGACAACAGCATCCTGATCGATGCTTATCTTCAATCCGGATGGGAACACGCAGTCGTGGGTTCCGGTCGGTTTTTTGAACGGGTGAGGTTCTTTTGACGACCATACCGTTGTCTGACGATTTAATAAGTTGAGTACGAAACTGAAATCTTTTCTGGGACTGTTCCTGAAGTTAGCGGTTGTAATCGTGATTGGGGCGGTTGTCTGGTGGTGGGCTTCGCGAGGCCTGATGTCAACCGCTACGGTCGCGACCGTCACGCGGGGGGTGGCGATCGATGCAGTTCCGGCCAGCATCACGGTTGAACCAGAGTTTGATCTTCTCATTACGAGCGATGTCGGGGGGCGGGTTCAGTCCTCGAACATCGAGATCGGATCAGCTGTTCAGGAAGGTGATATACTCGTCAAAATCGACGAGACCGACCTGCGTTTGGCCTATGAGCAATTCAAGGTTGACTACAATGCGCTGAAGGAAAATCTGAAGCGTCGGAAGGCGGAGGAATTTGAACTGAAACGTCGTGAGGAGGATCTCGAGACCTCGGAGCGTCGGTTTGCGGAAGGTCAGTTGTCGAAGCTGGAGATCGAGCGCAGAAGAGAGGATTTCCAGCTCTACAAAGAGCAAATCGAGTTAAAGCGAATCGCGGAGGAAAAGGATCTCCAGACGATGGAAATCGAACTGAAGAAATATGTTCGGAGTTTAACCCAGACAGAGGTCATCTCTCCGCATGGCGGTGTCATCGAGCAGATCCATGCTTGGCCCGGAGAGCTGATCAACAAGGGCACCGCAATCGCAACCCTCTACAGCAATAGATTGCTCATAAAGGCAAAGGTGAATGAGGAGAACTTTGCGGGGATTGAGCCCGAGCAGCCAGCGCAGATTCGATTTCTTGCCTACGGCGACCGCATTTATCCTGGAAAAGTCAGTAAGGTACTGCCGAGCATTGATTCGGAGACCCAACAGTACACCGTCTATCTCGTGTTGGACCGCGGGAATGATAACCTTGAGAACGGTCTGACGGGAGAGGCGAGCATCATCAAGAACCGACGTGAGGAGTCTTTGATTATACCGCGGCGTGCGTTGATGGGGGGTGGTTACGTGTTCGTGGTAAAGGACGGGGTTGTCGAATTGCGTTCCGTAAAAGATGGATTTCGAGCTTTGAACGTTGTCGAGATTCGATCAGGTCTGGAGGAGGGTGAGATCGTGATCTCGGACGAACTGGACCGTTTTCGAGATGGAGACAAGGTGAGGATGAAGTTCGCTGAACGCAGCTAATGCGAGTTTTTAAACACCCCCCGCCCGTTCCTTATGATCCGATTGTCGACTAATTTCCGCATTGCACTGCGCTTTCTTCTTTCGCGAAAGCGTTCGATGTTGATGTCGCTGGCGGGGATCGTCTTCGGGGTTGGTTTTTTTATTGTGACCCAAGCGCAGACGAGCGGGTTTGAGCAATTCTTCATCCGAACGATGCTCGGGGTTAACGGGGCGATGCGGATCGAAGATCGTTGGCAGGACACGATTCGTTCGATGGAAGTCGGGGATTCCGATTTCGAAATATCGATGGAGGATGGTCTCAAGTATGTCGAGGGGATCGAGTATCCGAAGGAGATCCTCGACGCTGTTCTCCGATTCAAGGAGGTGGTCGCGGCGGCCCCTGTCTTGCGGGGGTCTGCGCGTATTGTGGGAAATTTCCGGGAGATGTACTGTGCGCCCTATGGAATCGATCTTGACCAGCACATGGGGGTTTCGGATTTGGAGCAGCAGATGGTTTTTGGAACGATCCGTGATTTTCGGTCAAATCCATTCGGGGCAATGGTTGGTCTCAAGCTGGCCCAGCGCATGCAAATTGACGTGGGGGATCCGATCATACTTGCGGCGGAGGGTCAGAATATCCGTTTCCGGGTGACGAATATCTATGAGACGGGGATTGAGCAAGTTGACAAAGAACGCGTCTTTGTTCACCTCTCGGCGGCGAGAACACTTTTAAAGCGACCGTTTGGAGTCTCTTTTGTCCAAGCCGAGATTGTTGACCACGAACGTGCGCCGGAGATATCGGATACGATGGAACGGGTCTTGCGGCACGGAGTGATGAGCTGGCAGGAGCGGGAGAAAACGTGGCTGCAGGTATTCCGCGCGCTGCGGGTTTCGTCGGCGATCACGGTTTCGACGATCATTTTGATCTCGGGCCTGGGGATGTTTAACACACTGGTGATGATCGTGATGGAAAAGACCAAAGAGATCGCGATCCTCCGGTCGATGGGTTACACCCGAAAGGATATTGGTCGGATTTTCATGTTTCAGGGTTTGACGGTGCTGGCGATGGGTATTGTCAGCGGTTGGGCCTTCGCGGCCCTCGCGACCTATACGATTTCAAAGTTGCCGATTCGGATCCGGGGAATTTTCTCGACCGATAGTTTTGTAGTCCACTGGGATGTGATGCACTACATTTACGCGGCGGTGATCGCTTCGTTCATCGTTATCGTAGCGAGCTACATTCCGGCGCGCCGGGCGGCCAAGCTCGAGCCGGGGGACATTATCCGGGGGACGAGTGGATGAGCGGCGGTTCGGTCAGCTATGATCGCAACGAGGAGGTTTTGAAGTGCGTGAACCTGCACAAGTATCTCGGGTCGGGTGAGGGGCGCGTACACGTGCTCCGGGGGGTTGGTCTGACGCTCTATCCGGGGCGGATTTATTCGATTGTGGGCCCGTCGGGCTGTGGGAAAAGCACCCTGATGTATCTGCTTGGTTTGCTGGACCGACCTGACGATGGGGAGATTCTCCTAAAGGGGCAGTCGATGAGTCTGGTCAGTGATGAAGAGCGGACGGCGGCGCGGAATGCCCATATCGGCTTTGTATTCCAGTTTCACTTTCTACTGTCGGAGTTCACGGCCCTCGAGAACCTGATGCTGCCAATGCGGAAGTTGCGGAAATACAGCGAATCGGAGATGCGGGACCGGGCGCACACGCTCCTGAGCGAAGTGGGTCTGGGCGAAAAAACCCACCGTCTGGCGACACAGCTCTCGGGCGGCGAGCAGCAGCGCGTAGCGGTGGCAAGGGCCCTCGCGAATCAGCCGAGTGTCATTTTTGCGGACGAACCGACCGGGAATCTCGACGTCAAGAATTCGACGATGGTCTTCGACCTGTTGCGGAAATTAAGTCACGACCATGGTCAGGCGATCCTGATGGTTACACACAACCCGAACCTGGCAGAACTTTGCGACGAGACCCTGCCGATGATGGACGGCGAGTTTGTGCGCTGAGGTGAGTGGAACCCCGCGATCCGTCGGTCTGGAGGATCGGTGTGTTCAGGTAGGTTCCGCTCCGACGGGTCGAGTGGACCGCCCAGCCTTTTCTGGTGGCTGTCGCTTCCCATCGGCGGTTTGTTCCGGTTGTATCGATCCCCGGAAGATAGACCTCGATTGAGGCAGTGGTGGGCGGAACGTTTTCGGGCAGTCGGGAGCGCCCCTCACATGTAATCGTACTGGTCTTGCCGGTTTTTTGAAACGAACGCGGTCGCCTCGCCATCCCGATCAGTGCTGCGAGGATCGCCGGTTTGTGGTTCGCGCATCTCTCGAACGGATCAGGATGATCTCTTTGCGCAATAATAGATGAGGATTTCTAATTGTCGCTGATGTGGAGTTTTAGATGTCGCTGGCCA